>JAZSFD010000048.1:0-115254 GCA_045532035.1 Eubacteriales bacterium | reverse complement strand
ATTCTTCCCTGCGCGGCATGGGCACAACTCTTGTGGCGATGATGACCTTCAGAAACACAGTGTATGCCCTGAACATAGGTGACAGCCGTCTTTATGTGCTGGGAGAGGATGGAATGTGCAAGCTCACCCGTGACCATTCATATGTCCAGACCCTTGTGGATCAGGGCAAAATTTCGGAGGAGCAGGCAAAGACACATCCCAACAAAAATGTCATCATGCGAGCTGTCGGTACCGATGCCGAGGTGACAGCAGATTTCTTCAAGATACTTCCCGACAGAAAGAGTTTTCTTCTTTGCTCTGACGGTCTTTCGAACTTTGTCGACGATGTATCGATGGAAAAGACAGTGCGTGAGAGCGAAAGCGTGCGCGAAGCGGTGAACACCCTTATCGAAAAGGCAAACGCTGCAGGCGGCGGAGACAATATCACGGCGATACTTGTCAGATTCTGAAAACACAGGAGGAACGGATATGGAACGTTATGAGCAGTATATCGGCAAGACCCTGAACGGCAAATACACCATAAAAGAACTCCTCGGTGTCGGAGGAATGGCATATGTCTTCAAGGCGACGGTTGAGGGCTCGGGTCAGGTGGTGTCGGTCAAGATTCTCAACGAGGAGTCAAGCAGGGACGAAAAATCCGTCCGCCGATTTCTCAATGAGTCAAAAGCGGTCGCCATGCTTTCCCACCCAAACATTGTAAAAATATACGATGTGGTCTTTGAAAAAGACATCAACTATCTTGTCATGGAATATGTCGAAGGCATAACCATGAAGGAATATATAGATTTCAAAAAAACTATCGAATGGGGAGAGGCGGTTTATTATGTCTCGCAGATACTCCGCGCTCTCGGACACGCCCATTCCATGGGCATCATCCACCGCGATGTCAAACCCCAGAACATTATGATAACCCGCGAAGGCGTTGTTAAGGTCATGGACTTCGGTATTGCAAAAATGCTGAAATCCGAATCGATTACCATGACCGACATGGCTCTGGGTACTGTCGATTATATCAGTCCCGAGCAGGCAAGCGGAAAAGAGATAGGCTTTTATTCCGACATATATTCGGTCGGCGTTATGCTTTATGAGATGACGACAGGAAAGCTCCCCTTTATTGCCGAAAGCACCATGGCGGTTGCCATGATGCAGATACAGGACGAGCCTCAGCCCCCCACAGAGATTGCAGCCATACCGAGAGGTCTTGAACAGATTATTCTCAAGGCTATGAATAAAGAACCCGACGAAAGATTTTCGTCCTGTGCTGCCATGGAAAAGGCTCTCGGCATCATTTCCCAGAATCCCGCCACTGTTTTCACAAGCCATCACAAATCCGGCGAGAAAAAGAAAGCTGCCGAAAAAACAAAAAAGCGCTCATCCTTCCTTGCGATTATTTCGGGAGTGACAGCGGCGTTTTTCATTGTTCTCATAGTTTTTGCCGTTATGTTCTTGAAGCAATGCAGTTCAAGCTTCAATGACACGGGAAAAGAAATAGTTATCCCATCGCTTGTGGGTCAGATGCACAGTGAAGAGCTTGCGGAAAACTATAAAAAAGACGGTTATGATATAAAAGTCAGCACAAAAGAGGTTGAACATGACCCCGAAAAGCCCGTCGGCGAAATAATTCATCAGACTCCGTCGGAAGGAACACGAAAAAAATATGACCCCGACAATCTGCAAACAGTAACTGTCACTCTTAATCCTCCCGCAAAGGTTTTTGTGCTTGACAACTATACCAACGCCAATGCTCAGGAGGTCACAACGCTTCTGCGCCGCAACGATATAAATTGGACATTGAAATCCGAAGACCATGACACGGTAATCAAGGGCTATGTCATAAAAACAGACCCCGAACCCGGGACTGTTCTGAAAAAGGGCGATACCATTACTCTTTATGTCAGCAACGGCGCTCCGGTCGAGGAGGTAACAGTGCCCAAGGTGACAGGCTTAACCTATGAAGAAGCTGTCCGTGAGCTTCAGAAAAACCGCATCAGCATAGGTATTGTGGATTATGAAGAATCGGATGCTCCTGAAGGAACTGTAATCTCCCAAAGCGTCGCTGAGGGCGAAACGGTTTACAAATATATCACCGAGATCGAGCTTACAGTAAGCTCGGGACGCGTTGTTATCATTCTGCCTGAGCCGACAACTCCCGTTGAAGACGAAGCTCCTGCCGAAGGCGTTGAGAGCGATGAGCTTTCCGACATCGGCGAGGAGGGCACCGAGGAGTCCGAAACACCTGCCGAAGAAACTGAAAATGAAACGGCAGAAGCCACTGAAGACAACAACGAAAAGGTGGAACCTGACATTTCCGAAGAAGGCACATCTTCCGAAAACGGTGAAGCAGACAGCGGAAATACCGAAAACTCCGAAGCTTCTCCCGAAGTGGCGGATGACGAACCCACCGAAGTATAAACAGGTGAAAAATGACTGAAAAAGCAAGAATAATAAAGGGCGTCGGCGGTCTTTATACCGCCGAGCTCTGCGGCAAACCCTGCGGCAGTGAAGAATATATTTCCTGCCGAGCTAAAGGTGCTTTCCGTCGCGATGGCATAAAGCCTTTGCCCGGAGATATCATAGAACTTGAAAGGCAAAAGGATGGAAGCGGCTTTATCACAAGTGTCTGCGAGCGCAAAAATTCGCTTATCCGTCCCGCCAGTGCCAACATTGACCTGCTGCTCTTTGTGATTGCCGCGGCAAAGCCCGACCCCGATCTTTTTCTTATCGACAAAATGTTGGCTGTGGCGTGCCACAACGATATTGATGTTCTGATGATCGTCAACAAAAGTGATCTTGCCAATGCAAGCGAGCTGTGCGCTCTTTACCGCAAGGCCGGTTTTGACGCTGTTGAATTCTGCGCCGAAAATCCCGATGCCGAAAAGATCGAATATATAAGAAACGCGGTGAGCGGAAAGGTCTGTTTTTTTGCCGGTGCGTCGGGTGTGGGAAAATCCAGCACCATAAATGTGGTTTTTCCTGAGCTTGGAAAAGAGCTTGAAACGGGAGTTTTGAGTGAAAAGATAGAGCGCGGAAAGCACACCACCCGAAAGACCGAGCTTTTCAAGCTTTCGGAGGATACATATATTGCCGACACCCCCGGATTTTCGATGCTTGAAATTGCCCAATACAATATGATCCCGAAGGACAGTCTCGTGGGAGCTTTTCCTGATATCGAAAAATTCTCTTTCTCTTGCCGATACACCGATTGCAGTCATCTTTGCGAGGATGGCTGTGGGGTGGTTACTGCACTTGAGGATGGCATTATCGCAAAAAGCCGCCATGAAAGCTATCGCCTTCTTTTTGAGGAGCTGAAAAACAAAAATGAATGGGATTGAACTTGAAAGATTCAAAGAAGAAAAGCCCTGCCGCGCCTTTGTTTTTACGGGCGGCAAGGCTTTTTGCGCAGAAAAAATGACCGATATTCCGCAAGACGGTGACCTTATCATTGCCGCCGACTCCGGATGCGATACTTTGCGCACCTTTTCGGAAAAGATCAAAGAGGTCAATCCAGACATAATTCTCGGGGACATGGATTCTTATCCGAAAGACAAGCTTTCCAAATTCCGCAGCGCCGTTTTTTTGCCCTTTCCCCCCGAAAAGGACGACACCGACACAGGTCTTGCAGTGGATGTGGCTTTGTCATTCGGTTGTCGGGAGATAATCATTGTCGGCGGCCTTGGCGGTCGGCTCGACCACACGCTTGCAAATGTTTTTCTTCTTGAAAATATCAAAAAATCAAGGGCGCGCGGAGTGATAACCGACGGTAAAAACCGTGCATATCTTGCGGAAAAAGAGAATATTTTCAGTCTTTCTGAAAGAAAATATCTGTCGCTGATACCGCTTGATGACGAGCTTTCGTCGGTCGAAATGGACGGCGGCTTCAAATATCCTTACAAGACCGAAAGGTTGATGCGCCGGCGCTTTGTCACCGTATCAAACGAAGTGCAAAAGGACGGCGCAAAGATCACAGTCGGCAAGGGCACAGCCCTTATCGTCGAAAGTGGAGACTGACATGACACAGATACAGAAAATAATAGCACATACCTTAAACACCGACAAAATATCCGCAGGGACAAGGGTATATGTTTCAGAAGAATCGGACGGCATTTCGTTTGATGATCCTTTTTGCGGAGCTTACGGAAAGCTTTATATTAAAGAAAAAATATTTGCCGTACCTTGTGGGATCTTTATTGATCTGACCGCACCTCTGAGGGATGACATCACAAGTGAGCAGCTTGCAGAATATGTCACGAGATTTCTTTCTGAAAAGAATATTGAGGGAAGAACTGTCGAGTTTGGCGGCGATTCGATGACATATCTTACGATGGATGACCGTTTTGAGATAGTAAGAAAGCTTGAAAACCATGAAAAAAAGCCCTTTTGCGTGATCTTCGAATATGATTATATCACGGCAGAATATACCCTTGAAAAATTCGGCAAAAAGCCCACAACATTTTTCAATGACGGGCCGCAAAGCTATGAGGAAGTTGTCTCTCTTGCGCTTGATAAGGCATAAGCATAATAAAAGGTCTCCCAAAAGGGAGACCTTCGTTTTTCTTTTATCAGTCAAGTGTGCGCAGATATGTGATGCAGCGTTCAACTTCCTCAAGACCTGTGGGATTGAGGCTTTCGGATTCGATAACCATGAGAACTCCGTTCTTGTTTGCCCAATCAACGATCTGAGGGATAATGTTTGCGCCCGAGCCTACCGAGCAGCCGACTGCACCATCATGAACATGATCGTAGTTTTTGTTTTCGGCGGGAGAAGAGAAGCCGTCCTTGAGATGAATCACACGGATTCTGTCCTTGTGGGCTTCGAGATAGCCGATAACATCAAGATCTGCGTTGAACGCCCAGAATGTGTCGATTTCAAGCTCAAGAGTTGTTTTTTCATAAAGCTCATCTTCAAAAACTACACCGTTTGCGTCGGGGAAGAACTCGCGGGAATGGTTGTGATAGCCGAGGCGGATACCGTTTTCGGCAAGCTTCTTCTGGGCTTCGTTGAGCTTTTCAATAGTGGCGGGAGCATCCGACCAGTCACACCACGGAACGATGAGATTGTCGCATCCGATGACCTTGTGATATCTGATGGTCTCGTCGATGTTTTCTGGGGTGAGTGCCTGTATGCCTGTGTGAGTTCCCGAGCATTCAAGACCGAAGCTGTCGAGCCAGATTTTTATCTGTTCGGGGAGATAGTCAAAAAATCCCGCAAATTCAACATATTTGTAACCCATTTCAGAAATTTTCATGAGAGCCAGCTTCATGGAATCCTCTGTGATGTCACGGACAGAGTAAATCTGAAGACCGTATTCTGTTCTTGCCATAGTTTTATACCTCAGCTTTCGAAATCTGTTTTTCGGCATACGCCGTTAAATTTAGTATAGCAAAGATTTTTTTTGTTGTCAACCTAATTTGTGAAAATAGGGCAAACAACATAAAAGGTTACATTTTTGAGCTTTTACTTGTGTTGACATCGACTTTTTGCGGTGATATAATACTGATATACAAACGATGGAAGGAAGACTTGCCATGTACCGTCTCGGCATCAATTATACAAGCTCATCGGGACTTTCTCCAGAAGAAAATTTTGCGCTTTTTAAGGCTATCGGCTTTGATGCGGTCTTCACAGGCTGTGACGACCTTGAAAAGACCGAGCGTTATGCAAACGCCGCGGCAAAAAGCGGCCTTTTCTTTGAAAGTTTGCACGCTCCTTTTAGCGGCATCAACGATATTTGGAAAACGGGGGAGGACGGAGACCTGATGCAAAATCGCATCTGCTCCTGCATCGAGCGTTGCGGCAGTTATGATATACCCATCGCGGTGGTACATCTGAGCTCGGGCGACAATGCGCCTCACATTTGCGATACGGGAAAGATGCGTTTTGATGCCATCGTCGAATGCGCTGTCAAAAATGGTGTCACGGTGGCTTTTGAAAACCAGCGAAAGCTTGCAAATCTCGCCTTTGTTATGGAGCTTTATGACAAGATCGAAAATGTCGGTTTCTGCTGGGATGTGGGACACGAGCATTGCTTTGCCGACGGCAGAGAGTTTATGCCCCTTTTCGGGAAAAAGCTGGTCTATACCCACATCCATGACAATCTTTGCGAGCACGACGGAGATCTGCACATGATTCCCTTTGACGGAAAGATTGATTTCCGGAGGGCTGCCGAGCATATAAGAAATTCACCCTTTTCGGGCACGCTTACCCTTGAGATTTTCAAAAAAGCACCGATATATGCCGATGTGTCCGCCGAAAGCTTTTATAAAAAAGCTTATGGTGCGATCGAAAAATTCAGAAAAATGTGTATGAACGAGGAGTAATAATGGAAAACAAGACAATAAAAGACCTTTGTGAGCGCAGAAGTGTCAGGAGCTATTCTCGACGGCAGGTGGATGAAGCGGCTCTTTCCGAGATACTGAGAGCCGGAACCTTTGCCCCCACGGGAATGAACCGTCAGTCTCCGATAATGATTGTGGTGCAGGATAAGGCGCTTCGCGAAAGACTGCGCGCCATGAATGCCCGCATCATCGGAAATCCCGATTCCGACCCTTTTTACGGAGCACCGACGATTATCGTCGTGCTTGCCGACAGAAGCATTCCCACCTGCGTTGAGGATGCAAGCCTTGTTATGGGAAATCTTCTGAATGCTGCCCATGCGATGGGAGTCGATTCCTGTTGGATCCACCGCGCAAAGGAAGAATTTGATTCTCCCGAGGGCAAGGAGATCCTGAAAGAGTTTGGCATCTGCGGCGATTATATCGGTGTTGGGCACTGTATTCTCGGCTATCGCGCCGAGGGCACGGAAGCTCCCGTCACCCGTCCGAGAAAAGAAAACTATATTTACAGAAAATAAGGAAAAACCGAAAGGGTCGATAAATTCTTCCCTTTCGGTTTTTATAATCGGGCAATATTCGCTCAATCGCCCTTTTTCTCATATTCGTTTTTGCGAATTCCGGGATATTTTTCGTCAAGATACTCCTCGCGATAAGGGTTAACACCGCGGGACGGATTTTCGGGCTTGTTGGAAAGCAACTATGACGGTTTTTTGTAGAACTGATTGTGGAATTTGTTCTCGATCCTGCCTGCCTTTTCAAGAGCGTTCATGCAGGCTCTGATACAACCTCTTGCGCCGCAGATGGCAAAATATCCTGTGTGGCTCATGATGTAGTTGTAATAGTCAAAAACCGCGTTGGTTTCGGGCTTTCTTCCCCATTTTGCAGATGTCATCGAGTAGGTAAGAATATATGCCTCTTCCTCGGTCATATCGGAATTTCTGACATCAAACGCCATATTGGGGAACTCTTTTTTATGGAAGGGCGAGCATTCATTGTTGAAGCCGTGATGTGAAAGGGTACATCTTCCCATTTGCACATCTCCGTACCAGATGCTCTTTTCGCCGCCGAAGTTGACGGTCAGGCGTTTTTCGGGATCGCGCACCGAAGGCACCGCGTTTCCGGGACATTCGCGCTGACAGGCACCGCAATGCAGACAGATACTGCCGGTGTCAAGAATCGGGTCGGGTTCAAGCTCGCAGTCGGTGAAGATAAGTCCGAGACGAACGCGCGGACCGAACTTTTCTGTAAGGAAGACCTTTGAAAAGCCTACCTCGCCAAGACCGCAGCCTGCGGCGATGATGCGCACGCTGCAAACCACATCGGGCGGAAGCTTCCCCGGAGCCACAGGCTCTCTCGTTGTGCCGTTGCCCTCGGGCACTGCGGGATAATGGGCTACGGCTTCCCAACCGTGGTCTTCGATGAAGCAGGCAAGCTCATAGGATTTTTTCGGTCTGAAAAGCGAATTGAGCTTACTGTAAGAATAGAATGTATAATTGTGCCAGTGGGTGCCCTCTTCGATTCCGCGATAGGTTCCGCGGGGATGCATGGCAATGGCAATAACTGATTTTGCTTCGGGGAAATAGGTGACAGGCGACATGAGGGGCGGGGCATCCTTGAAGCGTTCGATGTTACCGATGGCGATGCAATCGATACCCAGCTCCTTCGCCTTGTCCTTTATCATTTGAGAAGTAAGCTTCATTATTTTGCACTCCTGTCTCCGTCTTTGCTGAAATTACCGCCGAGAACATTGGCAGCTTCTGTGTCTCTCTCGGCAAATTTTCCTTTTTCGTCAAGCGCCCAGGCTTCACGCTTTCTGAAGCTTTCCTCGAAAAGATTTCCGACAAGCTTTTCTTCTTCAAGGTGTGTAAGGCAGGTGCGGTTGCAAAGAGCCGCAATTCTGTCGGGGCGTGCGGCGGCAGAGAAACGGTTGGCGCAAGCGCCGTTTTTGCAGACTTTGCATTTGTCATAATCGATGTCGGCAACAGTCATTTTCTTTCCGCAAATCTCAACTGTGTGGGTCTTGTCGGCAGATATTGCACCGAGAGGACAGGATGCGACACATTTTCCGCATCTGTCGCAGATGCTTTTTTCCATAATGGGGGTGGGCTCAAGCTCGGCATCGGTGATTATCATATGGAAACGCTGGCGCGAGCCGTATTTTTCGGAAAGCGGAATTCCTGCAAAGGATATTTCGCAAAGACCGCAGGCAACTGCCGCATAATCAAAGTCGGGGAAAACATTGGGCTCGGGACGACCCTCTGCCACTGAAACGCCTGAGGGGGCTGCTTCTGCGGGATTCGGGAAAACGGGAACTGCCTCCCAACCCATGTCCTCAATGGCGCTGACAACGCCATAGCAGGAAATGGCAAGAAATTCATCCTCCAGCCAGTTTTTGCCGAAGAGACTGTAGTCGCCGAAGTTTGTTCCCTCTTCAACTCCGCGCAAAGCACCGCGGCAGATTCTTTTTCCCACAAGGATAACTGTCTTTCCCTCGGGGAAGATCGCAAAGGGATTGTTGTGGGGAGGAAGTGCGTCAAAACGGGATTTGTCGGCAAAACCGATGAGGTCAATACCCTCTTTTTTTGCCGCCTGTTCAATATGTTTTTTGAGCTCTGTCATGTTCTTGATTCCTTTCAGAATATGTATTGCTTTTATTATAAAGACAAGCGCGCACAAATTCAACAACAAATCGTTATGGATTTTAAGAAATCGAAACTTGATTTTTTCGAAAAACAATGATATAATTCAAACAAAAAAAGCTTGAAAAGGTCGATATTTCAAATGTTTTTTGAAGAAAAAATAACAGTGACATCCATCCTTGTTTTCAGCTATGAATTTAAAAAAACAAAAGTGTTTTTGTCCCCGGAAGATCTCATCACGCTCTTACCTTCCGCCTTAGCGGCAGGGTGAGCATCGAATGTCCCGAAAAAAGCTTTGTTTCAACTCCCGGCACTCTCACTTATGTGCCGAAAGGACTTTCGTACAACACTGAGGTTTCCGAGACAGGCACGGCTTTTGGTGTACATTTCACGGTGGCGGAGGAATATGACGATCTTTTGCCCGAGCTCATCACACCGTCATATCCTGTTGTCTTCAACAATCTTTATTCAGAGCTTGTCACCCGTTTCAAGCTCGGCCGCGAAAATGACCTTTACTGTATGTCGATGTTTTATGGCATTCTCGCCGAAGCGCGGCATGAATATCTGACAAAACACGGCAAGATCATGAACCCAAGGATCAAAAAAGCAAAAGACTTTATCGACCGCGGTTTTTCGGACCCATCGCTCTCGGTGGCGTCTCTTGCGCAGGATGCACAGGTCAGTGAGGTATATTTCAGAAAAGAATTCAATTCAGCCACAGGCGATTCTCCTGCGGCGTATATCAAAAAGGTACGTATCGAAAATGCCAAGGCGTATCTTCGAACAGGTCTTTTTTCGGTGACCGAGGTGGCGTTAAAATGCGGATTTGACAGCATCAGCTATTTTTCCCACGAGTTCCGCCGCGCCACAGAAATGACCCCGAGGGAGTATGTGACGAAATACAGCTGAGAAAGCCTGGGTAAGACAAGCGGGATCATTTTATTTTACAATTAACAAAAAGCCAAGGAGGAATCAACAGATTCCCCTTGGCTTTTTTCAAAAATAAGCCGAAATATAACTATAAACAAACCGGATAATTGATTTCAAACAAAGCAACTGTATTCCCATGACTCCGTACCCGCCGAGAATACCTGTAATCAGCCGTCTGACATTTGTGGATTCTTTTATGTCAAGATATTGAATAAACCAATCCATAAACATAATGAAGCATCCCAATATACAAATTACCGGTCTTGTGCCCCGGACAAAATGCAATATAGGACATAAAATATAACCTATGAGCACTCCCGTACATCTTGCGCAAACGGGGAATTGATAGCCCTTTATAAAAAAGCTTCTTTCGGGCAGTTGGTGACAGCCTGCATAAGTTCCAAAGTTGAACAAAACAGGATACAGCTTATTCATCTGTATATCCGTTTTCTTCAATGTTTCTTTTTTCTTCGTACAAAGCACCGATTTCCTTATCCAGCCACGAGGCAAAAACCTTTGCCATAACAACTATAATTATAACTATCGGTAAACCAACAATCAGACTCGCTGTTATAGCACTTTCGATATGATTAGCCCCAATAGCACAGGTGCTAAGAATAATAACAAGCATAACAAATATTGCAAAGATATAAAGTGAAATTGGAATCCATTTTCTTGAAGAAATGGCTGCTTGCCTATCTTTTTCTATTTCTTGCAGGTCTCTGAATTTATTTCCGCAGTCACGGCAGACCCAGATGTTTGTGCTTGTGCTCGTTACAGTTGTCTTGGATTTGCTGCCGCAGGCTCCGCAAAGAAGTCCCAAACCGCCGAAAGCCATAAAACCGCAGCATCCTTTGCTTGCGGAATAGCCCCCGCCGGTAGTTTCAGAACTAACTGTCGTGTTTGTGACAATTTGATAATTCCTTGATTTGCATTTGGGACAACATATTTTCTTTCGATTGGCTTCGGATGGAATTTTTGCTTGAGTTATGTTGAAAGGTCTGCAATCCTCACAATATTCATTGCTGCCCGATGTTTGCTTTCCGCATTTTTTGCAATACATAATTTTCTCCTTATAGCATATTTATTGAAAGACAATTGGATTAATACTTAATTGCAGCCTCCTTTCGAAAGCTCGCATATGGATGCAAAATGTCGAATCATGGCTTCTGGTGCTGCTTTAGGGCTATTTATAGCCCGATTGTATCATATATAGCCCATTTTGTCAAGAATAAAAGTCTATAATTAGCCTATAATTGCAATTGGGAGATTGATTATGGACACTTATACCGCAGTAAAAAACAGATTGATGAAATTGTGTGACGAAAGAAACATGGCGATACACAAGCTTGCGACAGAATCGGCTGTTGCTCCATCTACGATAAAAAACATCCTGTACGGCAAGAGCAAAAACCCGGGTATAGTCACCCTGAAAATGCTTTGCGACGGTTTGAATATTTCGCTTATAGATTTTTTTGACTGTGCCGAATTTCAATCGCTTGAACAAGAAATAAAATAACAAAAGCATAACACATGAACCGTGTTATGCTTTTGTCAAACGAGTATTGCACCTGCGCTATAACAAAAACGAGCCGACGAAATCGTCGGCTCGCCAGTCTGTCGATAAAGTGTTTTTCAAACAAATTTGAGGGAAACCCCCGGCGAGGGTTTCCCTCTTGCACTGCGTGCAATTCACCCTTTCTGCGCTTTTTAAGCACAAAAAGCGTTTCGCTCTCTGCGGAGAGCGACGAGAGGTGCTGCCTCTCGACACCGAAACCTTTTTGAAAAAAGGTTTATCAAAAACTTTCATTAGGTTTTGCGACAAGCTCACGAGCCGACGATTCCGTCGGCTCGCATTCTTATAATTCAATTATCATTCCGTCATACGCCAGCTCAAAGCCTTCCTTGGCAAAATCACGGGCAAGATCGTCATAAAATCCCTTGTGATGGCAGATGTGACTGCAAACAAGCCTTGTGGATGAATCGACAACGCCGTTTTCGATGAGTTTGTCGCGGACAAGAAGGTCGTTCTGAATACCCATGTGCCGCTCGCCCTTTTTCACAAAGCCGCGAGCCATAGTGCAGTCAAACGAGACCATATCGCAATGAATACCCTTGATGAAATCAAGCGAATCGTCGATGTCGTTTTCGGTGTCGTGGATATAAAGCACGCGCTTGTTTTCCTTTTTGTCTTCCACAAGATAGAAAAGACATTCGATGGACGGATCGTGCTGAGCACGCAACGGGATGAACTTGTATTCGTCGTCCTCAAAAGGCTCAAAGGCTGTAAGCTTTTTTGCCGCGAAATGCGGTCGGGTGACCTCCCTGCCTGTTTCCAGATATTCGCTGACTCTTTCAAAAACCTCTTTACCGCCATAGACGGTCATAACATCCTCGCAAAGGTTCATTCCCCAAAATCCGCCGCGCAGAGGGAAATTGTTCATCTGAAAATGATCTGTGTGGGGGTGGGTTACAAGCAGATGCCTGATCTTTGAAAGATGCACGCCGAATCTCACCGACTGAACATATGCTTCAGGACCGAAATCGAGCATGACCTTGTCGTTGATGACAGCACAGCTTCGTGTTCTGAGATCCCGTCCGCCGCGGCGGCGAACCTCGTTGCACATTTCACATTCGCAAAAAACGGCAGGCACACCTTCTGAGGCCGAAGTGCCGAGATATTGAAACTTCATTTTCAAAAACTCCTTTTATCAGTACATTCTCTCGACAGAATATTCGCCTGCGGCAAGAGAAAGCACTCTCTTATCATTCGAGAACTTATAACCGAAGGGAAGCTTGATATCGCCGTAAATTCCCTCGGGCGCGTTTACCGAAAGGGTGATCTTTCCGCCGTCGCGCACCCACTTGACCGAAAGGATGCCGCACATACTTTCATAGGATGCACTCGCTTTGTCAAGCGCTTCGATGAAGTTGGGTTCGATATTGATGCAGTTTTCGTCCTCGTCATAGGGGTTGACCTTGATACCTGTAATTGCGCTGACAAACCATGCAGAAATGTTGCCCCAGAAATGATGGTTGTATGAGCTTCCTTCCTCGGTTTCGGGGAAAAAGTTTTCATAAAGTGTTGTGGCACCGCGTGCGATCCAGTTGCCATAAGAAGGATAGTCGGGACGGGTTATCATGCGGAAGGCAAGATCGGCATCGCCAAAGTCCGAAATGACATGGAAGATATATCTTGCGCCGTAAAAACCTGTATCGAGATGATCTTCACGAAGTTCGATGAATTCGAGAAGTCTTGTATAAGCCTCGGCTTTTTCGGAAGGCTCAAACACATCAAGGGCGATGGCAAGCGCCTGAGCTGACTGGCAGGAACCCTTTACCGTCATGGTGTTGAAATCGATGAGATATTTTCGTATCGATTCACGCAGCTCATACGAAAGCTCTTCGGCAAAATCCGCCTGGTTCACAAGACCGATCTCAAGGAACATTTTTGCCGCTTTCTTTGCACTGTCCATAACGCAGACTGAATCGGTAAATTCCAGCGGAGCATGATAATCTCCGGCTTCCTTCCTGACAGGACACCAGTCGCCAAGCCCTATGTGTATAAGGCCCTTTTCGTCGCGGCGCTTTGAGATATAGTCAAGATATCTCATCATAAGGATCGCGTTTTCCTCAATAAGCTGAGTTGTTCCGCGGTATTTCCAGACATAATAAGGAAGATTGAAAGCAACGCTGTCCCAGATGGGTCCGTTACCCCATTCAAATCCCCAACCGCCTGTGGGAACAATTCCCGGAAGCGCACCCTCATAGCTCTGTGCATTTCTGATGCTGTTAAGCCAAGCCCTGTAGCTGTTGTCGACTCCGAGCTTCATTACCATGTGTTCGGAGGAAACCGACGCGTCGCCTGTCCAGCCGTTCTTTTCACGGTGAGGACAGTCGGTAGGGAAATAATAGAAATTGGAAAGATCCGAGCGAAGAGAGGCTTCCCAGAGCTTATTTGTCATTTCGTCCGAGCAGGAGAAGAAGGTTCTCTGCTTAAGATCTGAGGATGCCACAAGATATGTGAGAAGCTCGGGAGTTGCCTGTTCGGGAGTGATGCCCAAAACCCAGCAATAGCGATAGCCATGATAGGTAAAATCGGGAACGAAGATCTCTTCCTTTCCGCCTTTGCAGATATAGATGTTTCTCTGAACAAATCCCTCGGGATAGAAATGGAGGTTGGTGAAATCGGGTTTGCCGCTCTTGCCGTTGGGGTGCTCATACATCTGGAGTATGACACGCTGTCCCTTTGTGCCGCGAATCTTAAGCTTTATAAGGCCTGCATTGTTTTCGCCGAAATCATAAACATATCCCTCCGAATTGTCATCTTCCTCGGAATCATAGAAGGTCTCTTTTCCCGAGATGACATCGTTTCTTCTGTAATACGGGTCTAACTTCACACCGCCTGTGATCGAAATAGGTGCTATCTCTTTTTTGATCACCACGGGTTCTGCGCAGCAAAGGACATATTCTCCGCGGGGAGACTCGACCTTGACTGCCGATTTCCATGCGCTGTCATAGAAATCGGGAAGATTCCAACCGTCAATTTCAAGGTTTGCATCATAATGTACACCGCAACGAAGGTCATCAAAGGTGATGGGCGAATTGTGGGTGACGATTGTTTCATCCGCCTCGATGAGAGTTTTTTCGCCGCCGCATTCAAGCTCTATTGCAAAAGCAAGCTTTGGAGATGAGCGATAATGACCGATATCAAGATCCCAGATGCCTCCGCCGATGCAGTTCTGGAAACCGTTTCCGAGCATGAAGCCGAAGGTGTTCTTGCCCTTGACAAGGTATTTTGAAATGTCATAATTGTCAAAATATACAGTCTGGTCGCTGTTGGAGATATAAGGAGCAAGGATGCCTTTTGTTATATCTTTGCCATTGACAAAAAGCTTGTAAAAACCGAGACCGCAGATGGTTATTTATGCCTTTTCGGGAAGGGCTTCAAGAACCACATTTTTGCGGAGATAGGGAGCATTTACGGGTTTTGTGAAAGTTCCGTAATTGTGCGCCTCGGTTGCCGAGACAAATTTCTTGGAAAACAGCATTTTGGTTTCCTCCTTTTATATATGTTTTTCGTTTATTTTCTTTTAGCCGTGGGCGTCAAACCATGTTTTTCCGCAAGACAGCGAAACTTCAAGAGGTATGGGGAATGCTTCTCCGACACACGATTCCATTTCGCGGCGCAAAATTTCGCAGACCCTTTCTGTCTCGTTTTCGGGACATTCAACTATCAGTTCGTCGTGTACCTGAAGTATCAGCTTTGCCGAAAGCTTTTCTTCCGAAAGAGCTTTTTCTGTGCGGATCATTGCAAGCTTTATGATATCTGCGGCAGTGCCCTGAATGGGTGAATTCATGGCAACTCGCTTGCCGAAGGCCTGCATGACCTTGTTTTTTGCCGAAAGTTCGGGAATATATCTCCGTCTTCCGAAAAGGGTGGTGACATATCCGTTTTTTGTGGCAAAATCGATGCTTGCGTCAAGATATTCGCGAATACCCGGGTATTTTGCAAAATATCTGTCGATATATTCACCCGCCTGTTTTCTTGTGGTTCCGATATCTCCTGCAAGAGAAAAGTCGGAAATTCCGTAGACAATGCCGAAATTGACAGCCTTTGCACTCTTTCTCATTTCGGATGTGACCTCATCCGTCGGAACGCCGAAAACCTGGGATGCGGTCATGGTGTGGATATCCACTCCCTCAAGGAAGGTGCGGCACATGGTCTCATCTCCCGAAAGCGCCGCAAGGATCCGAAGCTCGATCTGCGAATAGTCGGCATCCACAAGCATCTTGCCCTCGGGCGCCACAAAGAATTTTCGCAGTTCTCTGCCCTCGGCTTGCTTGATTGGGATATTCTGAAGATTCGGCTCCACCGAAGAAAGACGCCCTGTCATGGTAAGAGCCTGCTTGAAGGTGGTGTGTACCCTCGGGCTTTCATCCGAACAGACCTTCAAAAGCCCCTCCACATAGGTGGATTTCAGCTTTGAAACCACGCGATAGTCGAGGATTTCGTTGATTATTGGGTGATAGGGGCGAAGCTTTTCAAGGGTCTCGGCATCTGTCGAAAAACCGCTCTTTGTTTTCTTGAAGGTGGGAAGCGACAGTTTTTCATAGAGCACTTCGCCCAGCTGTTTGGGAGAATTTATATTGAATTCGCAATCCGAAAGGGTGTAGATATTCTTTATTCTTTCTGCAAGTCTTGCGTCAAGTATCTCGCCGTAGTCCGAAATGCCCTTTCGGTCAAGCAAAAATCCCTCATGCTCTGTCAGAGCAAGGGTTTTTGCCAGGGGAAATTCGATATCGTAGCAGATGTGCGAAAGCCCGTCTTTTTCGATTTTTTCGGAAAGCTCTTTTTTCGCGCCCCTCAAAAGGCGGGTGCAAAGAAGCTTTTTTTGAACAGGGTCGGAAATGTCAAATCCGCGGGTGCTTTTACCTGCAATAATGTCCTCAACACTGCCCTTTGCCGACGGAGAAACCACATAATCGGCAAGCATAACATCAAATATCTTGATATCTGAAGCGATTCCATGCGACAAAAGAAGTCTGTATAACTCCTTGGAGTCATAAATTATAATGCCGTCCTTTGCCTTTTCGCAAAGATCCGCAAGATTTTCGAAGTTCAACGGCAGAATGTACATTTTTTCGCCGCTGATGTCAAGAAACAGCCTTTTTTTGTCAATATCGGGAAGCACGCAGACCTCGCCGGAAAACTCGGGAAGCGTTTCGCACTCGGCATAATCCTCGAAGCTGACAGTCTCCGGCCCGTCATCATCGTCAAAAAACGAAGGAGACGCCGACTCGCTATTTTGAAGAGCCAAATTTTCAAGATCAAGCCTTTTTATGATGCTTTTCAGCTCATACGATGACAAAAGCTCAAGAAGAGCTGCTCTGTCGATCCCCTCATATTTCAGATCGGAAAAGGTCAAAGGCAAGGGAACTTCCCGGCAGATTTCGGCAAGAAAACGGCTGGTGTATGCCATTTCACGGTCGCGAGCAAGCTTTTCCTTGATGCCCTTTGAAAGGGAAGAGTTTTCGTAGTTTTCATAAAGACCGTCAAGGGAGGAAAACTCGCTTATCAGCTTGACCGCCGTCTTTTCGCCGATGCCTGAGACACCCGGAATATTATCCGAGCTGTCGCCCATGAGAGCTTTCAGATCGATAAGCTGGGACGGAACAAGTCCCGAATAGGCCTCGGCGATCTTTGCCTTATCATAAAACACAGTATCATTGTTGGTGCAGAGCAAAACGAAAGACTTTTCGTCCACAAGCTGGAACGAATCGCGATCTCCCGTGAGAATATAGCAATCATAGTCGTTTTCGGTATCCAGATTGGCGTGCTTTGCCGCAGTGCCGAGAATGTCATCTGCCTCAAACCCTTCAAGCGAAAGAACATGAAGCCCGAGATATTCCGCCGCTTTTTTGGCACCGTCAAGCTGAGCCGCAAGCTCTTCCGGCATACCCTTTCGGTTTGCTTTGTAAAAATCGCATTTTTTGTGGCGGAAGGTGGGGGCGCGCAGGTCAAAGGCAATGCCTGCGGCGTCGGGGCAAAGGTTTTCGAGGGGCTTCAGTATCATGTTGATAAAGCCAAAAATGGCATTGGTAGGTCTGCCGTCGCGGGTGGTCATGGGACGCACGCCGTAAAAGGCGCGGTTAAGGATACTGTTGCCGTCGATAATAAGAAGCTTTTTTCTTTCGGACATATTTTTTCCTTTTTTGTAAATTTGCAAAAGGGGGCAGAAGCGAAATCTTTTTCGCCCCTGCCCTTTTTGTTATTTAAGCTTGATTCCGAGGTCGTCGATGGCTTTCTGGTCGACGGGCGACGGACACATGGTCATAAGCTCGGAGGCGTTCTGAACCTTCGGGAAGGCGATAACATCTCTCAGGCTCTCGCAGCCGAGCATCTGCATACAAAGTCTGTCAAGACCGATGCCCATACCGCCGTGGGGAGGAGCACCGTATTTGAAGGCGTCAAGCAGGAAGCCGAACTTTTCATAAGCTTCTTCGTTAGAGAAGCCGAGAAGATTGAACATTCTGTTCTGAAGCTCGGGATTTGTGATACGGATCGAGCCGCTCGAAAGCTCGATGCCGTTGAGAACAAGGTCATATGCCTTTGCTCTGACAGATGCTTTGTCTGTTTCAAGATAAGGAAGACATTCGTCAAGAGGCGAAGTGAAGGGATGATGCATCGCATCCCATGCGCCTGTTTCGTCGTTGTATTCGAAGAAAGGAAATTCTGTGATCCAGAGAAGACCGATGCCCTTCTTTTCGACGCCGAGCTTGTTTGACACCTCGGTTCTCAAAGAGCCGAGCTGGGAAAGAACCTTGTTTGTGTTGGTGTCGGCAATGACAAGGATGACATCACCTGTCACGGCACCACATCTTTCGATGATGGCACTCATCTCGTCCTCTGTCATGAACTTGGCAAAGGAGGAGGCGACACCATCGGGAGTAAGGCGTGCCCAGGCAAGACCCTTGGCACCGATGCCCTTGGCATATTCGGTGAGCTTGTCCACTTCTTTTCTTGTGAGAACGCTGACGGCATTTTCAGCCTTGATGGCGCGGACAGAGCCTCCGCCCGAAACGGCACCCGAGAATACTCCGAAGCCGCAATCCTTTACAATATCCGAAAGGTCGATGATCTCCATGCCGTAACGGATGTCGGGCTTGTCGGATCCGAAGCGCTCCATGGCTTCTTTGTATGTGAGTCTGGGAAGAGGAAGAGCAATATCCGCATCAAGGATCTCTTTGAAGATGCGCTTCATATAGCCCTCTCCGATGGCAAGAACATCTTCCATCTCGACAAAAGACATTTCAAGGTCGATCTGGGTAAATTCAGGCTGACGGTCAGCACGAAGATCTTCGTCGCGGAAGCAACGGGCAATCTGCATATAGCGGTCAAAGCCGGCAACCATCGAAAGCTGCTTGTAAAGCTGAGGTGACTGGGGAAGTGCATAGAACGAGCCGGGATGAACACGGCTTGGAACAAGATAGTCGCGCGCACCCTCGGGGGTGGATCTGATGAGCATGGGGGTTTCGATCTCGACAAAGCCGTTTTCGTCGAAATAGTCACGGGTGACTTTTGTTACCTTGTGACGGATGAGGATGTTTTTCGCAAGATCAGGACGGCGAAGATCGAGATAGCGGTGCTTTAAGCGAAGCTCCTCGTTACAGTTGGAGTTTTCAACGATCTCAAAGGGAGGAGTCTGAGACTCGGCAAGCACCTTGAGCTCGGTGACAAAAATTTCAACGGCTCCTGTGGGAATGTTTGCGTTCTTGCTTGAGCGCTCGCGGACGGTGCCCACGGCACCGAGAACAAATTCGCTTCTTGCCGAAAAAGCCTTTTCATGGATATCCTTTTCGGTGGTGTCATCAAAGGCGAGCTGAACGATGCCTGTTCTGTCGCGCAGGTCGATGAAGATAAGGCTTCCGAGGTCTCTCTGCTTCTGGACCCAGCCCATGACGCAGACTTCTCTTCCGATGTCTTTTTCAGTGAGAGTACCGCAGTAGTCGGTACGTTTCATATTACCCAAAAATTCTGCCATTTTATGTATACCTCTCTTTTTTCAGTCTTTTATTTCGGAAAGCTCGTCGATGGCGATGCTTCTTTTTTCGCCGTCGCGGAGATTCCTAAGCTCGCACACGCCCTCGGAAAGCTCGTTGTCGCCGATGACGGCGGCATATTTTGCGCCGATCTTGTCGGCATATTTCATCTGAGCCTTGAGCGAACGGCCCGTGATGTCACATTCTGCCGCAACTCCCGCAATTCTGAGTTTGTGGACGATGCCGACAGCTTTTGTTGCCGCCTCTTTGCCCATGGGAGCGATATATATGAGGGGTTTTTTGTTTACGGGAAGAGATGTGCCCTTTATTTCGGCGTTCTTTTTAAGCGCCAGCACAAGGCGGGTGATGCCAAGTCCAAAACCGATGCCGCAAAGGTCGGGACCGTCAAGCTCTTTCACGAGTCCGTCATATCTTCCGCCGCCGCAGACAGTGCTTTGTGCGCCGATGTCATCCGAGATGAACTCAAAAACGGTTCTTGTGTAATAGTCAAGTCCGCGAACGATGCGCGGGTTGATGGAGTATTCTATGTCCATTGCCGAAAGAGAAGCTTTGAGTTCGTCAAAATGCTCCTCACATTCGGGGCAAAGGTGTTCAACAGTCTTGGGGGCGTTGTCACAAAGTGCTCCGCAGATGGGACTCTTGCAGTCGAGGATGCGCAGAGGGTTTGTCTTGAGTCTTTCGCGGCAGGTGTCGCAAAGCTCTTTCTCGTGTGCCGAGAAATACTCGACCAGTGCCTTGTGGTAATTGGGACGGCAATTGGGACAGCCGATGGAATTGATGTTGAGTCGGGCGTTCACGCCGAGTCTTTTGAAAAGGGTGTCGGCAATCGAGATCACCGTGGCATCGGCAGACGCCTTGGCGGTGCCGAACATTTCAACGCCGAACTGATAAAACTCACGGCTTCTGCCTGCCTGAGGCTTTTCATAGCGGAAAAAGTTTGTGAAATAATAAAGTTTCAGGGGCATCGGCTCGTTGAAAAGTCCGTTTTCGATAACGCTTCTTACAACGCAGGCGGTTCCCTCGGGACGGAGGCAAAGCTCGTTTCCGTCGCGGTCGCCCAGGGTGAACATTTCTTTCTGAACGATGTCTGTGGTGCCGCCGACACCTCTCTTGAAGAGAGCCGAATCTTCAAAGGTTGGAAATTTGATCTCGGCAAAGCCGTAGTTTGATGTTATATCGCGGACATTTTCCTCGATCATCTGCCACAGGGGTGTTTCTTCGGGCAGGATATCAAGGGTGCCTTTGGGTTTCTGAATCATTTTATGTAATCCTTTCTGATGGTTTCTTTCAAATATCGGTCTTTCCGAATTCGAGGATGTCTGCAATTCTTTCGCAGGCATGGCCGTCGCCGTACGGGTTGGAGGCATGGCTCATTTTTTCATAAGCTTTGCGGTCCTGTAAAAGCTCGCGGAAGTTTTCATAAATAAACTGTTCGTCGGTGCCCACAAGCTTCAGGGTTCCCGCGGCAATGCCCTCGGGACGCTCTGTTGTGTCGCGCATGACAAGCACAGGCTTTCCGAGCGACGGAGCCTCCTCCTGAATCCCGCCCGAATCGGTGATTATCATATAGCAATGGGCAAGGAAGTTGTGGAAGTCAAGCACCTCCAAAGGTTCGATGATGCGTATTCTGTCGCAGCCCGAAAGCTCCTCCTTTGCTGCCTGGCGAACAACGGGATTCATATGAATGGGGTATATCGCCTTGACGTCGGGGTTTTCGTCGATGATGCGGCGGATGGCACGGAACATTCTGTGCATCGGTTCGCCGAGATTTTCTCTGCGGTGAGCGGTTATCATGATAAGTCGGCTGCCCTTTGCCCATTCAAGGTCGGGGTGGGTGTAGTCGGCGCGTACGGTGGTCTTGAGAGCATCGATGGCGGTGTTGCCGGTGATGTAGATGCTCTTTTCGTCCTTGCCCTCGCGAAGAAGATTGTCTCTTGACATTTCGGTGGGCGAGAAGTTATACTCTGCAACGATTCCGACTGCCTGACGGTTGAATTCTTCAGGATAGGGCGACCGGATGTTGTATGTGCGGAGTCCTGCCTCAACATGACCCACGGGAATCGAAAGATAGAAGCAGGCAAGAGCTGTGACAAAGGTGGTCGAGGTGTCTCCGTGGACAAGAACGACATCGGGCTTTTCCTCTTCAAGCACAGGCTTGATTTTTTCGAGGATGTTGACTGTCACATCAAAAAGGGTCTGTTTATCCTTCATGATCGAAAGGTCATAGTCGGGAGTGACCGAAAACGCGTCAAGCACCTGGTCGAGCATCTGCCTGTGCTGTCCTGTGACACAGACGACGGTTTTTATACCTTCTCTCTTTTTCAGTTCGTTGACAAGGGGACACATTTTTATGGCTTCGGGACGCGTGCCGAAGACCAGCATTACTTTTTTCATTTTATTCCTCAACTTGCAAAATACATTTTTCCTTAATTATATATAATACCATTCGGACGGTTATTTTGCAAGCATATTTTTGTAAAATGGCACTCTTTTTGGAGCTTTTTTTCAAATATTTTTCCCATATATTGAAAAAGACGCAAAAAAGTGATAGAATGATCTAAAAGGAGGCAGGCTATGCAGTACAAAAACATACTATTTGACCTCGACGGAACACTGACAGATTCGGGACCCGGCATCCGAAATGCCGTCCGACACGCCCTGCGCCGCTTCGGAATTGAAGAAAACGAAAAGGAAAAGCTCGACCGATTCATCGGCCCGCCCCTTTATGACAGCTTTGTGCGTTTTTATGGTATTGAACCCGAAAAAGCCAAAAATGGCGAAGAATATTTCCGCGAATACTACCGCGACACGGGAATTTTCGAAAACTCGGTTTATGACGGGATTCCGGAATGTCTTTCCGCTCTGAAAAACAGCGGTCTTTCGCTTTATATCGCCACCTCAAAGCCCGATTTCATGGCAGAAAAGGTGGTTGAATATTTTGATATTAAAAAATACTTTGACGGCATCTTCGGCGCAAAGCCCGACATGAGCATTTCGTCCAAAAAAGATGTCATTACCCTTCTGCGTAACGCTCATCCGGAGATTACCCCCGAAAACTCGGTCATGGTTGGCGACCGAGAGCATGATGCTTTGGGAGCGCGCGCCCACGGCATCGGATGCATTGGTGTTCTTTGGGGTTATGGCTCGGAGGAGGAATTTTTGCAATGCGGCACCATGCACACAGTCAAAACTCCGAAGGAGCTTTCGCGCTATCTTCTTACATGATTCCCGAGGCGAGAAAGACCACTGCACAAAGAGAGATTCCCGTCAAAAATCCGAGAAAGAAAGAGTTTTTCCGCGAGTTTTTCGGCAAGGAAGCTTTTTCGCCCGAGGCGTCGAGGACTATTTTGTTTGCCTCGGCGATAAAATCCTTTTCGCCCTTGACACTTTTTGGAAGCTTTCCCGATTTCAGCATGAAATATGCCTCGTCAAAAAGCTCGCTTCCGGTGTCCTTCAAAACGATCATTCTTCGTGAACAGCCCTTTATCATAAAAATTTCTCCTTTTTGGAAAATATTTCTCATTACAGTGTATTCTTTCCGTTTTGAATCGGCTTATTCTCAAAAAGGAGTTTTGCTGAAAAAAATTCAAAAAAGCCAAAAAACATATTGACAAAGCCGATGCGGCGTGCTATAATTGGCAAATAACAAACAAGTTTTTCTTATTTTAGCACAGGATGAAGGAGCAATTTTATGAAAAACCTCGTTTTTTCTGCTAATATCCTCCTCCTAAGCGTTGGCGGTCTACTTCTTACGAAGTCTGAATCGGTCAGCGCTATTTGTCGTGCCTGAATTTTATTTTCGCCATAACTGCATTTGGTGGATCTTCGGGCTGTTGTTTTCGTATAAAACGGGACTTACGACATTTGCGCGTAAGTCCTTTTTGTTTGTAAAATCATTAACACATATATAAAGGAGTATCGCTATGAAAAAAGCAATCATCACCGATGTGACCCTCAGAACAGGCGCCGAGAACGGCGAAAAACTGAGCTTCAAGGAAAAAACGGAAGTCGCAAAGCTGCTTGACAGGCTTGGCGTTGATGTTATTGAGGTCGGCGGAATTTCCGACAGAGCCGACACGCTTTTTCTCCATACCATAGGTCCCATCATTAAAAACAGCACCATTTCGTGCAACTCGGGACTTACAGAGGCTGATGCCGACAAAGCATACGAGGCTGTATCCGGATGTGCAAAATTCCGTCTCAATCTTGCCATTCCCGCCTCCACCGTTCAGATGGAATATATTTGCGGCAAGAAGAGTGCGGCGGTGCTTGAAACTCTTGATATCATGACAAAGAAGTGCATCTCGCTCTGCGCAGATTCCGAAGTAAGCTTTATTGATGCTACCCGTGCCGAAAAGGATTTCCTTTATACAGCAATAAAGACTGCCGTTGCAAACGGCATCAAAAACATCACCCTTTGTGACAACGCGGGCGATATGCTTCCCGACGACATGGCTGATTTTGTATCGGGAGTTATTCGCGAAACGGGCATTGATGACAGTGTAAGGTTTTATGTTGAATGCTCCGACAAGCTGGGTCTTGGCATTTCTCTTGCCGCCGCCGCCATCAAAGCGGGTGCCTGCGGAGTCAAGGCAGCCTTCGGCAAAAACGACGCGACAGCGATTTCCGATTTTGCAAACCTTGTCAAGAGTGCGGGCGACAGGCTCGGAATTTCTGCCGGCGTTGACATGACAGCCCTTTCGGACACCGAAAGCAAAATTGCGGGAATACTCGGTATGAAAACAACAGCTTGTGCAAAAACGGACGCGGTAAAAGAAAAGGCTTCCGATGACATACTTCTTTCGGAAAATGACACCATTGCCGATATAAATGCCGCCACAGTCAAGCTGGGATATGAGCTTTCCGACGAGGACAGTGCACATGTTTATGACGAATTCAAAAAGGTTGCCGCGAAGAAGAAGGTCAGTATGCATGAGCTTGATGCCATCATCGCGGCAGTTGCTCTCCAGGTGCCCTCCACCTACCGTCTTAAGAGTTTTGTCATCAACAACGGTAATGTTATTACCGCAACCGCTCACATTGAGCTGACAAAGGGCGGAGAAGTTCTTTCGGGCTTTTCCATCGGCGACGGTCCTATTGATGCCGCTTTCCGTGCCATCGAACAGATCATCGGTCATCACTATGACCTCGACGACTTCAGCATCCGCGCTCTCACAGAGGGAAAAGAAGCTGTTGGTACTACTATCGTCAAGCTTCGCGCCGCATCCGGCAAGCTTTATTCGGGGCAGGGCGTTTCCACCGATATCATCGGCGGTGCCGTCAAGGCATATCTCAACGCTCTCAACAAGATCTGCTTTGAAGAAGCCTGAGCCTTCGATTTTCTTGCAACGAAAGGATTGAAGATATAATGAATCTGTCATTTTCCACAAACAGATGGGAGAACATCTCCTTCCGCGACTTCATGGATTACGCCGTGAAGTACCGTTTTTCGGGCATTGAGATACACAACATATCTGCCATCGAAAACGAAGATGCCCGTCGCCTTTACCGTTCTCTTATCGAGAGAAAGCTTGTTGTTCCCTGTATCGACGCCACCCATTCGGTGGGAGAAGATGACGGTGCCGAGGCGAAAAAATGCATCGATGCCGCAAGCGCCATCCATTGTCCTTATGTCCGTATCAAGGCGGATATCGGCGAAAAGTGCATTGCGGTCATAAAAGAACTTATTCCGATCGCCGAAAGCGCAAATGTTGTGCTTCTTGTCGAAACAGCAGGAGATTTTTCTGACACCAAGGCTCTTCTCGAGCTTCTCAACAGCTTTTCGAGCGACACTCTCTGCGCTCTTTGGGATCCATATTATACCTGTCTTGCAGGCGAAACTCCCGAGGACAGCCTCAAGAATCTCGGCGCATATATCAAGCATGTCCATCTCAAGGATGCCGACAAGGAAGGCAACTGCGAACTGGTCGGCGAAGGAGTTCTTCCCCTTTCGGAGGTAATCGACTCTCTGCGCTCGATCAACTATGACGGCTTTATCTGTGCCGAATGGGATCCCTCCTGGGCTTCGGATATTTCGGACATCGAAGTCATTCTCCCTCATTTTGAAAGCTATATGTCCCGCTACGACGACCCCTCTAAGAACAAGAATGTTCTTTATGAGACCAGCCGCGGCGACGGAAAATATGTATGGAAGCGCGACTCGCTTGTTGAAAAGACTTTCTCTCAGGTGCTTGATACCATGGTCGAGAATTTCCCCGATCAGCTCGCTTTCAAATACACAACTCTTGATTATACCCGTTCCTATCGTCAGTTCAGGGATGATGTGGACGAATTTGCCCGTAGCCTTATCGCCATGGGCGTAAAGGCAGGCTCTCATGTTGCTCTTTGGGCAACAAATGTGCCCCAATGGTACATCGCTTTCTGGGCAACCACAAAGATCGGTGCGGTGCTTGTAACCGTAAACACTGCTTACAAGATCCATGAGGCGGAATATTTGCTCCGTCAGTCGGACACCCATACTCTCATCACAGTTCAGGGCTACCGCGATTCCCACTATGATGAGATCGTGGCAGAGCTTTGCCCCGAGCTTGAAACCCTCACTCCCGGCCAAAGGCTTCATTCCAAGCGCCTTCCCTTCCTGCGAAACATTGTCACTGTCGGCTATTCGCAGAAAGGCTGTCTGACATGGGAGGATGCTCTTGATATGGGTAAAAAGGTGCCCATCGAAGAGGTCAGAAGAATGGCGGCGGCAGTTGATATCCACGATGTCTGCAATATGCAGTACACCTCGGGTACAACAGGCTTCCCCAAGGGCGTTATGCTCACTCACTACAATGTTGTAAACAACGGAAAATGTATCGGTGACCGCATGGAGCTTTCGACCGCCGACAGAATGATGGTTCAGGTGCCCATGTTCCATTGCTTCGGCATGGTGCTTGCCATGACTGCGACCATGACCCACGGCGGAACACTCCTTCCTCTGCCCTATTTCTCGCCAAAGCCTGCTCTTGCCTGTGTCAATCAGGAAAAGATTACGGCGTTCCACGGCGTTCCCACCATGTTCATTGCCATGCTTGAACACAAGGATTTTGAAAAGACCGATTTTTCATATATGAGAACGGGCATCATGGCAGGCTCGCCCTGTCCCGAAGCTATCATGCAGCAGGTGCTTGACAAGATGCACATGACCGAGATCACCATCGTTTACGGGCAGACCGAGGCTTCCCCCGGATGCACCATGAGTTCGACCGACGATTCAATGGAGGTCCGCGTCAGCACCGTCGGACGCGCACTTCCCGAGATCGAATGCAAGATCGTCGACCCCGAAACAGGAAAAGACCTTCCCGACAATGTGACAGGTGAATTTGTTGCGCGCGGCTACAACATCATGAAGGGCTATTACAAAATG
This sequence comes from Eubacteriales bacterium, assembly GCA_045532035.1. Classification (GTDB taxonomy): domain Bacteria; phylum Bacillota; class Clostridia; order Oscillospirales; family CAG-382; genus UMGS1052. Next base: position 88,419 of record JAZSFD010000048.1, on the reverse strand, counting down.
CCCAAAGCCACCCGAGATACCATTGACAAAGACGGTTGGCTTCACACAGGCGATCTGGCGCTGCGCACTCCCGAAGGAAATTACCGCATCACCGGCAGACTTAAGGACATGATCATCCGCGGCGGTGAAAACATCTATCCCAAGGAGATCGAAGAATTCATCTACACCCATCCCAAGGTAAAGGATGTTCAGGTCATTGGTGTTCCCGATGAACAGTACGGCGAAGAGATCATGGCTTGCATTATCCTCAAAAAGGGCGAAGAGATGTCGGTTGACGAAATGAAGCAGTATATCCGTGATCACATGGCAAAGCACAAGGTGCCCAAGTATATCGACTTTGTGGATGCTTTCCCGATGAACGCGGCAGGAAAGATTCTCAAATATAAGATGCGCGAGGACGCTGTCGAGCGCCTCGGTATCAAAAAGGTCGAAGGCATCGTTGCCGACTGAACGACATAAAACATAACAAAACGGCTGTCATACGCGGCGTACTCGCAAGGGCAGCAATAACAAAAGGTCGTAGCGATTTTGCTACGACCTTTTACTGTTCTTTAGATTTTGTATTCTGTTACTGGTTGAGCGTGAACTTGAGGCTGATATCTGCCGCCTTGATGGTGTGGGTGAGAGCACCGATGGAGATGATGTCAACCCCTGTCTTTGCCACATCATAAAGGTTTCTTCTGTCCATGTTGCCCGACGCTTCAAGAAGAGCGCGTCCCGCGCAGATCTTTACGCTTTCTGCCATGTCTTCATTTGACATATTGTCAAGCATGATGATGTCGGCACCTGCGTCAAGCGCCTCTCTCAGCTGGTCAAAGGTCTCGACCTCTACCTCGATTTTGAGGGTGTGGGGGATGAGCTTGCGGGCGTTTGTCACAGCGGCGGTGATGCTGCCTGCGGCGGCAATGTGGTTGTCCTTGATAAGAACGCCGTCGGCAAGATTGTATCTGTGATTTGTGCCGCCGCCGATGCGTACGGCATATTTTTCAAGCGCGCGCATTCCGGGAGTCGTCTTTCTTGTGTCGGCAATCTTCGCCTTTGTGCCCTTGACCATTTCGACACATTCGGCAGTTCTTTGCGCCACACCCGAAAGGCGTTGCATAATGTTGAGAGCGCATCTTTCGGCAGTGAGCATACTGCGGGCGTTTCCGTCAACCTCCGCAATAACATCGCCGACCTTCACAGTGTCGCCATCCTTGAAATAAGCGTTGAAAACGACAGTCGGATCTATCTTGTGGAAAACTTTCTTTGCCACATCAATGCCGCAGATGACCGTGTCCTGCTTTGCAATAAATCTGCCGTGGGCGGTGGTATCTTCGGGAATCGTCGAAAGGGTTGTGATATCTCCCGAGCCGATGTCCTCCTCCAGGGCAAGCTCGATTATTTTGTCGATCTGAGTGTTGTAAAGCTGCATACTGTTTCTCCTGATCTATTCTGTAATATAGTGCGAGCCGAGGCTTTGCTTTCTTTCATAAGCGGAAGTCACAATGTCAAGAGCCGTGTTTATGGCGCTGAAAAGGGCATATCCCGCAACATTTTCGAAATTTATGTCAACATACTTTTCGTAAAGCCTGTTAAGCTCATCTTTTGTCTCAAAGAGCGCCGAAAAGCTTCTTTCGACACCTGCCTTTTCGGTCATCAGAGTCTTGATTTTCAACATATCTGCAAAGATTTCGGGTTTATCCACGGTTTTGGTAAGATGCGGATTTGTGCCGAGTGTAATATTTTCGGGAATACTTCTGAAGTTGCGGTTGATAAAATCCGCAGCACGCTTTGCAAAAACGACACATTCAAGGGTGGAATTTGATGCAAGTCTGTTGGCGCCGTGAACTCCCGTACACGCTGCCTCGCCGCAGACGAAAAGTCCGTCAACACTTGTCTTTGCATCAAGGTCTGTCACAACGCCGCCCATGAGATAATGTTGGGTGGGGTGGACGGGGATAAGATCCTTGGGCGGGAAAATTCCGTGCTCGTGGCATTTTGCCGTAATGGTGGGAAATCTTTTTTCAAAAAACTCCTGCGTCATCGCCGTGGTGTCAAGGTATACCTTGTCATCTCCCACTCTGCGCATCTCTTCCAGGATGGCTCGGGTCACAACATCGCGCGGTGCGAGATCTTTTTGGGGATGCTGATGGGCAAAGCTCATAAAAGCCTCGCCGTTTTTGTTTCTGAGAATCGCACCCTCTCCGCGCACAGCCTCGGAAATGAGAAAAACTCTCTGACCCTCCTCGTGTAAGGCAAAGGCAGTGGGGTGAAACTGGACAAATTCCATGTCAGCAACAGCGCATCCGGCGCGCTTGCAGGCAGAGATTCCCTCGCCGGTGTTGCCCTCGGGAGTAGTCGAATAGCGGTAAAGCTGTCCGGCGCCGCCGGTGGCGATGACAACATTTCCGCTTTTTATAATAAAATCGTCTTTTCCGTTGTTCACGACAATTCCGCAGACACCTTTTTCGTCTGTCAGAATGTCAACACACGAATGTTTCCAGAAAACAGTAATGTTTTTGCGTTTTGACACCTCTGTGCCCAAGGCTTTTGTGATCTCGCGGCCGGTGGCATCGCCTCCGCAATGCAAAATGCGGCGTTTACCATGTCCTCCCTCGCGAGTGAGCTTAAGCTTTCCGTCCTCCCGTCTATCAAAAGGAACTCCGTAATCGATAAGCTTTCTTACGCTTTCGGGACCTCCCTTTACCATGACCGAGACTGCATTTTCGTCGCAATGACCTGCTCCTGCCGCAAGAGTGTCGGCAATGTGCTCATCATAGCTGTCGTCCTCGCCCAGTACACAGCACATTCCTCCCTGGGCAAGAAAGGAAGAGCCATCCTCAAGACCGCCTTTGACAACGAGCGCCACGCGGTATTTTGTATCAAGCTCAAGGGCTGCAAAAAGTCCTGCCATACCGCCACCGATGACGGTAATATCAAAGTTTCGGGTTAATTCGGAAAGATTTTTTTCATATAGGGAATTGTTGAAAATATATCGTCTTTTTTTCATCTGCTCACTGTTTTGCCGCCGCCTCAAGCATTCTTTCGAGAGGAAGACGCGCGGCGCTCATTTCTTCGTCTGTCATATATACTTCGTCGTCAAGATTTTCGAGGGTTTCAAGAAGGTCACACAACCTCGTCTTTTTCATGTTGGCACAAACAAGACAGGAGAAAAGCAAATAGAATTTCTTTTCGGGAAATTCCTCGCGAAGGCGCTCAACTATGGCGCGTTCGGTGCAAACAATGAACTCATCGCGGTCGCTTTCACGGCAATAGTCGAGAATGCCTGAGGTGCTTCCGATGTAATCGCATTCGCGAATAATCTCTTCGCGGCATTCGGGATGGATGACGATGGGGGCGTTGGGATGAGCCGCCTTTGCTTCGAGAAGAGCTTCAAGGGTGACATCGTGATGCACAGGACACCAGCCCTCCATGAAATAAAACTTTTTATCGGGAAACTGTTTTTCCACAAAGCTTCCGAGGTTTTTGTCGGGAATAAAGATGATCTCTTTTTCTTTAAGAGTAGACACAACCTTGAGCGCGTTGGAGGAGGTTACACAAATATCGCTGACAGCTTTTGTGGCGGCGGTCGAGTTGATGTAACAAACGACAGCGGCATCGGGATGCGCTTTTCTCATCTGTAAAACTATCTCGGGCGTAACCATATCAGCCATAAGGCAACCTGCATCGCCGCGGGGGATGAAAACACGCTTTTCGGGATTCATGATCTTTGCGCTTTCGGCCATAAAGCTGACCCCGCAAAAAACTATGATCTTCTTGTCGGAGGAACGGGCAATCTTGGCAAGCTCAAAGCTGTCGCCGCAATGATCGGCAACATGCTGTATATCAAGGTTCTGATAATAATGCGCAAGCACAAGAGCGTCCTTGTCCTTTTTAAGCTGTATTATTTTTTCTGTCATTTCGCTGATAGAAAGGTTTTTCATAGTTACGGCAACTTCCTCTTTTGGGTACATTTTGACAATTTTTTGACATTCGCTAGATAAAAAGTATAAAAATATGCATTATATACTAATTTGTATTATAACATATTATCTTTGAAATTGCAAGCGTTTGAGCGCAAAAAACAAAACCGCCGTCAGCAATACTTGAGGGGCGGTTTTGAAAAAATATTTCATATTGTTTTTGTATGAATAAAAACAAGCTATTCATATGGCATAGAAATGAGCCTGGCGTTTTCTGTAAAAACAAAGCTCAGAAAATCCGAGCTCTTTCAGCATGGCTTCCGCCTCGGAAAATGCGACACACGAATATTGCGCCATATGTGCGTCTGAACCCATTGTCAGAAGCTTTCCGCCTATTTCACGGTAAATTGATAGGATTTTTGTGTCAGGCATGAAAAATGCTTCGCTGAAAGCGCAGTTGGATGTGTTGACCTCAAGCGCCTTGCCTCGCTTTATAATCGTTGCAAGTATTTCTCTTATGATCGCCTCGTATTTCATAACATCAAGTCCAAGGTGATGTTTGCAGTTGATATATCTAAGCGGGCAGGTGAGATGTGCAAGAATATCGAAATCACAGTAAATCGCTGTGTTTAGAAGCTCGTCGAAATATTCTGTCATAAATTTATCAATGGCAACAGATGTCAAAGACGAAAAATCCACCCGAGAGTAAGGTGTTTTTACTTCATCGGTGATGACGGTATGCACAGATCCGATGACCACATCAAAATCAAGTCTTTTCAGCATCTGATCTGCAATTTCTTTGTCCCACATCGCAGCACCTACTTCAATACCACGCAAAATCTCGATTTGGCTCTCATATTTTTTTGCCATGCGTGACGCTTTTTCGTATGAAGAAATGATGGGAGCTTCGATGTCGATGCCTGAATCTTTTGATTCTATATTAAAATGATCGGTAATGGCAAAAGCGCTTATTCCCTTTTCTATCTGCGCTCTGCACAGATCCTCAATGTCACACTCGGAGTCAGGCGAAGAATTGGTATGAGTGTGCATATCGGCTCGAAACAATCGGACATCAGGCTCATCAAAAACTGTTTTCACAAATAACACCACCTTTTTGGTATGATAAAAATAGTTTTATTATTGTGCAATCAAATCGCACACAGTGGCGTCAAGATAAGCCACAAGCTTTTCCGCCTCAAGCAAAAGTACGCAGCCTCTGACTCCTGCGCTTACAGTGATCTTTTCGAAGATCGTACAGGTCTCATCGATAAAGGTCGGGAATTTTTTCTTCATTCCCACGGGGGAGCATCCGCCACGGATGTAGCCTGTAAGCCCGAGCAGGTCTTTTGCGGCAATCAGCTCGACTCTCTTGTCACCCGCAGCCTGTGCTGCTTTTTTGAGGTCGATCTCGCAGGATGCGGGGATGCAAAAGACGAGGTATCCAAGCTTGTCCCCTTTGGCGACTATCGTTTTGAACATCATGTCCGGGTCCATCGCAAGCTCTTTTGCAATATGCATACCCGAGAGATCGTTTTCATCAACCGCATATTCCAGCGGAGTAAATTCTATGTTAGCGCTTTCAAGCAAGCGCATCGCGTTTGTTTTGCTTTTCATTGTCTATTCCTACTTTTATAATATGTTATCCGATCAAAAGCATTATACCGCCGAGTATTATTACGAATCCGAAGTTGAAAACCGAAAAGAGACCGATATAATATAAGCCTTCGGTGGGATTGCTTTTAATGTATTCACGAAATGTTATGAGGCTTGCAAGAGACGCGATAAGTGTTCCGGCGCCTCCGATATTAACTCCGAGCAAAAGCTCGTGGTAATTTTCGGTAAATTGCGATAAAAGGACTGCCGACGGAACATTACTGATGACCTGGCATGAAAGTATCGACACAAGAAGCGTACTCTTTTCGAGAAGTTTTGAAAAAAATTGCTGTACCGCCGGAATCCGCGCCATGTTGCCTGCAAAAACGAAGAATGCTGCGAAGGTTCCGAGCAGTCCGTAATCGACCTGAAGCAGCGCCTTGCGGTCGGTGAAGAGTAAGCAGAGGGGAATTATCACAAGCCCCACCCGGTACGGAATGAATCTGAAAACGATTATTATTGATATGGCAAAAAGAATCAAATAAAACGAAGTCTTTTTCCTATCTATTCTATATGATATTCCCGAAAACTCCAAAGGCTCGGCTTTAATCAAAAAACAGCAGAGTGTTATCAGCGCTATTGAAATCGCGAAAGGAGGGAGCATAATGAGCATAAACTCACCCGTCGGAATATCAAATTTGGTATAAAGAAACAAGTTTTGCGGATTCCCGAAAGGTGTCAGCATTCCGCCGAGATTTGCGGCGATATTTAGGAGGATGAATGTTATGGCCATGTATTTTTCTTTGCCGGTGGTTGTAAGTATCATGTATCCCAGCGGCAAAAAGGTAAGCAGAGCCATATCATTTGCGATAAACATTGAGCCGATAAAAGTTATGTATACAAGTGCGATTACGGCACGCCTGGCGTTTTTGAACTTTTTGACGATTTCCTGTGCGAGAATATAGAAAAAATTAATGTTTTTCAAAGCGCATACCACTGCGAGTACGCAAAAAAGGCAGGTCAGTGTTTTGAAATCAAAATATGAAAGGTATGCGCTGTCAGGCGGAATTATGAAGCAGGTGATCGCCGCCGCCACAAGCGCGATCAAGAATACGGTATTCTTCTTTGCAAAATCAACGATAATTTTTCGCATATATAATTCCCCTGATGTAAAATTTAATTCCTATTGAAAATGTGTGTTTTGAGAGCCGCCTCTATATCCTTTTCGGAAGCTTCAACAGACCCCTGCACCATACTGCCGGAGCCGCCGCCTCGGGCTGAGATTTTTTCGGTAAGTTCCGAAAGTATTTCTTTTGCGCAATTATGCTCGGAGGCAATAATAAAATTGTATTTGTTCTTCGCTGTCTTGTCAAAAACTGCACACCAACGGCGTTTTTTTGCAACAGCATTGGCGATGATCCTCATACCGCCAGCCCCTATCTGCTCATCGAAGAGCAGATAGGGGCTGGCCTCTTCACTCACTGCTTCGGCAATCGCAAGGCAATATTTCTTGGTCATAGCGGTAAGCTGGCTCGAAAGACGACTGTTTTCGGACTGAAGATTTCTGACCGAATCAACGATAGCCGCAGTTTTGGTCGAGAGAAGTGCTGTGAGAGAGGCTGTTACCGACAGTCTTTCGCGGTAATCCGAAAGGGCATCGGCTCCACAAAGCGCATGGAGGCGAGTGCCGCCCTTGTAGCGGTAAAAATCGACGATCTTAATTATTCCTATCTCACCGGTTCGTGCAACATGAGGCGCACAACAGGCGCAGACATCACAGTCTCCAATGGTAACGATTCGCACATTTTCGGAGAGATCAAGCTTGCTTCTGTATTCAAGGCTTTGTAGAACGCTCGAATCAGGGTAATGCGCTATGATTTCGATGTTTTTATAAATTGCAGCATTTGCGGCATCTTCAACAACTTGAATGTCTGTGGCGCATAATTCGCCGTCGTAGTCCATCGTCATATCGGTTTTGCCAAGATGAAAGCCAACATTGTTATATCCGAAGGTTTTGTTGACAAGGCCTGATACTATGTGCTCGCCCGAATGGTGCTGCATATTGCGGTAGCGTCGGGAAAAATCAATTCTGCCGGAAACTTTTTCGCCCACGACCAATGGAGAACTCAGATAATGGATAATAATACCATCAGAAATCTCCACTGATGAAACAGGAATGCCCGAGAGCGTTCCTGTATCACAGGATTGCCCGCCTTCCTCGGGGAAAAACAGGGTTTTGTCAAGAATGACGGCGTATCTCGCGTCAACTTTTTCACAGGACAAAACCGATGCATCGAACTCTGTTGCGTATGCATCGGTGTCATAAAGCTTTATTGTTCTTGTAATCATATGGGATTGGTATGGAAGTGCAGATTGAAGCGCAGATCCACCTTTCTTGAATTATAATATATGCTGTATGCAAAAAGCAGAACTGCAAAGAAGGTTGATATATTGGATATTCCCTGTACAAACTCAAAACGCTGTGACAGTATTTCAAGATGACCTCCGGTCAAAGTGTTGTTTATATATCCGTAATGATAAAACGCTTTGGTATATGGGCAGACATAGGACACTGCCGAGACACCCCCCACAAGCACCGCGCAGACGGTAGGAAACGCAACCGAAATGGTGTCGCCCGTAGCATCTGCATAAAGCTTTTGCGCACGCTTCATGGCAGCTCCCACAAGTACAACAAAAAGCAGCATTTCGACAGTGATCAGTAGTGCTCCGGTGAGGATGGCTTCGCCGTTCTCCACCAGTCTAATCCTGCCAACATTGTATGTTTCGTATCCCATAATGCGGTTTACTCCCGCATCACTCCAGCTTCTGAAGATGAGAGTAGCAACCGACACGAGCATCAACGGAATGCTGATAAGAACAGGAGCTTTCTTTTTTCCGCCAAGACAGAGAAATGCCGAGAAAATGAGTGCATAACAGATGGTGTCCGGAATAACATTTATTGAATCGGGAGTGAAATCTATTGTCAGAAATGCCGCGACAGTTATGATGGCAAAGAATCTTCTGAACCTGCGGCTGAGAACAAGCTTTTCGTTGGATGTTACATTTGTGTCATAGATATTTTTTAAATTTGCACAAAAAGCCTTGTCGCGCGCGAGGTTTGAAAAAAACCTGTGATTTACAATTATATAATAAACGCCGAGAATCAACACAAGAACAGTGAAGAAAATCACAGCGTATTGCTTATAATCAGCAATGGTCACAACAGGATCAATGTGATATGACAGATCGCTTTGCGATGGTCTTGCCAGTTCAAAAGCTTCGGGAATAAACGCGAGTGCATTCTTGACCACCATAAATATGACGGTATATTTGCTGACAGTGCTTATGCCCGAGAGATGACGGTCGCCTCCGTGGAGATTGGCGGTATATTCGATGCCGCTGTAAAGCGACGAGCAAAGACCTATCATCATGATTATTTCGATGACAGCATAGATGAAGGTCAGGGGCAAAAATCCGTCCTTCCAGGAACCGAAGGCGTAGACCCAGAAAAACATTTTGGAAAGATAGATGGCGATAAGACGATTTGAGATCTGTCGCGCCGAGAAGAATCTGCCTTCAACATCAGCGAGCTTATGAAGTCCGGCGCTTATCAGAATGCAACCGATAAAGTCGGGGAAAATGTCAAAGAGGTTGATGCAGGGATTGAAGAAAAACACAAGCCCCGCAAATATCAGCCTGAAGCCCATTTGAAACCTACCTTTATTGTATGATATTTTGTTCTGTGGTTGGAATCCGTGTATTATTTCTTTGCTTTGGTTGCCTTGAAGATCTGTTTATTTCCGTTTGATTTTTTTGTATTGTTTTTTATTGCCTGTTTTGCAAGGTCTTTTTTGCCCTTTTTGAATTTCTTGTTTTTCTCAAGAAATTCGTTGTATTTCTTCTCTTCTTTTTCAAGCATTTCGTCGGTGACGATCATCATGTAGCATCCGAGCAGAATAAAAATGTTGAAGAAAAGGAGCAAAATCTGATAGATACCCAGCGGGAGAGCCATTATCTGCGCGCCGGGGACGACAGCTGCACAAAAATGTGCCACATAAAATACCGCTGTTGCCACAGCCGCAACGCGAACCCTTCCGACAGCTTTTGTGTATCCGACATTTCTCGATATGTTTCGGATGCCGAGATGCAGCAAAAGGTGGAAGATCAAAAGTCCGATGTGATAAAGAAGGTTTTCAACCGTGGCAAATGTCGGATGGGAAACAAACCCCATCTCATGCCCCGTGACTTCCTGCAACCAGGACATTGAACCGAGGATTTGTTCGAGAAACATATATATCGCGGCGTATTTTGCATATCTGAACGACTTTTCCTGCACCTCTAACTTGTCGAGAGCAAGATACATCACAAAAAAACCTACTATTTCGATAGGGACGATCTTCATCGCCAGTAAGGTGATGTAGCCGACCAAAAGCAATCCAAATCCCATTTTTCTGAACTCCGTTTTCAAAGCCCGGAAAAACCGAGCTTAATTATATGATTTGAAGCAGTGCCTCTTTTGAGCGATGCTCCGCGCGTAATTATTCGTCAGACTCGTTGAGCCCGCAGCACTTCTTATATTTCTTTCCACTTCCGCAGGGGCAGGGATCGTTTCTGCCGACCTTGGTTACGCGCACAGGCTCTTTTGTTGCCTGAGGCTTTGCCGCCGAGCCGTAAACGCTTGACTGCGGCACTCTGTTTTGCTGAACTGCAGTGACATTTCCCGCTTCCGCCTGCTTTGCACCGACGATTGTTTTTGAAATGTCAAGTCTTTCGACCTGTGATACAGGCACAACAGAAAGCATTCTCTTTGCTGTTTGTTCGCGGATGTTAGCAACCATTTCCTCAAACATCTGCGAGCCCTCGCGGTGATATGCGTCAATCGGTTTGACCTGACCGTAGGCGCGCAGACCGATGCTTCCGCGCAGATCGTCCATCGCAGAGATGTGTTCGACCCAGGACTCATCAACCGAACGCAAAAGTACAGAGCGTTCCACATCGCGAAGCTTGCCGTCAGGGAAGAGCTCCTCTTTGGACTCGTAGAGCTTTATGGCGCGCTCCACAAGGAGATCTTCGATTTCCTCACGGGTGATGCGGTCAAAATCTTCTCTTGTATATCTGAAATCTTCCTCTGTGGTAATATAGCCGAGGAAAGCGGATCTTAATGATTCAAAATTCCATTCATCGGGAACATCACCTTTGAGATATTGGAACACGGTGTCGCGGACATAATCTTCAATCATGGTAAGGATGGTTCCCTTGATATCTGCCCCCTCAAGAACATCGCGGCGCTGACCATAGATCTTTTCGCGCTGCTGATTCATGATGTCATCATACATGAGGACAGTCTTTCTGCGGTCATAGTTTTGACCCTCAAGACGCTTCTGTGCCGATTCGATGGAGTTGGAAAGGATAGATGCGCTGATAGGCTCGTCCTCTCCGATGCCGAGGCGTCTGACCATGTTTATGATATTTTCTCCGCCGAAAAGACGCATGAGGTCATCTTCAAGCGACAGGCAGAAAAGGGAGGCTCCGGGGTCGCCCTGGCGTCCCGAACGGCCTCTTAACTGATTGTCGATTCGGCGGCTTTCGTGGCGCTCGGTGCCGAGAATGAAAAGACCTCCTGCCTCGACGACCTTCTTTGCCTCGGGAGCGATTTCTTCTTCATATTTTTTGAGATATGCTGAGTATTCCTCGCGAAGAGCGATGATCTCCTCGTCGGCGGTGGCAAAATAGCTTGTGGCGGCACTGATTTCTTCGTCGGTGCGTCCCTGCTTTCTCATCTCGTTCTTTGCCATAAATTCGGGATTTCCGCCAAGCATGATGTCGGTGCCTCGTCCTGCCATGTTGGTTGAGATGGTGACAGCTCCGAATTTACCTGCCTGTGCGACGATCTCCGCCTCGCGTTCGTGATACTTTGCGTTGAGTACAGTGTGGGGAATACCCACCTTTTTGAGAAGGGCCGACAGCTGTTCCGATTTTTCGATTGAAACGGTACCCACAAGAACGGGCTGTCCCTTGTCGTGACATTCCTTGATTTGGCGTACGATGGCGGCAAGCTTTCCCTTTTCGGAAACAAAGACCGAGTCGGGCAGATCGCGTCTTATCATAGGCTTATTTGTGGGGATCTCAACGACATCAAGGTTATAAATGCCGCGGAATTCCTCTTCCTCGGTAAGAGCAGTACCTGTCATGCCCGAAAGCTTTGTGTACATGCGGAAATAGTTCTGGAAGGTGATGGTGGCAAGGGTGCGCGATTCGTTCTTGATCTTTACGCCTTCTTTTGCTTCGATGGCCTGATGCAGACCGTTGGAATAGCGTCTTCCCTGCATGATACGGCCGGTGAAGGTGTCTACGATGAGCACCTCGTCGTCCTTTACCACATAATCTATGTCGTTGCTCATGATGCCGTGGGCACGGATAGCTTGGTTGATATGGTGAGAAAGAGTAATATTTTCGGGATCGGAAAGGTTTTCGATGCCGAAATGCTGCTCTGCCTTTTTGATACCCGAGGCGGTGAGCACGACTGTGCGGGCTTTTTCGTCGACGATATAATCGCCGTCCATCTGATCGTTCTGCTGTTTGTCGTCAAGCTCCTTGACCTTTGTCAGGCGAAGTCCTCTGACAAACTTGTCCACCGAAACATAAAGCTCGTTTGACTTTTCGGCAGTACCCGAAATGATAAGGGGAGTTCTTGCCTCGTCGATAAGGATTGAGTCGACCTCGTCGACAATGGCAAAGGCATGGCCGCGTTGGACCATGTCTTCTTTGTATGCGACCATGTTGTCGCGCAGATAGTCGAATCCGAATTCGTTGTTGGTGCCGTAGGTGATGTCGCAGGCATATGCCTCGCGGCGGACAGAGTTTTTGAGTCCGTTGACGATGAGTCCGACCGAAAGTCCGAGGTAATTATATACCTTTCCCATCCATTCGCTGTCGCGGCGGGCGAGATAGTCATTTACGGTGACGACATGAACACCTTTTCCCGAAAGGGCGTTGAGGTATGCGGGAAGTGTCGCCATGAGAGTCTTTCCTTCACCGGTCTTCATCTCGGCAATGCGTCCCTGATGAAGAATGATTCCGCCGATGAGCTGAACGCGGTAGTGTCGCTTGCCGAGCACTCTCCAGGAAGCCTCGCGCACCGCGGCAAAAGCGTCCGGAAGAATATCGTCAAGGGTCTCACCTTCTGCAAGACGGTTTCTGAAAATCTCGGTGCTGCCCCGCAGCTGGGCCTCCGACATATTTTTGTATTTGTCCGAAAGAGCATCGATGGCATCAAGAAGCCTTGTGAGCTTCTTTACCTCGCGCTCGCTGTGGGTTCCGAATATTTTTGTTATGATTGACATAAGTTAATTTCTCCTGTAAGTTTCACAAAATGCTCAGTTAAAGTCGAAGCTTGAGATCACCTTGTCAAAGCCTCCGTGGAATGCATCAAAAGCTTCTTTTCCGTTGGCGGTGTAGGTGAGATAATAGCAATAGCAGTAATTGTTGGTCTTGAGAAGTGCAAAGACCGTTTCGAACAAGAACTCTTCACCGGTGAAAGGATCCTTATAGCTGTATGTGACCTTTTTGCCGGTTTTGCCCGATATTTCAACATCTGTCATGTTTCCGTCATATTCGGTCGAGCCGAATTCAGCCTTTACGGTGTCCATATATTTGGGGACATAAGCGTTGAGGAGCTCGGTTTCGTCGATGTTGGCATATTCCTCAGCCTTGTCATAAATAACTGCCGAAAGAACCGAAATGTTGGAGCTTTTTTCCTTTTTCTCAACTGTTACAGAGGGGGATTCGATGGCATACATACTGTCTTCGCGAAGAATGCTCCAGTCAGACGGGTATGTGAAGGTATAGTCGCGTCCGTCGGGCTCTGCAACGATTTCACCTGCGTTTGCTGCCTGTTTTCCTGTGCAGGAGGCGGTGAAAAGAATGCCTGTTGTCAAAAGGAGAACCGCGGCCTTTTTGAAATTTGGTGTTTTTTTCATGGTTTTTATGTGCCTTTTGCCTTTCATAAAATTTCTATGTCTGAGTTTGCAGCCTGTAAATTGCGAATGTACATAAACATTCATTATATATTATATTATACAGCACAGAAAATTTATACACATCTTTGTAAACATTTGAATATAATATTCTTTTTACCTTAAAATATAATTAAAAAAGCAAGGGGAGATATACACAATCCACAAAAAACAAAAATCAATTTTGTCAAAGATACCCGAGCGGTTTTTCTTGTGAAAATCTCTGTAATATGATATAATAATGTAAGTCCGTCAAAGACGGAAATTTCTTAAAAGGAGACCAAAATGAAAAAGACAAGAATTTTATCCCTGATCCTTGCTCTTCTTCTTGTGATCTGCGCGGTTCCCTTCACCGCATCCGCCGCAGACCCTGAGGTGCTTGTGATCAATGACTAGCGTATCGCCCTTGTTAATTCCTTCGGAAAGATGAACTACGAAGGCAAGGAATATGCGACATTCAGAAGCTTCGGGGACGCTTTCAATGCCATCGGCAAGGAAGGCGGCGCCATCGTATTTACCGGAAACATCAGTCTTCCCAACTTCAAGGATATCGAAGGCAGAAAGCCTATCACTCTCAAGGGTATGGGAACAAAGGTAACAGGTAACCTCCTCAATCTTTCGGGTACAGCTGAGGCACCCCTTATGGAAATCGTTCTTGAGGGTGACCTTATCCTTGATTTTGTTATGCTGAGAACTGCTCCCGGTGCGTATATTTATACCAACGGCTTCAGCTTCGAAACCATCAACGAGTCGGATACATACTATGTAGAGCATTATGGTGTTCCCGATAGCGAACGCTTTGAATACCGCGATTCTCCTTCTGTTGCCATCGGTGAGCTCTCCTCGGGTTCTGCTGTTATCGAACTCAACGAAGGCTCTTTTGAAACACTCGCCGCAGGTTCTGTCAACGGCAAGGCTGTTAACGGCAACACCTATGTTTCGCTTGGCGGCGGCAAGGTCAAGAATGTCGTTGGCGCCAATGCCACAGCAGGCACCATGAACGGCACTGCAACTCTCACCGTCGGTGAGGGTGAGATCACAAAGCTTGTTGCCGGCTCCTATGCAGGCCAGTCAACGGTAACGTAATCGTAAATATCGGCGGCGGTAACATCGCAGAAGCTGTCATCGGTGCTGAAGCGGGCGCTACCATCAATGGTAGTGTTGTTGTTGCTCTCAATGGCGGCAACTTCGGTGGCACCATCAACGCAGGCAAGGGCACTGTTACAGGCAAGAAGATCGTAATAACAGGATCTGAAACTGTTGCAACGCTTGCTCCCGGTTCGGCTGATGTGGTAATCAAGCTTACAGGTGGTCTTTGCGAGCCCCAGTTTGACGGTGCAAAAGTTACAGGCTATTGCTTCACCGACAGCTATGGCATCCCCGTTTCCACCGCTATTATCAACGGAGCCCAGGTAAATGCCGACAACTATATTTTCCAGCTTCCCGATGGTGAATCGACAGTTGTTGTTGAAACAAAGGTAAATGTCGCTCTCAACGCAAATGCCAACTATGTTGCGGGCTATGAAAACGGCACATTCCTTACCCAGAACAACATGACAAGAGCAGAAGCTATCACTCTTCTTTCGAGACTTATCACCGACGAAAGCAACATCAAGGGACACATAAAGTCGAATTTCATCGATGTTCCCGAAGGAGCATGGTATGAATCCTACATCGGCTTCTTTGAAAAGGTTGGTCTTCTTGATACCATCTCCGAAAGAGGCGGCACTATCATCAACCCCACACAGAACATCACAAGAGCCGAATTTGCAGAGCTCATCTATCAGGTTGCAGCACTCGGAACAACTTCTTCTTCGGTAAAGCTCAAGGAATTTACTGATGTCAAGAGCAATTATAAGTATATTTCCGCAATCTATTATGCAGCAGGAAACGGAATCGTTACAGGCTATGAAGACAACACATTCCGCCCCGAAAACAACATCACCCGTGCGGAAGTTGTAACAATGGTCAACCGCTTCCTCGGCAGAGCTCCCACAGGTGTGGCAGGTGCAGTTTCTTTCACTGATACTGCTTCCCACTGGGCAAACGGTCAGATCCTTGCTGCCTGCAACCCCGAAGGTGTTGCATGGACAAAGGCAACAGCCGCTGACGGCTACACTCTCTCCGGCTCCTCCGCAGAAGACTATGTTAAGGGTCTTTACGAGCAGAGCGCAAATCTTACAGGTACACAGATCCGCGCAGGTGTTGATGTCATCGCTGAGCAGATGAAGAAGGATATTCTTAACACCCCCAACACTGAGGAGATCTACGGCGACAAGATGACCGGCCAGAAATATTACATTTCCGAAAAGTCCGGTAGCGACGAAAACGACGGTAAGACTCCCGAAACCGCATGGAAGACTCCTGCGGCTCTCTCCAAGAAGGTAAGATTCCCCAAGGCAGGAACCACCTTCCTCTTTGAACGCGGCGGTGTTTACCGCGGACAGGTTCCCACCTATCACGGCGCTATCTATGGTTCCTACGGCACAGGTGAAAAGCCTGTTCTCATGCAGTCGGCAAGAAACTATGCTGACGAAGCTCTTTGGGTCGAAACAGAGTGGGAAAATGTATATCTCTGTACCGAAAAGCTTATAAATGTCGGCGTCATCGGCTTTGACCATGACATCTATGATTTCTCGGAAGATGCATACAACGAGCTTTACGGCATCATCATGAACCCCAACACCTACGGGGTAACAGGTCCCGAATCTCTCTGCGGTGACCTCCAGTTCTATTCCGAGCTTCCCGGTGGTTCTCTTACCACAAAGGCAAATCTTTATGTATACAGTACCGAGGGCAATCCCGGCAAGCGCTTCAAGTCGATCGAGATCGGCGAAAGAGTCAATATCTTCGGCGGCTCGCCCAAGGGCTTTACTCTTGACAATGTTTCGATGAAGTTTGGCGGCGGTCACGGCGTAGGCTTTGGCACCTGCTCGAATGTAACCGTCACAAACAGCATCTTCTCATGGATCGGCGGATCGGTTCTCGACTATAACGACGGAAAGCATGTAACAAACTACGGCAACGCGGTTGAGATCTACGGCGGCTGCAGCGGTTATCGTGTCGAAAACAACTGGATGTATCAGATCTATGATACAGCTGTAACTCATCAGCGTTCGAACAGCACAGGCGACTGTATCCAGGAAAATGTCGATTACATCGGCAACCTCATCGAATATGTATTCTGGGGTATCGAATTCTACAACGCGCCTCCCAAGGCAGAACAGCTTAACGGCGCCAAGGACACCTGGACAAGAATCACAAGAAATGTAAACTCTTCTTTCAATGTTCTCAGACTCGGCGGCTACGGTTGGGGATCTATCGTAAGATACAGAACCAGCCAGCTCTATTGCGGATCCACTCTTTCGGACAACGAAAACTGTAAGTCAGAGTACAACATCTTCGACAGAGCAACAGGCTATATGCTCAATCTTCCCTCCAACTCTACCGAAAAGCCTGACAAGAACATCTATATCCAGACAGCAGGCAAGCCTCTCGGCAACCTCAAGGGCGTAACTGCTACCTGCGGATATGATTCGCTCAAGTCCATCAAGAACCGTTGGGGTGACCAGAACGCTGTTGTGGTCGTGATTGACCCCAACATTGAGCCTGTTGTGCTCAACAAGCCCGAAGGTCTTGCATAAATAATCACAAAAAAATCGCCCGCAGAAACTCTGCGGGCGATTTTTGTATGGTTTTAGATTGTATAATGTAAAGCATCAAAAATGCTTTTTTCGGAAGGTCAGGTTTTTTTTGCGCCCTGCTTCCTGAGGTTTTATTTTTCCTCGTTCTTGGCGTCAAGTCTTTTGTTTCTGAAATACATAACGATGTCTGTTCCCACCATAACAAGGTTAAGGAAATAGAGATATGTAGGCCATTTGATCTCGCCTGTTTCGGCAAAAAGGATCATTTTCCATGCGATACCTGCGATATAGCCTGTGAAAATGAAGCACAGGAAAAGAAGACTTTTGCCTTTTGCTGTGCGGGCACGATAGGATTTCATGATTGAAAGAGGCCAGGAGATGCCGAAGCACAAAACCATTATTGCCTCAAGGACTTCCATGAGAATTATCATTTGTTTTTCCTCCAGATTTTATATTATTTTAAGAAGTCTTTCAAGTATTTTGTGGCAGAGGACGGAATTGCCGATGATGCCGATCTTGAGCTTTGGCTTTTCCGCTGGAAAAAGCATAGCCTGTCTTGACGGAAGAAGCTGATTCTCAGCACTCACTGTGTTGCCTTCAATAGTGAGTTTCATTGCAGGATCTTCTTTGGTATATTAGTATTCTTCATCGACTTTGTCGTTCGTCTCGTTTCCGTCCCCGAAAACAGGAATGGTCTTGCCCAGATATTTCGGCTTGGGTTTGAAGTACGCGCTGATAAAGTCTTTTGAACGCGCCGCCACCTCGCGAAGCTCACGCATTGCCTGCCCGCTGTAAGTCACTTGCTGCGCATCTACCCCAACCGCGTCAAGCGAAAGGGCGTCGGCAAGATAAAGCGCTCTGTAAAGATGATATTTCTGGCTGACGATACAAACCCTGTGGGCAAGAAATATGGTTCTTGCACGATAAACACTGTCATAAGTCGAAAAACCGGCATGATCCATAAAAACGCTTTCGGAGGGGACGCCGTTTGCCACAAGCCACGACTTCATGGGGTTTACCTCATCGTAATTTGCCTGACTGTTGTCGCCGCTGACGATGATCTTTTCGGCAACTCCTGCCCGATAAAGCTCAAGACCGCACAAAAGGCGTTCTTCAAGCATTTTTGACGGTGTTCCATCGGGGCGCACACCTGCGCCGAGAATGAGGATGCAGTCATATTTTTTGTCGGACAACGACTCTGAAAGCTCGGAGCGAGCATACATTCTGTCGCTTGCCGAAACGCAGACATAGATATTTGTGGCAATCACAAAAATCAAAGCCGCAATAAGCAAAAGTAGGATTGTAAAATACAGTCTTTTGAATATCTTCTTCATTTTCCTATCAATCTCTGAAATATAAATCTCGTGTGTAAACCTTTTCTATTACATCAGCAATTTCGTTGTTGTATCTGTTGGCAATTATTACATCCGAAATGCTTTTGAACTCGTTTATATCGCGTATAACACGGCTGTTGAAGAACTTGTCCTCCTGCATTGTGGGCTCGTATATCACAACTTCGATACCTTTTGCCTTTATACGCTTCATGACTCCTTGAATAGAACTTTGTCGGAAGTTGTCTGAATTTGCCTTCATGGTGAGGCGGTAGATTCCTACAACCGACGGATTTCTTGAAATTATCTGATTGGCGATAAAGTCTTTTCTGGTGGTGTTCGAATCGACGATAGCGCTGATAAGATTTTGGGGAACATCGTTGTAGTTTGCTCTTAACTGTTTTGTATCTTTGGGCAGACAATATCCTCCGTAGCCGAAGGATGGATTGTTGTAATGATCGCCGATTCGCGGGTCAAGGCAGACCCCCTCGATGATTGCCCTTGTATCAAGACCTTTTGTTTCGGCATAAGTGTCAAGCTCGTTGAAATATGCCACACGCAGGGCGAGATATGTGTTTGCAAAAAGCTTTATTGCCTCAGCTTCGGTGAGATCGGGGAAAAGGGTCGGGATGTTTTCCTTTTTCGCGCCCTCCTTGAGCATATCTGCAAACCTTTCGGCAGCTTTTCTCAATCGGGAATTCCCTGTCGGTGTTCCAACGATTATGCGGCTGGGATAAAGATTGTCGTAAAGCGCGTGTCCCTCGCGCAAAAATTCGGGGCTGAAAAGGATATTGTCGCAGCAGAAGGTCTGTCTGATCCTTTTTGTATATCCCACGGGAACTGTGGATTTGATTATTATGACAGCATCGGGATTTGCGGCGATCGCCTGACCGATAACGAGCTCAAGCACTGTTGTGTCAAAATAATTTTTGTTGGGATCGTAGTTGGTAGGGGCGGCAATGACGATATAATCAGCGTCAGCATATGCTTTTTCCGCATCGGTGGTGGCAACAAGATCAAGCTTTTCGTTCGAAAAATATTCTTCAATTTCTTTGTCCACGATGGGGGAGCGTCTGTTGTTTATCATCTCGACTTTTTTCTCGATGATATCCACAGCTGTCACACTGTGATTCTGTGCCAAAAGCACAGCCATGGAAAGTCCGACATATCCTGTGCCGGCGATTGCAATTTTCATAAGAATACTCCTTTTTTGATTCAAAAATATTTTTACCTCTATGCAAAAAACAACACATTTTTACACGAAAGTAAAATTTCCCTGCCATGCTCCGTTCTCACGAAAAATTGCAAGTTATCACAGACCGGTATCAAAGCCCCTGTGGTGTTTCCTATGGCGGCTTTTTCGGACTGTATAGCCGATATTTATATTATATATCCTTTTGCAAGAAAATGCAAACTATTTTTCACATATTCTGTTTTTTTGTGATCGGTCGCCACAGATCAAAAAACTCCTCCGAAAATCACTTCGGAGGAGTTTTTATCAGGGGTGGTGTTTTATAGAATCAATAACTTGCCTTGACAGTTTCGACCACAAGCTTTACAGCTTCCGCCTTTGTGATGTTCTCATTCGGCCTGAAAGTCTTTGTGCCTGCGTCGCCGTCGATGATGCCAAGGCCATAGGCAATGGCAAGGTATCCGACATCGGAGGGGGCAATCTCGGGATTGTCGGAAAATTCCGTGCGGTAGATGTCGAGCTGTGCGATCTTGTCATAGCCGAGAGCACTCATAATGAGCTTGACAGCGTCGATTCTTGTGAAATCCGCGTCCTCGGGATCAGCCGTATGGCTGTAATAGCCTGCATTCGAAAGAAGCACAGAGAAATCCTTTGCCGAAACGAAAGCTTCGGGGTAAAATTTTTCGGCTCTTTCAACAATTCCGAGATCTGCAAGAATGGTAACATATTCTTCTGCCCAGTGACCCGAAATATCAGCGAAATCGCCGGTGTATTCTTCGACAACAGGCATGCCCGAATAGTTGACACGCTCACCGCGAAGTGCACTGATGCGAACACCCGAAATATTTGTCTTGTAGACAAGGCGTGCGGTGGAGCTTCTGTCATAAAGCTCGGCGGCACTGTTGTAGAAATATTCCATGTCGTAATCCTTCACGCCGAAATATTCTGCCGCAAGCTCCACAAGACCGTATTCATCTGCTGAGAGGATGGCGTTTCTGACTTTTTTGACATCAATGTCGGGAGCGTATTTTTTGATGACAGCTTCATAGTCGGAATGGTTTTCCTTGAGAGAAAGAATAAACGCACGGAACTTTTCTTCGGGAGTTTCTGTTTTCATCTCGCGCAGGGTATACAAGTCGTATCTTTCGTAATACTTGTCGAAATCTGCCTTTTCGCAATATACCTTGAAAGCTTCTTGCTCACTCATGGCATCGGCGGGAGATTCGAAAATAACATCATCCATCCAGGAATAGCCGAAGGAGGATATCTTGCCTGTCACGGCATCAACAGTTCCGTAGATGTTGTTGTAAGTAAAATCAATACCCTCATTGACACGGACATAATTTATTCCGTATGCACCGTAGATGGGGGTGTTGACGGTTTTGTCATCGACAAGAGAAGTGTGGTATTTGATGACATTGGTTTCATAACCGTTCTGTTTTCTTGTCATTTCGAATTTTTCGGGGATCTGAGTCTTGACAAAATCCTCAAAGAGCTTTTCGCTTTCCGCCTGAGAAAGCTTCTTTTCGGGAACGGGAAGTTTGTTCTGTTCGTAATAATACGAACCGCGCAAAGACGAATTGAAGCTGATCAGTTCACCTGTTTTCGCATCGATCTGGGCATTGGCGTAGGAATAATCATATTTTTCACCGCCGTTGGGGTTGGAAAAATTGATGTTCCAAACATAGTTTTCGCTCTTTTCCGAGCCTGTAGAATAATACTTATAGGATCTGGAAAGATCTGCACTTATGGAGGTGAGATTCATGTCGAGATAAAGCTTGTCGTTTTCGGTGATTTTTGTAATGGCCTGCTCTTTTGTGATAAGACCTTTGAGCACCTCAAGCTGTGCAAGCTCTTCCTCGGTAAGTCGGTATTCGCTCTTTTCCGATTCAGCGGCATCCTCGGTGACCATATCTTTCATGGCAGAATTAAGCTGTCCTCCTGCGGTTGCCTTCTGCCAGGTGGTGCGCTCATCATAAAGCTCGCCTGTCACGGCATCCACCGAAAGATAGGATTCGGAGGGAGAATATATGAGAACGGCTTTGTTTGTGATCTTGCCGTTTTCGTCAGCTTCGCGGAGAAGAGTGTAGGAAAGCACCATCTTCTGTCTTGTGCCAATTATCTCCGCAGCCTTTTCGGGAGAGATAACTGTTTCGGCACTCTGAACGGGAATACCGTAGTCATATCTGATATTGCAATAGATGATCTTGCCTGTCACGAAATCAATTCTGACAGAAGCAGTGTTTTCAGGATAATCAATACCGTTTTCCACACGCTTGAAATTGTATGTATAGAATCTTGAATATCTTCCGTAAGCATCCTCTGCCGTGGTGAAGACAAGGTTTGCTTCAGGGGCAATATTCTTAATGAAAGCTTTTGCGGTGTCGGTAAGCTCTTTCTTCGAATATGCAGGAAAAGCTATTTCGCTTTGGTCATCGGAATAGATGTTGAAATTTTCGATATTTCCCGCTTTGTCGCACATGACAGAGGCATGACCGTATACCTTGCTGTCGGAAGGTGTCGACCAGCGAAGAGTCCAGTAAGGGTCGCTGCTCTGACTTCCGCCGTAATAATCCCATTCAAATTCGGAATATTCCGCAGGAATGTCAAATTTCGGTTTGACTGCCTTGATAACAGCCTCAAGCTCGGCTGTGGTGGGCTGCTCATTGTCGGAAGTGCCGTAAGAGCCGAAGTTCTCAACGGCGATATCTTCGATCGGCATCACAGCCGTGGAGACTGCAACCGTTTCCGAGAGAGCATATGTTGTGGCATTTGAAGTAAGAAGAAAAGTCAGCGCCAATGCCGCGAATCTCATTTTTCTGTTCATTTTTATTACCTCGCTTTCGGTTGTGGTGTGTATTTGACGAGTGGTTTTGGAAAAAGTTCCTTTATTTTTTGTTTTTTTGAATAAAGCTTATCTTTTGGAGGACGGGAAAAGCAAAAACTATTTGATGAGTACAATCTCAACATCTTTGCCGCGTTTTTTGAAAAGCTCGACTACATTTTTTGTTCCTCTTGATCTTCCGTCCCAGAAAGCTATCGCCTTGTCGGCATAGTCGGCTATTTCTTTGTTTCTTTTGAGGGGTGCGGCTTTTCCGTATAAATCATATTTCGGCAAAAATTCGGTGTATTTTAATCCCTTTTCGATGGCATACTCTTTTGCAAGAGAATCGGTGCCTTTGGCACCTCCCGATACGATTTCGTCGATATCTTTCGGGATATATTTTTCTATCTCAATTTTGTCAAGATTTCTCGAACCCACAATCGCAAGCTTCATGTTGACCTCGTAATGCAATCATATTAAAATTATTTTGAATTTATAATTCACATTTTAACACAAAATAAATGTAAAGTAAATACAAAATAAGTTCAATGTGAGGTTTATATGGCTGTAAAAAATTTATCTATAAGAATTGAAGAGGAAATGCTTGACAAACTGCACGTGATTGCCGACTATGAGGGCAGGAGCGCCAACGGTCAGGTGCTTGTTCTCATCCGCGACCTGATCGAAAATTATGAAGAAAAGCACGGAAAGATCAACATCGGAAAAAGAGATTGAAGTAAAAAACGACGGGAGCCCCGCCGTTTTTTAATTTTCAGTGTTTATCACACGAGCAATGCTCACAGCAACCGTCGCAAGCCGAATCAAGTTTTTCGGCCTCTTCGATCTTACCGATGCTTCTGAAATAGTTGGCAAGAGCAGCTTTCACCGCTTCCTCGGCAAGCACCGAGCAATGCACTTTCACCGGCGGAAGTCCGTCGAGGGCTTCGATGACTGCCTTGTTGGTAAGATTAAGGGCGTCGTCAAGAGTTTTACCCTTGATAAGCTCTGTTGCCATTGAGGATGTGGCAATAGCTGCACAGCATCCGAATGTCTGGAACTTGATGTCTGTGATAATGTCGTTTTCGATCTTCATGAAGATCTTCATGATATCGCCGCATTTTGCGTTGCCGACTTCACCGACGGCGTTTGCGTCCTCGATGACACCGACATTGCGGGGATTCATGAAATGGTCCATGACCTTTTCGCTGTATTCCATTTTTGATCCTTTCGTAATCAGTTGTAGATGGGGGACATCATGCGGAGTCTTTCGACGACCTTTTTGACATTTTCGATCATATAATCGATGTCCTCATCGCTTGTTTCATAGCTGATGGTGAGTCTCAATGAGCCGTGGCAGATTTCAACGGGAATGCCCATTGAGGTGAGCACATGAGAGGGTTCAAGAGATGCCGACGAGCAGGCAGAGCCGGTAGATCCGCAGATGCCTGCAGCGCTGAGCAGGAAGAGGAGCGATTCGCCCTCGATACCCTTGAATACAAAGCTTGCGTTGCCGGGAAGTCTGTCTGTCGGGTGGCCTGTGAGAAGTGTGTCAGGAAGACTTGTGATCCCCTTGATGAGCTTGTCGCGCTTTGCGGCAAGGTCTTTTGCCTCGCCCATTCTGTCACGCGATATTTCGAGTGCCTTTGCCATACCCATAATGTTGGCAAGACCTTCTGTTCCCGCGCGCTTTCCCTTTTCCTGACCGCCGCCCTCAATAAGATTCTTGAGTCTTGTGCCCTTCTTTATATAAAGACATCCGACTCCCTTAGGGGCGTGGATCTTGTGGCCCGAGAAGGAGAGCATATCAACTCCCAGCTCCTTCACATTGACCGGAATATTGCCCACTGCCTGAACAGCGTCTGTGAGGAAGGGAATGTTTCTTACTGCCTTAACCGCCTTTACGATGTCGGCGACAGGTTCAATTGTGCCCATTTCGTTGTTGGCAAGCATAACGGTGATAAGACAGGTGTTGTCGCGGATGGCGGAAACGATATCCGCGGGGGAAACCTTTCCGTTTTCATCAACATCCACATAAGTCACTTCATAGCCTGCGTTCTGCAAAGCCTTGAAGGTGTGGAGTACCGCGTGATGCTCGATTTTTGTGGTTATGATGTGGGGTGTTTCGATCTTGTTGACACGGGCATAAACAGCGGATGCACCGCGGATGGCCCAGTTGTCAGCTTCTGTGCCGCAGCTTGTAAAGAAGATCTCCTCGGGCGCGGCTCCGATGACCTCTGCGATTCTTGCTCTTGCATTGTCAAGAGCTTTTTTTGCCTGCTGACCCATGGAATGGAGACTCGACGGATTTCCGTAGATCTCTGTGAGATAGGGCAGCATTTCCTCTACCACCTCGGGGTATACTTTTGTGGTGGCGGCATTGTCTGCATAGACAAATCTTTTTTCCATTTGATTTTGCGCTTCTTCCTGTGTTAAAAATTATTTGTGTGCCTCGATATATTCGATGGCGTCACCTATGGTCTTGAGCTTGAGAATGTCTTCATCGGGAATTTCAATTCCGAATTTTGTTTCAAATTCCATGATGATCTCAACGAGATCGAGAGAATCGGCACCCAGATCCTCCTGGAGATTTGTTTCCAAAGTGATGGTGTTGGGATCGATCTTAAGATGTTTTACAAGGACAGCTTTGATTGTTTCAAGCATTGTTTTTTCCTCCATGATATGTTTATATTAAACCGAATGTTTACAATTTAACAATTTATTGTACCCCATATGTCTCGGTTTGTCAAGAGCTATTTTGGTAAATATTCTTTGTATAATTCTTAATTTTACAACTATTTTACACAAAAAACTATTGCACTTTTTTGACGGATGGTATACAATCGAATTGACAGAGAAATGAAAGGAGATATAAAAACATGATGACTTACGAACAGTTAAGAGAAAACGAGAAAATAAAAACATACATACTTTCCGCCGATGAATCGTTGAAAGCCATGGGCTTTACCGAGCACAATTTTGCCCATGTGACAAAGGTGGCTCACACCGCGGCATATATTCTGACAGAACTGGGCTATGACGAGCACACCGTCGAGCTTTCCAAGATCGCAGGCTATCTCCACGATATCGGTAATCTTGTCAACCGCGTAGACCATTCCCAGAGCGGAGCGCTCATGGCATTCAGAATCCTTGACAAGCTCGATTTTGATGCAAAGGATATCGCAGTCATTGTCTCAGCCATCGGAAACCACGACGAGGGCACCGGAGTTGCCGTAAATCCCGCTGCTGCGGCACTTATTCTCGCCGACAAGAGCGATGTCCGCCGCTCACGCGTGAGAAATGCCAATTTTTCCCGATTCGACATTCACGACAGAGTAAACTATTCGGTTGTAAGCTCCGAGCTTGAGCTTTGCGATAACAACGAGGCAATAAGGCTTTCGCTTGAGATCGACACGACAATAAGCCCGGTTATGGATTATTTTGAGATTTTCTTGGGCAGAATGTCGATGTGCCGTCGTGCCGCCGAATCACTGGGGCTGAAGTTCAAACTTGTCATTAACGGACAAAACCTGATATAAATAAAATATTTTCCGGAAAAAGGAAACTTTTTTATAAAAAATCCGTCAGATAATATACAAGCACCGGCTTGTATATTATCTGTTTTTTGAGGGGGGATCCGATTTGAAAAAAAGAATTCTGTTGCTGTTGTCCGCTG
Organism: Eubacteriales bacterium; assembly: GCA_045532035.1. Classification (GTDB taxonomy): domain Bacteria; phylum Bacillota; class Clostridia; order Oscillospirales; family CAG-382; genus UMGS1052. The sequence goes on along the minus strand of JAZSFD010000048.1, from coordinate 62,242 downwards.
CGCTTTTGATGCTCCCGTCCTCATGTACCCGGGCGGTGGAGGAAACGCCGTCGCAGGCGCCTGTTTTCAGGCTCGAGGAGCTTCCCGATATCGGCGAATACTCGGGAAAAGAAGAATTACGCTTTCACGAAAAGGCATCGGAGGATTTTATTCCCGATGAAAGCTATGGCACACTTGTCCCCTTTATCGGCAGAATAAAAGAGTTTGAGGGCGACTCTTTCGGTGCTGATGTTTCGATGACCTATTCGACCATGGGCCTTTGTACTGCAGACGGCAGGATAGTTGTTCCGCCCTTTGACGGATATGTGACCTACAACGATTATTACGAAGAATTTCCGTATTATCAGCTCACTCCGTATTCCGATGAGGCAGCAGAAATGATGATGCAGCCCGATTCGGTGGTGATACCCGCCGACGGCTCCTGGAAGCTTGATCTTCCGTCGGGTTCATGGCTCTGCGGTGCAGGCGACGGAGTGATCTCGGTGCTTGTCAGCGATCCCGAAACATATGAGTTCCGCGGACTTGTCTGCTATGATTATGACGGAAACAAGCTTTTCGAAAAGGACGGAGTCTGGTCGGCAAGCAGCTTTTCGCATGGCTATGCCAACATCTGCATCGGTCAGGAGGAACTCAATGCCTGCTATATCGACAAGAGCGGCAACATCGTTTCGGAAATGTATCAATATTGCTCATATTTCAATGAAGAGGGCATCGCTTATGTCAAAGAGTATGACGGTAAAGGCTATCTTATCGACACGAATTTCTATCGCACATCCGACATCTATCAGAATATCTATTTTTACAGCGATGATTACATCACAGCACGCGGTGACGGTTTCACCGATGTGATCTCGAGGGACGGACATATTCTTGCCAGCATATATGAACCGAAAAGTGTGAGTATTCACGGCAAGGGCGAGAATATGCTGTACAGCTATTACGACGACGGGCAGGAGATATACAAAAGGCTTGACGGAACACCTTTTGTAAACGAAAACGGTCAGCCGCCCAACACTTACACCCAACCCGAGGGCTATTATTCCTACAAGGATGTAGCCGATAACTCCCAAACTGTTTTTGATGGTAGCGGAAAGATAGCAGCAACGCTCGAAAACTGCGAGTCGGTTTTATCGGTGCTTGATGGCGAAAAGCTTATCGTTTATACAAAAGGCAGCTATGATTTCGAACAATTCGAAAATGGCAGACCTGTCTACACCGATCCCGTGAGAACGGTGATATATGACGCCGAAAACAAAAAAGAGCTTGTCGTGCTTGACGGACAGGGCGGAGTGACCGCCGTGGGGGATGACGGAAGATATCTTCTGTTTTCGATCTATGCTGACTTTGATTTCGGCGGTTCGACGGCCTACTATCTTTTTGATGTCGAAACGCGGGAATTTGTTTTCTCCGATTGCCTTATGATAGATTATTATGATGTCGGGGACGGATATTTTGCCGTGGGAGACGATTCGTTCTGCACTCTTTATGATATGGAGTTCAGAAAGGTTCTGCGCCTTATCAATGAATAAACAAGAAAGGAAGAATGTTATGAAAAGATCAATTTGTATCGCACTTGTTTGCCTGATGACCCTTATGTCTTTTGTTGCTTGCACAGGCAAGACCGCAAACGATGTGGGTGAAAGCTACGTTTTCACCACAGAAAACTATCCGAAAATGGGAGGAAGCCTTGCAAATCTTCCCCTTGGCGAAGCCATCACCTCGACAGTTCTCGGAATTGACCGCGAAACTGCCTCTTCAATGATAAAATTTGAAGGCTCGACCACCGATAATTATGTGGCGCTTGTCGACGGAACCTTTGACATTCTTCTTGCCTATGAAATGTCGGAGGAGGCTGTTGCTTACTGCGAGGAAAAGGGAGTGGAGCTTGAGATGACCGCCATCGGCGCCGACGCTCTTGTATTTATCGCAAGTCTTGAAAACGGCGTTGAAAGCCTTACCAGGGAGCAGATAGAAAAAATATATATGGGAGAGCTCAAAAGCTGGTCAGAGGTTGGCGGCGAAGATCATCCCATCATCCCTTATCAGCGCAATAAGGACAGCGGAAGCCAGACTCTTTTTGACAAGCTCATTCCTCTCGGAGATAAGCTCATGGAGGCACCCGAGGAGACCCGCATCGGTTCGATGATCGGACTTCTGGAGGCTGTGGCTGACTATGACAATTCGGCAGATGCTCTCGGTTACACGGTTTATTACTATCTTTCCAACATGGAGGGCGAAAAGCTCAACCGCAGCAAGATACTTGCCGTTGACGGCATCGACCCGTCCAATGAATCGATAGCGTCGGGCGAATATCCTTATGTCAACGATTTTTATGTGGTTATAAGAAAAGACGCGGCACAGGATTCTCCCGAAAGAATTCTTTATAACTGGATCATCTCCGACCAGGGCAAGGAGCTTGCAAGAAGAGAAAACTATGTGGTGAAATAAAAAACCGGTTCAAAATATTGCATCCCCCATTTCCTTCTCGGAAATGGGGGATGTTTCAATGTTGAGAAAGTGCTGCCTTCAGCTTACATTTTTCTCATATATTCAAGCGATGACGACAAGGTGTTTTTGAATTCGGCATCATTATCAAAATCAATGTCTTTTGCCTCGACAGAGATATTTTTCGACTCATAACCTGCTCTTCGCAGAAATGAGATGAAAGCCCGATAATCGTCGCCGTCAAAGGGACGCGGAAAAGCGAAGCTGTTCGAAAAGCTTGAAATGTGGACATGGCTGAGGAATTTGCCGCAGCTTTCATAGCTTTCAAAGCGTTCTTTGTTATAGCTCAGATGAAAAAAGTCCATAAGTGCCGAAAGTGACGGGTGTCCGACTGCCGACACGATCCGCACTGCATCCTCAAAGGTGTTGATGACATTGGTGATATAATAGCTCAAAGGCTCGATGACTATTTTCTTGCCGTATTTTTCGGCAACAGGTATTATCGTATCGGACAAAAGCGCGGAAAACTCATCAAAAGCCCTGTCGAGAGGATAACCCTCGGGAACTTTTCTTGATTTCCGCTGCCGAGAACGCAGATATCATAATCAAGACACTTTGTTTTTTCGAAGGCCGAATGAAGATATTCGGAAATTTCGCTTTTGTCGGCAGCACTTCCGAGAAGGTTTATGCGTTTCGGGAACATTCCGTTGACGGCAACACAGGGCATACCGATCTTTTTCAGATGTTCTGCCATTCTTTCGATGCTTTCCTGCGAAAAATCATCGTGCAAGGCAAAAAGGCAGGTTTCCACAAACTCATAACCTATACTTTGTGCCATTTCTATCCGTCTTTCGTGTCCGGGCAAAAAGCCTGCAATTCCAAATCTCACTGCGTTTTCCTCCGATCATTTTTTCGACTATATTATAAACTTCAAAGGTCGGATTGTCAACAGCAGCTCGCGGCAAAGGGCTTTTTTGATACAATTGACAAACCGCGCAAAATGATTTATAATCGAATAAACAAAAAGTGCAAGGAGCTGAATGAATTTGAGCAGACTTAAATTATCCGAAAACAAAACTCATTTTGAATTGGATTCAAAAACGATTTTCCTTTTATCCGACACAGAATGGGCCGCTTTTCAAAAGCTCGACCCCGAAGATTTCAAAGAATTTGTTATCCGCCGCTCTCAACAGGGTTTCAACACCATTCAATTCATTGTGTTGCCGTGTACCCACGATAACAGCCCCGGCGAAAAGGATATGCACCCTTTTCACCTGAAGAACGGCAAATACGATTTTTACAATATCAACGAAGAATATTTTGACAGAGCCGAAAAAATGCTGTCTATAATGAAAGAATATGGTCTTATTCCGTTTCTTCATTTGTTCTGGGTGAATTATATTCCCGATACCTGGGGCGAAAAATCAAGCCCCGATACGGTAATGCCCTATGAATGTGTTGAACCCATTGCAAAATATATGATAAACAGATTCAAAAAGTATGAGCCGATCTATTCTGTTTCGGGCGACACATATTTTGAAACCGATCTTGTGGTAAAATATTACAAAACAGTTCTCGATGTTCTCTATGAACTCGATCCGGAAGGTCTTACCACATTGCATATCGGTCCGGATGCTATCCCTCCCGAAGAATTGTGCGCTCATCCGCAGTATCATTTTTATGCATACCAATCGGGTCACAACAACAATCTTGCCGATCCCTCGATCGGGCAGGAAAATATGCTCCGTTTTTCGAAAATGTTTCTTGAAAATCCCCACAAAAAGCCTGTGATGAACACCGAGCCCTGCTACGAAGGTCTTTCGTTTGCTTTCGAATACGGCCGTTTCGGAGCCTTTCACGTAAGAAAAGCGTTCTGGCAAAGTATTCTTTCGGGCGCAACCCTTGGTATAAGCTATGGTGCGCATGGAGTTTGGCAGATGCACCGACACGGTGAAAAATACAACAATGCAGTTTTTGCCAGCATGCCTTATTCGCGCTTTGATGCGCTGCATTTTGAGGGTGCGTGGGATGCCGGATATTCAAAATGGCTTTTTGAGAATTTTGATATGACCGATATTGTCCCCTGCTCAGGTGGCTACAAAGCGAGATCCGAAAAGCTTTGCTGGGCAAAAAAAGACGGTCTGAGAGTGGCATATCTCCCGTATAACGACGATTTCACCTTCTGCGAAGATCTTTCGGGTTTTGACATAAAAGTTGTTTGCCTTGCAAACAAAAGAATAATCACGCCCCAAGTTTCCGTTGAAAACGGAGAGACTACGATCACAAAAACCGTCTGCAATGAAGATATTCTCATTATTGCAAAAAAGAAAGTCTGATGGCAACGGATCAAAGCTTTTTTATAAGGGTTTATCTCGGCATTTGAAAAAGAGTTCGACTGCTCTATTGGTCTTTATTAGTATGCTTTGAGCAAATAAATAAGTCAAGAAAAAAGATTTCCGACGGGTTTTGATCGGAAATCTTTTTGTTTAAGGCTTAAAATTCAACAATAAATTCGGATTAAAATTCCAACGCATTAAACGCATCAACAAGATCAGTATCTGTTTCTACACCCAAAGCGAATATGAGAACAACTCCGTTCTTGTATGCAGCGGGAATTAAATAAGTTTTTCTGCCGATAAGATCTTTATAGGCTTGGCTGTTTTCATCAAACTGATAAAGCTCAATGTTTCCGTTGCTGTACTGTTTTCCCGCAACAGCACCTATCAAGCCGTACAAAACTTCCGATTCGTCGGTCAAACCAAGCTGTTCTGCAACAAAATCAATTTTGATTTCGATCTCAGCGGCATCTTCTGCGGGTTGGTTTTGGTCAACTGTTGTATTATCTTCATTAGTTAAATTATCTTCCGCAGGTGATTGTTCGTCGCAAGACACCAACGAAACACATATTATAATAGCAGTTAATAACCATAAAAGTTTTTTCATAGTCTTACCTCCGTATATTTTTTGATTAACTAATCCAATCATTTCCACATACAGAAAGAAATGAATGCGGCTTTTCTGACAAACGACGAACATATCCGAGTGTTGATCAACCGTTCGGAGGTGTCCTTGCACATATTATACATTATCCATATGCAGGAGTCAAGCGCTTTTTCGGTTGTTTACAAACAAAAACTCCGTGTTTCGTCTTGAAACACGGAGTTTTCTGCTGTTAAATATGAATTACTTCGCGCTTTCTTCAACAGCAACCGCAACAGCAACTGTAGCACCAACCATGGGGTTGTTACCCCTCGATTTACCGCTATTATATGCGTATTTTGGCGTGATTTTACGGTGAAAACGGGATTATTTGATGTTATTTTACCCTGTTAGTATCAGGTGTAATTTTTTCGTGTGACCAAATGTGACCATTTGCTTATTATATAAAAAAGAATTTTGGAAACAATACTTACATATTGTGTTATATAAGAAAACATCATGAGGTGAGTGGTATGAAATACAAAAACATAGAAGATATCCCAGAAGACTATAAACACTTGGTACAACGACTAATAAACAAAGGTCTCATAGTTTTTGACAAGAATGGTGAATTAAACCTTACATTAGAAATGTTGGAAATACTTAAAATCTTGTCTCGTGCAGACGTTTTGTAAAAAAACATAAAATAATGCGGTATATTGTTGCAATAACAATGAAAAAGTGATATAATTAGCATGAAAATGTAATAATTATTGGCGGTGTAAAAATGAGCGATAGTATAAAACAGCTGACATTTGGCGTATTGTTTAACAGAAGTTTTAAAATCCTTGATTATTGGGGAGAGATAGCTGATGACATTCTGTATGGAAAAGACACCCTATTGGGTGCAGAGTTTTTTACTAATATTTCTCCCAACTACACAACTGAAAGAAAGTTGTATAATCCACAATTCAATCATTCATTAACATTATCATCTAACAATCTTATTTTCTCTCAAACTATTGATTCAAACTACAATGACGAATACAAAATGTTTATAAAACGGATTTCAAAACAAATAATCCCTCAGATTATCTCAAAATACGAATTAGTAGTAAGGCGTTTGGGAATTGTGTATGATACAACACTCACAGAACAAGAGATTAAAAAGTTTTCTTCTCAATATTTTAACCCAACCGTTGGAGATATAATGGATTTTCGATTTGCAAAAAAAGAGGGAACAGTTAAAGGTAGTTTATTTGCAGAAAACTCGGATTTTATAAACAAAATATATACTGTAAGGAATATGGACGAAAATACACGTGGGATTTTGTATGATTATCAAGCCCATTATATTCCCGTTCGTGCAGATGTTAGGGATTGCATAGATAAGTTTATTACTAATGCTAATGACAATTATAATTCGGATATTTTAAATGTGATTAACGGGGTTCAAAATGGCAAAAAGAAATTCTAACTTAAGTAAACTGAAAAGGAAAAACCAAGCACAGTATTCTGGGTATAGAAATTTCTTATCATCACCCACCCCTCATATAGATGATACTTATCCCAATCCTAACAAATACTTACAGGGTACTGCTGATTCAATCGAAGAAGAAAATGATAGTATTGATAATAAAAGCAAAATCAAGCCTAAATCTCTTCGTTTTAGAATAATCGATTGGATTAGACAAAATGTTCTAACTACTGTCATTTGCTCAATAATTGTAGCGATTGGAACAGCAACACTGTTCTTATGGAGAGATTCCGCACTGTTAGAGCAGCGTGTTGAATATATGGAAAAGCAGATAGAAAGCATTGACAGTAATTGTGTAGATAAAGAATTACTCGAACTCCAACTGGAACAGATTAAAACTGAAATGAAATCGTCTTTTGCTGTCACAAATAACAATTTAGAGTGGAGAATACAAAATTTGGAAGAGTCTATAAAAGAGCTTCAAAATAATAACCAACCAAAACTCCAATAATACACATAACAAAACCTCTCTGGATAACATTCCAAAGAGGTTTTAGTTTTGCTCGGTATTAAGTTGAGAACTCTCGGAATTGAGCGTACTCAAACGCAAGCTCAACTCCGAAATATCTGAAGCATTTAATCCTTGAAGTCGGATAAATTCAAGTACGGTATCTACCTTTGATTTACTTGTGCCTATTCTGGCAGTAGCAGAAGCAAACTCACTTTCCGATATGTGCATATAGTCTTTTGTTTCTCTTTCGGACTTATGCCCCATGAACTCTTGTATCAAGTGTTCGCTTCCGTTAAATTCACTTGCTCTGAGCCTTGATGCAAAAGTATGTCTAAGAGAATGAATGTTGAATGTTTCGGAAATAGCAGGCTCTTTTTCTTTGCCATGTACAACACGGGACACATGGTTTGCTGTGTGTATTGTAGCAAGCTCTCCATCATCTCGTCTGCATACAAAGTCAATAGAATAGCCTATGCCTTTCGTATTTACAATTCCATCTTCAAAATCCATGCGTTCTTTTAAACGTATGAACTCCTCATAGTCAAGAGTGTAGCTCGGAGCAGTTGCCTTTGTATAGAAATACTGCTTGTATTCAACACCGTTTTCCTCGAATAGTGCCTTTTGCTCTATCTGACGTTTCCTTTCACGAAGCAACAGTTCTTCAAGCTCTGGAAAAAGAGGGATAACTCGTTTTGAATCATATTTCGGATTTGAACAAGTCATACTAAAAGAAGCAAGTTCGGGGTGCTTCTCAACCATCTCTTTTTCTCTTGGAGTAAGCTCATGCTCTTTTTGAATCTTGACTATCTGTCGTCTGACGAACATTCTGTGCTTTTCAAAATCAATATCAGACCACGCAAGACCTAAAGCCTCATTTACTCTTAACCCTGCTATACAGCATAATTTCAGTGGCAAATGAGCAGGACTTCCCTCTGGGAATCTTTCAAATATTGCGGTTAAGGTTTCTTCGCTTATCGCATCTCGTACCTGTTTTTCTTTCGGCACGCTTGTTTCAACCCGAAAATTCGGCTTTTTAACACTTATCATCGGATTATATTCAATATGCCTGTTAAGAACGGCATACTTAAATATCTGTGATAAAAGAGAACGTAAATTGTCAATAGAGCTTATTGCGGTAGATGTGTTAATGTAAATCGTATCAAAATAATTACTTAGCATTTCCCCTGTGATTGCTGATATAGGAGTATTACCGAACTTGCTGAATGCTTGGTTCTTTAGTTTCTTCCTATACCCCTCAAGCGTAGTAGATTTCCAAGACCTTTGATTGTTGGGAATCCATACATTGATTATGTAGTCTTCAAATGTCATACTTGCATACTTGTTCTCTGGCTTTGTCTCCTGCGGAGTATTTACCGCAGGAGTGCTGATACCATAATCAAGAGCCATTGCAATCTGACCTGCTTCAAGAGCCTCATCTCTTGTTCTGAATCCTCGTTTCTTCGTAAATTGACGTCTGCCATCGGGGGCAACATCTTTTCGCTCAAAACGATAATACCAAGTAAATTTCTTTGTAGGCTCGCCATTCTTAGTAATAGCAGCTTTACCTACATGAACTTCTCTTGCCATAGCTTACGCCCCTTTAAGTGTCTGTGAAATTCTGCATTCTGGCTGTGGGTAACCATTACTTTCAATCTTGTCAAGGAATAAAACAAGAGCGTTATGTCTTATTCGGGTTGTACCAAGCTTTATCGCTGGAAGCTCTCCTCTTTTAATAAGACCATAAACCGCTGTTTTATTCACCCCAAGAATGTCTGCAACCTCTTGTACTGTGTAAAGCTTAATATCCTTTGTAACGGAAACTTCTCCGCTGTTGTCTGTCATTATAATTGTGTTATTTATCATATATAGAACTCCTTTCAGAATTATAGTTATTTGAAAGACACCCGCTGTGTCGTTCTATATACACAATAACATATTTTTTTCAAAAAGTAAATACTTCAAATCCGTTTAGACGGATTTTTTATCTATTATCAAACAAACAGCCGTAAGAAGTGTAGGTGATATTAGCTTCCAAGCGTACATCTCTGCCATAGCTTTCATAGTCTATGTAGTTCTGCAAATGTGCGGGGACAGAAAGACAGCAACATTCATCAATCAAGTATCGCCCAAGGTCATCATCGCCGTTTATGTCGGTGATGAGGTCAAACTCGTCAAGCCGTTCAACAAGCTCTTTGATGTCGGAAACTCCCCTGCAACTTTCACATTCGAGAATTGCGTTTAGCTTGTCTTCGTCATCGTCAGACAGAGACTCTAACATCTCCGCAAGCTCGTTGAGTGCTTCAATGTTCTCATGCTCCCCTAAGATGTCCCGAAGTCCCACAAAGGACGATTCGTAGTCCGTGATAAAGAATTCCTCATATTCCTCGTTAATACCGATTCTTTCCAGTATGTCGTTAAGCTTGTCCTCATCAATAGGTAGTTTAACCCATTGTCCGACAAGACAGCCTTCTACATACTTTCCAAGATTTGTGAGATAAATCTCCATGCTCATATCCATTCTCCTCTCATATATCTATATCTTTATTGGATATTAGATTATACTGTCGAGGATTGTCGAATATAACGGCATAATTATAGACCGCACGATATTTTGTCGGCGGTCATTTTCTTTTTGTGACAACAGATACTAAATACCCCAAAATATGTTCCAACCAAATAAAATGTCTGTTTTTGTCGGTATTTAGTTATAAAACGATGTTCATTACAGTAGAATAATAAAAATATATTTAATATTTTCTTGCGAGACCTCGCTACACTCGTGATACCAAAAGTATCACACACAATTTAAGTCAGCAGAGCTACCACATTCCCGATGCCGTGAATGTTACTTAAATTGTTTCATTTCGCTCGGTCTCGCAGGAGCGTACAAGGAGGTGATTTTTTGAGAAAATCACATTATGTGCAAACCGTCAATCATCGTGACGTTGACTTTCTTAACAGCCTACGCTGTTCGGGGATTTGCACAAAACAACAGGCACTTCAATTCATTTCGTCTAATCGCCTCAAGAATTTCGTGCTTGACAAAACGATTGAGAAGTGTTCCCACACTTCAAAAGACGGTGTTCGTCAAGAGATATACCGTATATCCGAACAAGGAAAGCTCTGGGTTCGGGAACATATAGACAGCCTTGCCGATAGAAAGTTCTATTCTTCCACAGGGGTTGAACACGACATTCAGCTTATGAACAAGATACTGTCGTTGTCAGCAGAAGAACGCTCCACTATGAGAACGGAATCGGAAATCAGAGACCAGTTCCGTGACAGATTGCAGGAATTACTCGACAGCCGAGAGTACGAAAGGTACGAACAGTTATATAACGCCCTGCAAGACCACAGCATTTCAATGCCAGACTTGCAGTACGGCATTGACAGCTATTATGAGGTGGTAACAAGCTCATACGGAGAAATGGAAATACAGGCGAAGATTGAGGCTGTTGCCTCGATTGGCGGGAACTTAGAAATGGAACGAATATAGAAAGGGGGAATTTTAATGAATGAGATTCAGACACGAATACAAAGTGAATTGTTAAGGACGTACCACAAGCAGTTCTATATTGCTTTGTTCGGCTGTGGCGGTGTTATCTTCCGAACACATTTCGCAAAGCTGATAGGCAAGAACGCTTCGTACATACTTAACTCAATGATTGAACATAAGTTAATCAAACAGCAAAAAATAGGAAGAAACTTCATTATTATATTAAAACATAGTGTGTTCAGCTATTTCTGCCTTGAAAACAAAGAGGCAAGAATCACAGTCAAAATGCTTTTGCATAACGCCCTGTGGTGTGAAATGATGTTACAGCGTTATAATCCAGACGAGCTAATCAAAATTCAGTCACGGCTGACCATGAGCAACTTTTCGTATTTTCAGCCACATCACAGCAGGGATATTCTTAACAGGATATATACATTCCTCAATCAACACGGAGAAAGCAATCTCTCAACGCTTCAATGGAGCATTGATGAGCTTGACAGGAAAATTGCTTTTATCAAGGGCAGTATCAAAGGACGAAAGGAAAAGTTGAACGGACAAGGAGTAAAGTCAGATGACTTGCTTACCCTGCGTAGTAATGATGTGTATGTTGAATCTGCAAGCTTCAATGACGGCAGGATATGTCTGCACTTCGCTGTGTTCGGCACAAACAAAAATGCCGACAAACTCTCGGAGATTATCACGAAAACGGAAAAAGCGGTTGAGGACATTTTCGGAGATATAAATATTAAAAATATTTTTGATATTTATTCCTTGTCCGAAAGAAACGAACATACCGAGAAAAAACTTCACAGGAATTTACTTGCTATCAAAGGGAACGAACTCAAAGAAGATTATTATCGAGAAAATATATTTTTTCACTGGTACAACTGCAAGAACAGATTGTTTTCGGGGATTGATATTGGAAAGTGGGTGTAAAGCACTATTTTCTTATATACAGCCTTGCTTATATATAAAATGTAATATCTTAGACAAGTGAGGTAACACGATGAACAGAGAGGACGACAAAGAGTATCTTGAATTTGAAGATGATATGCACGAGTGGTATATGCAAAACTTCGACAAGGAGTTTTCACTATGGATTGAGCATATGAATGAAGATTATCCGTAATGCCATTATTCTTTCTTCCCATTTTAGCTGTTGGTTTAACCGACGGCTTTTTTGTTTGCTGACATTCTTATTTTAGCACATAAATTCAGAAAGGTAAATACACTTGTGTCCGTCTAAACGGAATTTTGGGCAAAAAACAAGACATATTGCCGACAAAATGTTTGCTCGAACACCTTTCCTATTTATTTTTTTGAAAAAATATGCACTTATATAGAAAACGATATTTTTTAAAGGGGGTGTAACCGTGAGCCATAGAGTAAGCCATGTTATGAGTGTGAATGTGTCGGCAGGACTATTCACAAGCTTTGAAGAAGCTGTTGCAGAAGCGGAAGCAATCGTTTCGTTCCTTGACTATCATTGCAAGAAGAACGGTTACTCCTGCAAAGCCATTGTCGGTATAAGCAAGAATAATCCACGTGCAGGAGAGGTTCAAGCACTCCACACGGGGACACGAGGCAGACCCCGAACAATCTTTGTCCGTACAAACCCGTACTGCCTTAAACCCGAAGTCCCCGCGCATATTCACATTGTGATGTACGCTAACCCTGCCACTACCATTGTGGAAATGTTAAAGAAGCACCTCCGCACTAAATATAAAAGGAAAGTAACTTGGGAGAACGAAGCCAATTCGTATGTAGAGGCTTCCGTTGAGTACCTTGCAAAACAATCCCTTGCCATCCGCAAGCTCGATTGTGACAAAGCAGGGGTTCTTAACAATGACAAGCTCAGTTTCTACAAGGCAATAGAAGCTGTCGGGGATAACAGATTAAAGTTCAGAAAAAGTGCGGCTGATGAAACCGCCAGAATCCTTGTATTCAAGGGCATTTGCAACCCTTTTCTGTTTCTCAAAAAACTCTCATGTAATAAAGAAAGAATATATATACTACTTCTTAATTTAATTTTAACTATTAAATATATATTGAACGTTTATATATTTAATGGATTATACAAACGTCTTAATACAAATAATTCTTCCTATATATTAAAGGAACTCTGTTATTTAATTAAACTATATATACCACCATAGCACAAAACAAATTGTAAATTAAATGATAATTCCGTCTAAACGGACATAAAGGTATTGTCTTTTGGAAAATTATGTGTTATAATATTCTTGAAAAATTCACAACGAAGGGGTGAAATCATTGAAAAGAAAGTGTTGTATAAAGAATATGGGTAACAATGATTCTGATTTTGTAATAACACAGTATAGTGTTTTATCAAATGAATTTGTAAATGCTTTGCACGGAGCACAAACAGTAATAACAATTAATTTGGCTGTTACCATTGGAGTTTTGGCAATAATCGCAACGCTGTTTTCTGAGATTTATTCTGATAATAATGCTACATCTTGTCTGCTCTATATAGCTTGTTCTATTTGTTCGTTTATAGGATTGTTTGGAACGATATCCTGTATACGTACTATATATGTTTCGCGTGAATTAATTATGAAACTTGAAAAGAGGCTTAAAAGTATAGAGAACAAATATTGTTCATCCGAGAAAAGACAAATATTATATTATAAGCCATTGCATATAACATTGGAAGCTTTTTGGGTTTTTGCGTTCATATTCGATATAATATTTTCAATCAGCCTTTTACAAGTGCTTAATAATTGTTTCAAAAGCGTTAAAATACCAATAAATCTCGGCTCTTGTACTATAACAGTTTTAATTGTGTCTTGCATTTCATTACTTACAGTTGTAATATCAAACAAGGCATACAAAGCAGTAAATAAAAAACTACTTAAATAGCTAAATGAAAAAGGAGAATAAAATGTCAGAAACAATAAAAGCAATAAAATGCGAACTATGTGGAAGTAATGAGTTGGTTAAACAAGAAGATTATTTTGTTTGTCAATTTTGTGGAACAAAGTATACTCCAGAAGCTGCCAAAAAATTATTAGTTGAGGTAGATAATCCTGTATCGGTAAAAGGAATAAATGATGTTGATGAAGATATAAAAAATGTTGAGAGCTTGACTATCATCGGAAAGTTCAAAGAAGCTGAAAACATTCTTAATAAACTCGAACGAACTTCTTCTAACAATCCTGTAGTTTGGTTTGCGTGTGCTAAGTACTGTTATACAGTTTACACATCAGAACAGCAGTATCTCAATTATCAAAAACTGTTTTCTTACGACTACCCTAGAAAAAGCTGTCGTTGCAATCCTCTGTTGAGTGGTAGCATTCGCAGATATGAAAAGTGTATTTCTGATATTAAAAAACATTTAAATTACATTCAACAAATCTCCAAAAGGTTTAATTACGATGTTGAACACCTAATCGAAGAAATAAACTTGATGGTAAATAACGTAAATAACCTTATTGATACATATAACAAAGCATCACTGGAGTTTTCACAGCACATTATTGATTTGTGTTATAACAAAGAATGTGCTTATACATACTACAACTATGGTTTTGTGTTAAACGATGAGAATGGAAAATTCTCCTACTCAAATGGAGAGTTAACAAGCATTTCATCAGACGGGGGTCAGATTTATGCTAACAATAATCAACATGCAGTCATCCCCGAAAGTTTAAAAGTGTATGATGATGTAGCACCTTATCTATCTGCATTTATTGATGAGTGTAAATATAGTGTGGAAATTATTAGAAAATATAATAATGGTAGCAATCGACTTTTTTCAAACACACCAGAAAATAACCGTAATATAAAAAGAATTATTCGTTATTTTTGTGATAGTAATATTTGTGATGAAATTAACGAAAAATGCGGAAAGTATTATTCTATTGAATGTATAAATGGCAAAACCATTGTTATAGGTTATGAAGGAATGTATGAAAGCCAACACTATTTAAGCTTTCCTACCAAGTTAAAAATAGAAGGAAACCTTGAAGAACATATGCGTGCTATAACCAATGGAGAAAGTGGTGAGGGTGGATGTTATATAGCCACCTGTGTATATGGCTCATACGACTGCCCAGAAGTATGGAGACTTCGTCGATTCAGGGATAGTCAGCTTTCAAAGACTTGGTATGGCAGAACTTTTATAAAAACATATTACGCAATCAGTCCAGCGCTTGTAAAATGGTTTGGAGAGACAGCGTGGTTTAAAAAGGCTTGGAAAGCTGTAATAGATAGAATAGTAATGAAGCTGAAAGATAAAGGCTTTAAAGATACGCCATATAAGGATAAACAATAAATAAGTTATATTCTGACAACCTCAACCATATAATACAATGTGGGACAAACTCTCACCTCTCTCATATCTGTACTCACAAGTAAAGACAGAGGCAGGAAGTACTAATGGTTGAGAAAAAAAGAGGACTACCCTGCCCTTACGGGCAGGAGAAAAGCCGTCAGAATGTTTAATCGTTCTGGCGGCATTTTTATGGTGGTGGAAATATGAATTATTGGTCGTGTGAGCTTTTTGAAGAAGATTTGAAAAGCAAAAACTATATGCAACTGGCTGACTGGCTTATTGCTTGTCACGAGGTTGTAAAAAGAGAAAACTACGATACGGATGAGGAATACCTTGATAAGTTAGAGGCATTTTGTCTTGAATGGGAAGAACATTACAACAAAGACATAGAACAGAACGGCAAAAACAGCATTTACCTTTCTGAAAAATTCAAAAAAGCTCTTGCTTATATAAGGTATAAAGAAAGACTCTCTGTAACGCTTGATTTTGGCAATGGCATTTATGAATATCCTAAGGACACTTATGACAATCAGTTGAGTAGTTTCTTTGCACCAGAAAAAACATCAAAGTATATCAGCAATGATTTTCTATCTGGTGATTATGAAAAGATTCTTGAAATATTCAAGCCAGAAAACAAATCCTGCTACCGTGCAAAACTTCACGATGTGATTTCTGAGCAGAGTTTTTGTGATGTCACTATCACTATAAGAGCATTCAAAGACAAAGAAATGCTCAAAACAATGACATACAGAGAGTTTCTAAAAGAGTGTGAGAATGACAAACACTACAAAGAAGATTATGTTACAACGCCAAAAAAGAACAATTACAACGAATCTTTGAAATTCGCAGGAATATCCAAAACCGTTTATAACGACTTTCAAAATGCTTCATCCTGTGAAAAACAATTTGACAAAAAGCTTTTTGTGAATATAGCGTTCCTTTTAGGATTGAATTATGGATATGCCGAAAAGCTTCTCAACTATAACGGATATACATTCGAGGATAGTTCAAGGCAGTTTGATATTATTTGCAGTAATGCTTTCAAGATTGGGTTCAGCCGTCAAATGACTATTGACCTGATACAAAAACGAAATAATGAGCTATCAGACTCGGAAACAAAATTTGTTTTGATACCCAATCTAACCTCTAACAAGTAACTAAACATACCTATCTGTCACAAACAATGTGACCAAATGTGACCAAAAAAGGAGTTCTGACTCGTCTGAATCAGAACTCCAGTTTTTTATTTAAGTTGTGAAAACCCTTGTATAAGGCTTACTTTGAAGCTTCTTCAACCGCAACAGCCACAGCAACTGTAGCACCAACCATGGGGTTGTTACCCATGCCTATAAGTCCCATCATTTCAACGTGTGCGGGAACAGAGGACGAGCCTGCAAACTGAGCGTCAGAGTGCATACGTCCCATGGTATCTGTCATGCCGTAGGAAGCGGGGCCTGCTGCCATGTTGTCGGGATGAAGTGTACGACCTGTACCGCCGCCCGATGCAACAGAGAAGTAGTTCACGCCGTTTTCTGTACACCACTTCTTGTAGGTACCTGCAACGGGATGCTGGAATCTTGTGGGGTTGGTGGAGTTACCGGTGATGGAAACGCCAACATTTTCAAGTCTCATGATAGCAACGCCTTCGGGAACGTTGTCAGCGCCGTAGCACTTAACCTTCGCTCTGGGACCGTCGGAGTAAGGAGTTTCGGAAACAACCTTGATCTCTTCGGTGTTAGCGTTGAATTCTGTCTTGACATATGTGAAGCCGTTGATTCTCGAGATAATGAAAGCGGCATCCTTGCCGAGACCGTTGAGGATAACGCGAAGAGGCTTTGTTCTTACCTTGTTTGCGTTGAGGGCAATCTTGATAGCACCTTCAGCAGCAGCAAAGGATTCGTGACCTGCAAGGAAGCAGAAGCATTCTGTTTCTTCCGAGAGAAGCATCGAACCGAGGTTTCCGTGGCCGAGACCAACCTTACGGTTTTCAGCAACAGAGCCGGGAATACAGAAAGCCTGAAGTCCGATACCGATTGCAGCAGCGGCGTCAGCAGCCTTTGTGCAGCCCTTCTTGATTGCGATAGCTGCACCGACAGTGTATGCCCAAACTGCGTTTTCGAAGCAGATAGGCTGAGTTTCTTTTACGATCTTATCGCAGTCGATGCCCTTTGCAAGGGTGATCTCGCGACATTCTTCAATAGAGCCGATTCCGTATTCGGCAAGTACAGCGTTGATTTTGTCAACGCGTCTTTCATAATTTTCAAACAATGCCATTATACTATACCTCCCGAATTATTCTTTACGAGGATCGATGTACTTAACAGCTTCATCAAATCTGCCGTAAGTGCCCTGAGCCTTCTTGTATGCGGTGTTGGGATCGTCGCCCTTCTTGATGAAGTCTGTCATCTTGCCGAGCGAAACGAATTCATAACCGATAACCTGATCGTCCTTGTCAAGAGCCATTCTTGTAACATAGCCCTCAGCCATTTCAAGGTAACGAACACCTTTAGCGCGGGTACCGTACATTGTGCCGACCTGCGAACGTGTTCCCTTGCCGAGGTCTTCAAGACCTGCGCCGATGGTAAGACCGTCTTCCGAGAAAGCAGACTGGCTTCTGCCGTATACGATCTGGAGGAAGAGCTTTCTCATTGCTGTGTTGATAGCATCACAAACAAGGTCTGTGTTGAGAGCTTCAAGAATTGTCTTGCCCTGGAGAATTTCTGCTGCCATAGCTGCAGAGTGAGTCATGCCCGAGCATCCGATGGTCTCAACGAGAGCTTCCTCGATGATACCGTTCTTGATGTTGAGGGAGAGCTTGCAGGCGCCCTGCTGAGGTGCGCACCAGCCGATACCGTGGGTAAAGCCCGAGATATCCTTGATTTCTTTTGCCTGGATCCATTTTCCTTCTTCGGGAATAGGAGCGGGACCGTGGTTGGGACCCTTGGCAACAACACACATTTCTTCTACTTCGCGTGAATAAATAGCCATGATTTATGTCTCCTTTATTTTTATTTTCTTATTAAACCTGCAATAAGCAGGGTTTTTGCAATTAAAATTATTTGCAGTTGCAAACGCAGGTGTCGAGGATTTCAACCTCCATGCCGCAAGTTGCACCAACAGCGTTGGATTCATCTGTGTCGATGTGCATTGCGGGAGCAAACTTGTCGCTTACTCTGACAACAACATCGCCAAGGATCGCTTTTCTTCCGTCAGAATCGACCTTAACGCATACGACCTGCTTGTCCGAAAGACCCATTTCGTTTGCTGTCTTTGTGTCGAGGTGGATGTGACGCATAGCGGCAATAACACCTTCTGAGATCTCAACTTCGCCGCAGGGACCAACGAGCTTGCAAGCGCCTGAGCCTGCGATGTCACCGGATTCTCTGATGGGAGCGTTAACACCGATGCTGCGTGCGTCTGTGAGAGAAAGTTCAACCTGTGTTGCAGGTCTTGCGGGACCGAGAACGGAAACTCCTGCGAGTTCCTTCTTTGAGCCGACAACAGTTACTCTTTCTTCACAAGCGAACTGACCGGGCTGGGAAAGATCCTTTTTCTTTGTGAGCTGATGTCCTTTTCCGAAAAGGATTTCGATGTGCTCGGCGGTGAGATGAAGATGTCTTGCCGAGGTTTCGAGAAGAACTTTGTTTGCCATTGTTTTTATCTCCTTTTTTGATTTAATCACAAAATTATTCATCAACAGAATAAGCGATGGTTGTCATGAGAGCCATTTCGACCTCACTTGTGTCAAGGCGCGAATACTGGACGACGATGGGGGTGTTGCTCTCGACGAGCATGGCGTAGGGAATGTCTCTCGGGATCATTTCTCCCTTTTCCGAACGGATCTTGTCGAGGCGGATGTGGTGGGTACGGCAAGCTCCGCAGAAAGACGAAAAGCCTGTTGCCATATCTCTGTCCTCATAATAGAGGGTGAGCTTGATCTGGGCATCCACATCAGAGGTGTTGATGACACAGATAGCTTCGTGGCTGATCGATTCGTTTCTTGATTTTGAGTTAAGGAAACAGTCGGGGATGAGCCAGGTTTTCTTACCGTATGCTTTTGACATGATTTTTTCCTCGGATACCGTCTTTTTGACGGTGAAATTTGTGGTATTCACAAAACGATACCATTCTATGTTAGTATAACATATTTTGTCGCATCTTTCAAGACCTGAGGCAAAATATGTTAATTTTTTTACAATCATTTTTTCGGATATTTTCGTGTAAAGAGGAAAAAATAGAACAAAAGAACATAAAAAGGAAAGAAAAATGAAAAATACACTTTGCGCAAATGAGCTTGCCGCACATCTTGAAAGCACTTTTTCAAAAAGCTGTGATTTTGCCCTGCGCAAGATCGGACTTCCCTGCGGTGTGACGGTTTTTGCCGCCTCTTTTATCGGCATCTGTGACAAAGCTTATATATCAGAATTTTTCATCGAGCCTCTTTTTGAGCTTGACGACAAAAAACATCTGCCCGATGCAGTCTTTGCCTCAAAGCTTGTGAAAATTGACGATGAGAATACGGCAAAGCTTTCTCTTCTCGGCGGAAATGCGGTGATTTTTTTCGATCTTGACGGGGATCTCTTTGCTTTTGCTGCCGATGCGAAAGCTCCAAATTCACGGGCGATAAACGAGCCTGACGGAGAAGTTGTCATCCGCGGTCCGAGGGAGGGTTTTGTGGAAAGCGCCGTGATGAATGTGGCTCTTATCCGAAAAAGACTTATAACTGAAAAACTGTGTGTCGAAAAGACTACGGTGGGCAGTCTTTCGCCGACTGAAATATATGTTGTATATCTCGACGGAGTTGCCGACAAAAATGTGATAGAACGGGTTAAAAAAAGATTATCGAAGATAGATCTTCCGACCGTCATCGATTCGGGATATATCGAGCATTCGCTGGGCGATTCCCGCTATCCGCTTTTTCCCGATGTGGGGAATTCCGAAAAGCCCGACAAGGTGGCGGCGAAGCTTGTGGGCGGAAGAGTTGCGGTGATATGCGACGGAAGTCCTTGCGTTCTGACTCTTCCATACTTTTTTGTTGAAAGCTTGCAGTCGGCGGAGGATTATCTCAAATCACCCTATTATGCCACTTTTTTGCGTATTTTGCGCATTGTTGGAACGCTTGTTGCCGTGTTTTTGCCCGGAATCTATATTGGTCTGCTCGAGTTTGATGTGTCGGCAATCCCCCACACCCTGTATATGACCATAACCGAGGCTCGTAATGACATACCCTTCACTCCATTTACCGAGCTTGTGGTGCTGCTTATAGTTTTTGAGATAATCCGCGAGGTGGGAGTGCGAATGCCAAGAGCTGTGGGAGATGCAGTGTCGATAGTAGCAGGTATCATATTGGGAGATGCGGCAATAAAAGCGGGGATTGCGGGAGCGCCTGTCATAATGGTGGCGGCACTTTCCGCCACCTGCAGCTTTATTGATCCTCCCATAATGAATGCACTTCCGCTGATAAGACTTATAAATCTTATTTTCGCCCGCATTTTCGGGCTTTTCGGAGTTGCCTTTTTTCTGCTCGCTCTTGCGGCGGGGCTGTGTGTGAAGACAAGTGCGGGAAAGCATTATCTTACACCTTTTGCCCCCATAGCACCGAGGGGGCTTCTTGACGGAATAATAACAGTCCCCGATCTTGCGCTAAAAAGAGCGCCTGATGAGGCAAAGGAGGCAGAATGAAAAGACTTTTTGTTCTTATTGCGGTTTCTTTGGTTTTTGCTTCCTGTACGACTCAGAATGAAAACGACCGATTTTTTTGCAAAAAGCTTGGCTTCGACATGGAAGACGAAAAGATATATGTGACGGCGCAGCTCGCCTCCCCGGGGAAAAGCACTCCCGAAAACGGCAAAGATAAGATAATCGTAAGAGTTGCAGACTCGACCGACAGAGCTGTTGAAATGCTTGAGGCGGAATTTGACACCATCCTGTTCAAGCCTCTGGAATGTATCATTTTCGGGCAAGGTATGGATGAGGAAACAGTGCATGAGCTTGCAGTGCGGATGGCAAATCGGGTAGAGCTTCAGCTCAAATGCGACATATACCGTGTTCCGAGTGCAAAGGAGGCAATAATGAATGAAAGTGGTGCCGACGAAAACGAAGGGGTGAGCTTTTCGCGCTTCTTCAGGAACATGACGGGAGGAATGCATGATGAAAAAAAGTGAGCTTCTTAAGAATTTTCCTGCGTATTTTGCCTATCTTTTATCGGGGCTTGCTTTTTTCTCTTTGCCGACAAAATCACAAAGCTTTGCAGGAGCACTTGTGGCGGATATTATCGTTTTTGCCGCAGTATTTTTTGCACTGAAGACCTTGGCTTTTCTGAAGGAGCGTGCCGAAAATGCTACTCCATGTGGTGTTGAAAAAGCGTTGGGCTTTGTATCGTCTGTCCTTTGTGCGGTTCTTTTTTCTTTTTTTACCAAAAACTTTGCAGATGGTCTTCCTGAAATATCAAAGGAGTTTTCAGGCGGCAGATTCTCGCAGTTTTTTGTCATTCTGTCGCTTTTGCTCGCTCTTTATATCGGAAAAAGAGGATTTTTTTCATATTCGGGAGTGTGTATTCTTGTTTTGCCGCTTTTTCTTTTGCCGAACATTCTCACCTTTTTCAACTTTCTTGATTTCGGAAGTGTTACAGAGCTTGAAAACGCCAAAATTTCACAGATCTCCTTTGACTCGAAATATTTTTTCGACGCTTTTCTTTTGTGCGCGGGAGGTTCGGCGTTGTTTTTCATAAACGACAGGCCGGAATCTGCAAACCGAAAAAAAGGGCTTTTCTTTGCGTTTCTCATCTTTTCTGTTGCGGTTCTTCTGGAGGGTGCAAAATATCTGCTGTGGTTTGGCACCCAAAACCTCTGTTTCATTGACAGACCCGACAGAGTGATGCTTTCGCAGGTGCCGTTTATGAATGTGCAGGAGCTTTTTCTGTTTTCCTATTACACGGCGTATATGCTGAAAATCTCGGTTTTTGCATCAGCGGCAAGAGTTTTTCTGACAAAGATTTCCTCAAAGCTCTCGGAGCAGATGGGATTTGTAATTGTTGCCGTTGGTTTTTATTTGTTTTATCTGTTTTTGCCGGCATCATACAGTAAAATCTTTGCGGTCATTGCCTTTTGTGGGCTTTATCTTTGCGGAGTTGTGATATATATTTCAAGAATTTTTGCAAAAAAGCGCGCGTTTTGCAAAAAGCTGCGTTAAGAAACAAAAAAAGCGAATTGCCGACAGCGCGGAAAGACAGCTTTTTCGCACTCTATGCGCTATAATCGGAAAAAGTATCGGAGGTGAAAAAATGGATCTTACCGTATGGAACGAAAAGGACAAGCTTTTCATGAAGATCTGCGGAGAAGTCGATCATCACGCAGTGAAAGACACGCGCTGCGAGGTGGACAGCCTTATTCTTAAAAACCGACCCAAAACTCTCATTATGGATCTTTCGCAGATAGATTTTATGGATTCCTCGGGACTGGGCTTTGTTTTGGGAAGATATAGGAAAATGAATGACATAAAGGGAGAGCTGATGGTGGTTGACCCCGCCCGTCGCGTGGAAGAAATGCTGAAGCTGGCGGGTGCCGACAAGCTTTTGAAGATTGTTCACACAAAGGATATTGCGCAATAAGCTTTCCCGGAAAAAACGAAAGGACTTTATAAAAATGAAGAAAATCCTTAATTATTTCAAAACGACTCTATATGCGTCGTCGGTGAATGAGGGGTATTCGAGGGTGATAGTTTCAGCCTTTGCCTCATTTCTTGATCCGACAGTGGAGGAGATTGCGGACCTGAAGACCGCTGTGTCCGAGGCGGTGACTAACTGTATCGTTCACGCCTACAAAAACGAACAGGACGAGAAAAAGAAAAAGATATACATAGAGGGAAAATACGACTCCGACGGAGTTTTCACCGTGACGGTGAAGGATTGCGGTTGTGGCATTGATGATGTCAGGCGCGCCATGGAGCCTCTTTTCACGACCGACGCGGCGGGTGAGCGAAGCGGACTCGGTTTTTCGATCATGGAAAGCTTCACCGACAAGCTGACTGTGCGCTCACAAAAAGGAAAGGGCACAAGAGTCACCATGGTCAAAAGGCTGAATGTCAGAAAACAGCTGTCTGACACCTAAGCGCGGTCGAAGAAAATGTATGACAACAACAGAAATATTGAGCTTGTCCGCCGTGCAAAGCAGGGGGATGAGCAAGCTCTTGAACAGCTGATTTATGAAAACACGGGGCTTGTCAAGAGTATTGCCCTGCGTTTTCAGGGCAGAGGGCAGGACACCGAGGATCTGATACAGATCGGAAATATCGGGATGATGAAAGCGGTTAGGGGATTTGACGAAAACTTTGGTGCAGCCTTTTCGACATATGCTGTCCATATGGTTACGGGAGAGCTGAAGCGATTCCTGCGGGACGACGGACTCATCAAGATCAGCCGTGATATCAAGCGTCGAGGCTATATGCTATATCGTGCCTCTGAAGAATTTGCTTCAAAAAACGGCAGAGAGCCCAAGATCTCCGAGCTGTGTACTATTTGCTCAATGACCCGGGAGGAGGTGGTGACATCGCTTGAGGCGATGATGCCTGCGATATCACTGCAGGAAAAGCAAGGGGATGAGGATTCGCCGTCATTTGAAGAACTGATAGGTGTTGACACGAGTGAGGAGATGACAGACAAGCTTGCTCTCTCGGAGGCTTTGCAAAAGCTTCCCGACGATGAGCGGATGCTTATCTATCTGCGCTATTTCCGGGGACTTACCCAGACCGAAAGCGCAAAGCGCCTGGGACTTTCCCAAGTCAAGGTTTCACGCAGAGAAAAGAAGATCATCGAAAAGCTTCGCAAGGAAATGATAGTGTAAGCTGCGGCTTTTGCATTTTAATTCAGGGGGTTATTGACAAAAGTGCAAAAAATTGTTACAATATTTGTAACAACCCTTTTGTGAAAGGAACTGAAATTCAAATGTTAAACAAAGAAATTCTTGAAAAATATAATTTGTGGTGCGAAAATGCCGTGGATGACGCGGTTCTTGCCGACGAACTGAAAAAGATCGCCTCTGACGAGGACGGCGTTTTTGACCGTTTTTATACAGAGCTCAAATTCGGCACAGCCGGTCTTCGCGGAGTCATCGGCGCAGGTACAAACCGCATGAATATCTACACTGTCGGCAGAGTGACAAAAGGTCTTGCTGACTGCATCAATTCAAAAAGATCGGGCGGAAGCGTTGCCATATCCTATGACCCGAGAATCAATTCTGAGCTTTTCGCAAAGCACGCGGCGCGCGTTCTTGCGGTAAATGATATCAAAGTATATATCACTCCGGTGCTTGAACCTACGCCTGTGCTTTCCTATATGGTACGCTATTATGGATGTGATGCGGGAATTATGATTACCGCAAGCCACAATCCCGCTCAGTATAACGGCTATAAATGCTATGGCCCCGACGGCTGTCAGATGACAGATATCTATGCCGACGAAACCACAGAGTTTGTTAACAAGGTGGACTATTTTGCGGTGGAAGTTGCGGATTTTGACGAAAGTGTAAAGCAAGGCATCATCTGCTATACCGACGATGTTATGCTCGACAGTTATTACAAAAAAGTGCTGGAACGCGCCATCGACCCCGAAATTTGCCAAAAGAGCGGACTTTCGGTGCTTTATACTCCCCTTAACGGCACCGGAAACATTCCTGTCAGAGAGATACTTTCGCGCATGAATGTCAAATGCGATGTGGTGCGCGAGCAGGAAGAGCCCGACGGAAACTTCCCCACAACTCCATACCCCAACCCCGAATTTCCCAAGGCGTTTGAGATCGGAATTGAGATGGCAAAGACCACCTGTCCCGATATCATTCTTGCCACAGACCCGGATGCGGACCGCGCAGGCGTTGCGGTGCGCGACCAAAACGGACAATACAAGCTTCTGACCGGAAACGAGATCGGATGCATGATGCTTTATTACATCCTTTCAAGAAAGAGCGAAAAGGGAACATTGCCTGAAAACAGCATGGCTGTCAAGAGCCTTGTGACCTCTGACCTTGCAGGCAAGATTGCCGAAAAATTTTCCTGCCGCATGGTAAATGTCCTGACAGGCTTCAAATATATTGGAGAGCAGATAAAGCTTCTTGAGGAAAATGGCAACGAGGAAAGATTCCAGCTCGGCTTTGAAGAAAGTTATGGTTATCTTTCGGGCTCATATGTTCGTGACAAGGATGCTGTTTTTGCCGCAATGATGATAAGCGAAATGGCAGCATACTGCAAGCTTTCGGGCAAGACCCTGCTTGATTTTATGCAGGAGATATATTCAGAATTCGGAGTTTTCCGTCACAAGACAGCCAGCGCCTCCTTCGACGGTGAGCAGGGCATGAACATCATGGCGGGCATTATGAAATCACTGCGTGAAAACACTCCCGAAAAGGTTGCAGGACTTGATGTTATAAGCGTTGCCGACCACCTCGAAAGAAAACTTACCGACAAGAAGACGGGGGATGTATCAGACATCGATCTTCCTTGTGCCGATGTTTTCGTGATGAATCTTGAAAACGATTGCAGTCTTATCATCCGTCCCTCGGGTACCGAGCCTAAGATCAAGGCGTATCTCACCGCCTGCGCAAAAACTTTGGAGCAGGCTGATGCGATCGTCGCACAGCTTGAAAAGACCGCAAACGAAATTTTTGATAAATAATTGAATAATGGCAAAAGCTCTCCGCTAAAATTTTTGGCGGAGAGCTTTTTATACAAAAGTGTGATGTTTTTGCCTTTTCTATCAGGGATTTTTCGTTAATTAGTATTATTAAACAAACACAGTTTCATCTGTCAGTCCATACACCGTGGGAAGTAGATTACCAATCGGCATATCGCACTCAAAGAATATTTTCTCCCTGTCTTTTTCGGTGAGGGGGAGTATTTTTAAAACAAACTCGGTTTCGGGTGGCATATTTCTTACATCAATGATCCACTTGTCTCCGCAGAGGTAATGATCAGAAATAAGCTTGTCTTTGCAATAAAGCGCACCGATATTGCCATACGCTTCTATTTTCAGATAGTTTACACCCGCAAAAAGCTTGAAATCATATTCCTTCACGGGCGCAAATTCGGGCAGAGTTCTGTCAAAATTCACAATGTGCCCGAAAAACGAACTGTCCCGAGATGTGCGTGGTACGGAAAGTACAATTTTTTTGCCGGATGACGGTATAAAAGCTGCATCATCAACAATGATCAGCTTTTTACCGCCAACAGTCATTCCGTCTGTCAAAGGCAGGATGTTTTTGCCGTCAAGGCATATTTCAGGAGCGATTCCCGACATTTTTGCAAAATATACATTGTTGTCATCCTCACCCTGGGGCAGTACGGTCAGCCAGCTGACATTTTGAGAGCCTATTCTGTAATTGAACGGGATGATACCTGCGGCATGAGCATCAAGCTTTACGGGAATTTCAATTTCTCCGCCGTCTGCAAGAGAAATTTTTACAGATTCACTTATGTTTTTCATTTTGCCGCCGTGATAATGATTTGAAACAAACAGATATCCGCTGTCCCCATCACTTCTTACAGCACAGCGCAGTTTTTCGGTGTCAAGGAAATTTGAAGGGAGCTCATCGGGAAATACGGCAGGCATGGGAGCAAGCCTTTCGCCGTCGGAGTCAATAAATTTATGCAGGGCGCGAAGCAGAAAATAGCTTTTGCGAATCTGTCCTGCTTCCCCGATAGGTGCCTGAAAATCGTATGAAATTATGGGCAGATCATTGGGATACCCCGTTTTTTGTGATTCCTGCATGGTGGTTTCTCCCACAGGGTTCACTCCGCCGTGATAAACATAGTATCCAAGTCCGTTGGCGCCCGAGCCAAGCTTGCATATTGCAATCGAAAAAATATCCTGCGCGCATATCAAAGGGCGCCTGTGGTAGGTTATCTGATTTCCGCCGCCAAGCTCACAAGTCAAAAAGGGTGTTTTTTCTGCCGCAACACCTTCATCAACAGATGCGCTGTCCCTTTCAAAAAGATCCTTGCCGATATTTCCATCGTTCCTCTCCTTTGAAAAAAGAAAGTTTGGGTTGTCGTGATATTCTTCAACATTGTCTACCCACGGAGATTCGGGATAACCGCCGTAAAGAGAAAGCACCTCTCCTTCGGGACAACTTTCGGGCGAATCTGTGCCTCCCCAACCCGTAATCGTGTAGTATGGGGCAAAAAAGCCAATATCTGAGAGCATCTTTTTCAGCTTTATCAAGTAATTCTTTTGCCCGAGGAGTTCATTTTCAATCTGAATGCCCAAAACGACATCGAGGCAGTCCTTTAGCTGTGCATATATTTGCTCAAAAAATCTTTGCACATAGGAAAGATAAGGCTCGGCATCCGTGCGCACGACACCCTGCGTTTTATCATTCAGCCAATCGGGAAAACCGCCGTTTCTCACCTCGCCATGACACCAGGGACCTATCCTCAAAACAAAGGGAAGCCCCAGTTTTTTGCAGATTCCGATAAATTTTGCAATATTTCTGTTGCCGTCAAAACAGAATTCCCCTTCCTTTTCCTCGTGGTGTATCCAGATGACATAAGACGAGATAACATCTATCCCGCCATCGCGCATTTTAACAAGCTCCTCCTCCCAGCATTCCTTCGGAACGCGGGAATAATGTATTTCGCCCATCCTGTAGATATAAGGCTTATTGTTTTTTGTCAGATACTGTTCTGTGATACCATATTCAAGGTCCATGACGGTGCCGCCGAAATTGTTCAGCTTTGGGGAATGTGTGGGATTTTTTGTGATAATATGCATGATCTTTCCTCCTTTTGGAGTTCTGTGCAAATTATAACACAAGAGTCGTGTTTTGTAAATAGAAAAGGACTGCAAAAATGTTTTTCGCAGTCCTTTGTCTTATTTTTTGTTTATCATATCGGAAGTGATGACGATTTCGGTTTTGCCTTCTTCGGAGGGAGCGTCGAACATGAGCTTTGTCATGATCTCCTCGGTGATGGCACGAAGTCCGCGGGCTCCCGTTTTGCGTTCACAGGCAAGCTCGGCGATAGCGTCAAGTGCCGCATCTTCAAAAGAAAGAGTGATGCCGTCCATCTTGAAGAGCTTCTGATATTGCTTTGTAAGCGCGTTTTTGGGCTCGACAAGAATCCTCTTGAGAGCGTTCTTGTCAAGATTCTGAAGACCCACAATGACGGGCATTCTTCCCACAAGCTCGGGGATGATGCCGTATTTTACAAGGTCACGCGCCTGAATTTTTGAGATGATAGATTCCTTTTCCTTCTCCTTGGCTGTGAGCACGCTTGCGCCATAGCCTATCGTTTGGGTGCCCTTTGTGCGCTCGGAGATGATGTCTTCGATGCCGTCAAAAGCGCCACCGCAGATGAAAAGAATGTTTGAGGTGTCGATCTCAATGAATTCCTGATTGGGATGCTTTCTGCCCCCCTGGGGAGGAACATTGGAAACAGTTCCCTCAAGGATCTTCAAAAGAGCCTGCTGTACGCCCTCGCCCGAAACATCGCGGGTGATCGAGCGGTTTTCGCTGCGTCTTGAGATTTTGTCGATCTCATCGACATAAATAATGCCCTTTTCAGCCTTTTCCACATCGAAATCTGCCGCCTGAATGAGGCGGAGAAGAATGTTTTCGACATCTTCACCTACATAACCCGCTTCGGTGAGAGTTGTGGCATCGGCGATGGCGAAGGGAACACGGAGCATTTTTGCAAGAGTCTGGGCAAGAAGAGTTTTTCCGACACCGGTGGGACCAAGCATGAGAACATTGCTCTTCTGGATCTCTACCCCGTCGTCTTCTTCGTTTTTCTGCAAAATTCTTTTATAGTGATTGTAGACTGCAACGCAAAGAGCGATTTTGGCATCGTCCTGACCGATAACATGGCGGTCAAGCTCAGCCTTCAGCTCATGAGGTTTGGGGAGAGTGTCGAGTGAGATCTCCTCGTCCTCAGAATTTTTTTCCGGCGCAAGGCTTTCGGCATATTCTTCAAGTATGCTGTCGCAGATCGAAACGCAGTTTGCGCAGATATTGATTCCGTTGGGACCGATGATGATCTTTGAAAAATCGGTTTCTTCTTTGCCGCAAAATGCGCACACGGGATTTTTTGTCTTGTCGTCCATTGATGTTTTGCCTTTCTGTGGGCTGATTTTTTGAAAAGAGCTTATCTCTTTTCGATTACCTTGTCTATAAGACCATATTCCATGGCTTCCTTTGCCGACATGAAATTGTCGCGGTCGGTATCCTTTTCGATGATCTCAATGGGCTTGCCTGTCTTTTCGGCAAGGATGGAATTGAGAGTCTCGCGCATCTTGATGATGCGGTCGGCATGAATCTTGATGTCTGTTGCCTGACCCTGCATTCCGCCGAGCGGCTGATGGATCATGATTTCGGAGTTGGGAAGAGCAAGCCTTTTGCCCTTGGCGCCTGCTGCAAGCAGAAAAGCGCCCATGCTTGCCGCCATACCGACGCAGATGGTCGAAACATCGCACTTGATGAAGTTCATGGTGTCATAGATCGCCATGCCTGCGGTGATTGAGCCGCCGGGACTGTTGATATAAAGGCAGATGTCTTTTTCGGGATCTTTTGCTTCGAGATAGAGAAGCTGTGCGACCACAAGAGATGCGGTCACATCGTTGACTTCGTCAGACAAGAATATGATGCGGTCATTGAGAAGTCTTGAATAGATGTCATAAGAACGCTCGCCGCGTCCTTCCTGTTCCACAACCATTGGTACGAGTGCCATAAAAAATCATCCTTTCTGAAATTTTATCGTTTTTGGTTATTTTCTTGCCGAATTTTGATGAGTCGGCTAAAGATCGGTCACATTTTGACCGAAAATCCATATCAAACAGCAAATGCGAAACCGTGATGTCTCAAGGCTTCGCATTTTGCTTTTGCATTTGCTTTTCTTATTAAAAACCGATTATTCGGCGTCAGCCTTCTTTGTGGTTTTTCTTGTGGTCTTCTTGGGAGCTTCCTCGCCCTCAGCTTTTTCAGCTTTTTCTGCCTTTGCTTTGGAGGTTGTCTTCTTTGCGGGCTTTTCTTCCTTTTCGGCACCCTCGGCATCAGCCTTCTTTGTTGTTGTCTTCTTTGCGGCTGTCTTCTTCTTGGGTTTTTCTTCTGCGGAAGCTGCCTCGGGGTTGAGGATAGCTTCAAGCTCTTCGCGGGTAACTGTCTTTTCTGTTACCTTTGCGGAGTTCTTGACGATCTCGAAAGCCTTGAGAGTTTCAACTTCGCTCTTGATGTCTTCAACATCGATTCTTGCCTTGACATCCTCGGCCTTCATGCCGAACTGAGTTGCAAGTTCTTCGAATCTTGCTTCAACAGAAGCGTCGTCAGCCTCGATCTTTTCAGCCTTGACGATCTCGGCAAGAGCAAGCTGCTTTCTTACATTTGCAACTGCCATTGTTGCGTATCTTGCGCGGATGTCTTCCATCTTCATGCCTGTGTACTGCATGAGCATTTCAAGCGAAAGACCCTGCTGGCGGAGGTTCATGTCGTGTTCGCGGACGAGAAGATCTGTTTCCTTTTCGTACATAACTTCGGGAATTTCAGCTTCGATTGCCGAGCAGAGCTTTTCTGCAAGAGCTTCGCCGACTCTCATGTCAGCCTCATCTGCATTTCTCTTTTCTATTTTAGCCTTGATATCAGCCTTGTATACAGCAATGGTATCAAAATCGGATGCATCCTTTGCAAATTCGTCATCGAGAAGAGGAAGCTCTTCAAATTCGATAGCATTGAGCTTGATGCGGAAGGTTGCTTCCTTGCCCTTGAGATCTTCGGAGTGATAGTCTTCGGGGAACTTGACAACGATGTCAAATTCTTCACCCTTGGAGTGACCGATGATCTGCTCTTCAAAGCCGGGGATAAACTGCTTGGAGCCGATCTTGAGCTTGTGACCTTCAGCCTTGCCGCCGTCAAATGCAACGCCGTCAACAAAGCCTTCATAGTCGATGTCAGCGATATCGCCGTCAACAACTGCTCTGTCGTCTACGCTTACTGTGCGGGCATAGCGCTTCTGAACATTTTCAAGCTCAGCATCAACATCAGCGTCAGTGGTCTTAACTGTGTATTTTGTTACTTCATAGCCCTTGTATTCTCCAAGCTTCACATCGGGACGGCGTGTGAAAGCAGCCTTGACAACGATGCCTTCTTCAGCTTCAAAGTCAGCGTCTGTGATGGAGGGGGTTTCAACGGGGATGAATCCCGATTCCTTGACTGCGGAATCGATTGCATCGGGGAGAAGCTCGTTGAGAGCGTCTTCATAGAAAACTCCCTTGCCGTAGAACTTTTCGATGATGCCTCTTGTTGCCTTTCCCTTGCGGAAGCCGGGAACCTGGATCTTCTTTACGTTTTTCTTGAAAACGCCTGCAACTGCGGCTTCAAAATCAGCTCTGTCGATAACGACTGTAAGCTCGATCTTGTTCTTTTCGGTTTCCTGAACATTCTTAAGCATTTTATAACCATTCCTTTCTCCGGAAAGCCGCAGGAGACGGTTTCCGAACCCACGCATTTCCGGCGCGGGAAAAATAAATTATTAACAAAAATAAGTAAAACTTAAAGCGATTCTATCCACTTTATCTAATATATTGTACATGATTTACAAAATATGTCAAGAGCTTTCGTGTAAATTAATTACAAATTCAACTATTACAATAATCATTGTGCAAAAAAAGCAGACTTTTTTGTACAATTTTACCCTTATTCCACCGGTTGTGGCACGAAGTTAACATGGTCGCAGGCAACAAGATTAAGTTTTATTCCGATATATTCCTTATCAAGCTGCTCTTCGCGCACATTGTGAAGATGACCGAAATATACCTTTTTAATATCAAAGCGGTAAAGGATATCGAGAATGTCGAGATTCATAAATTCGCCGAAAATGGGGGGATAATGAAGAAAAACGATCATTTCCGAATCGGGATTTGTATCTTTCAGCTTCAGTCCCTCGTTGAGAGAGATTTCAAGCCGGGCTGCCTCACGCTTTATCAGTCTTTCGTCCTCGCTTTTGACACCAAATTCATTCACCCATCCGCGGGTGCCGCAGATGATTTTGTTTTCGACGGCGTAGGCGTTATTGAAAAGAAAATCTATGGTTGAAAGCTTTTTTTCTTCCTTGAAGTTTGTAAGCTTGTTCATGGTCGCCCACCAATAGTCGTGGTTGCCCTTGCCGATAAGCTTTCTGCCGGGAAGGGAGTCGATGAAGCGCAGATCTTCATAAACCTGCTCGAAGCTTGATGCCCACGAAATGTCGCCGGGGATGACCACGGTATCCGACTCTTTTACGACTTTTTTCCATTCGGTCTCAAACTTTTCGGCGTGATTATCCCATCGGGCGCCAAAGATATCCATCGGCTTGTCGGTGGAAAACGAAAGATGGGGATCCGATATTGTGTAAATTATAAAAATCGTCCTTTCGCGGTATATTCGGCTCGATTTTTGCCGAAACTATACCCGTGATATCCCTTTTGAAAAGGAGGTTTTTGAAAATGGGAAAAGGTTTTTTTGACAATTCGCTTTTAGGCTCGGATGTGCCCGATCATATCAGGGGCATCTCGTGCAATGTGAAAAACTGCATCTATCATGACGGTGACGCGTATTGCACAGCCTCCCGCATCAGCGTGGGACCGAGCTATGCCACCGCCTGCACAGACACAGTCTGTGCCACCTTCAAGGCAAAAAGTCTGAAATGATTATTCGATTCCGACGAATTTTTCGGATGCCGCAAGCATCTCCTGCCATGTCTTTCCGACAGAGTCGGTGAAGCGGACTTTTGCATCACGAAGGGCTGCAAGAGGTGCAGGAATTTCGGTTTCGGTGGCTTCCGAAAGCTCATAGATGACCTCGAAGCTTTCGCTTTCAGGTGTCTTTCCGAGGGATTTCAGCACATCTGCCGCGAATTTATAAGGAGACGCGGTCGACGCGGTGAGGATTTTTACACATCTTCCCTCGGCCGCGTTTTGCTTTTCGGCATTCACCGAGGCGAAAAGCGCGCAAGCTGTGTGGGTATCGATGAGATAGGAATATTTGTCGAAGGTGTCGCGGATGGTCTTTGCGGTATTTTCCTCAGTGCAGTAATCTGCCACAAAGCTTTCTCTGATCTTCGAAAGCACATCTTCCTCAACTGCATATTTTCCGATTTCGGAAAGCGACTTCATATATGCCGCACAGCGTGCGGGACCCGCGATGAGATAAAGAAGTCTTTCGAGGTTGGAGGAGATGAGGATGTCCATCGAGGGGGACATGGTGGTGAAGAATTCACGGTTGCGGTCGTAAACACCCGTATTTATGAAATTGGTGAGAATGTTGTTGCGGTTGGAGGCACAGATGAGCTTGCCAAAGGGCATACCCATGAGTTTTGCCACATATGCCGCAAAGATATTGCCGAAATTTCCTGTGGGAACGGTGATGTCGATGGTGTCGCCAAGTTTAATGTCGCCTTCAGACACAAGATCGCAATATGCCGATACATAATAGACGATCTGAGGCACAAGTCTTCCCCAGTTGATCGAGTTTGCACTCGACAGGAAAATGCCGTTTTCATCAAGCTTTTTTGCCACATCCTTGTTGGAGAAGATGTTCTTCACGCCTGTCTGAGCGTCGTCGAAATTGCCCTTGATGGCGCAAACATTGACATTTTCGCCTGTCTGGGAGGTCATCTGGAGCTTCTGCATTGCCGAAACGCCGTCCTCGGGATAAAAGACGGCGATCTTTACGCCGTCCACATCCTTGTAGCCCTCAAGTGCCGCTTTTCCCGTGTCACCCGATGTGGCAACAAGAATGTAAGCGGTGCGGTTTTCTCCGGTCTTTTTAAGGGCGAGCGAAAGAAGTCGGGGCATGATCTGAAGAGCCATGTCCTTGAAAGCGCAGGTGGGACCGTGCCAGAGCTCAAGCACGCGGTGAGTGTCGCCGAGAGCCGAGATGTCTGTGGCGCCGCCGACAAATTTTTCTTCGGAATATGCCGCCTTCGCCGAGGCAAGAAGCTCATCATAGCTGTAATCTGTGAGGAACTTTGAAAGGATATTCGCCGCGCGCTCGGTATAGGGAAGAGCCGAAAGTGCCGAGATCTCCGAAAGGGTGATTCCGGGAATCTCTTCCGGCATAAAAAGGCCGCCGTCGGCTGCAATACCCTGCTTTATCGCCTGGGCGCTGGTTTTTGGTGTGATCCTTTCGGTGTCACGGGTGCTGAAATAGTTCATTTTATATCCTTCCTTTCGGCGGCAGTCGGTTTTCAAAAAAGCTTTTTGCATTGCCGCTGAATATATCTTTTATTATTTTTTCATTGATACCGTTTTTTATAAGTTTTCCATAAAGCCTTTCGGCAAAACGCACAGGTGTGTAGCCGTCGGCATGGGGTATTCCGTCACGGTCGGCACCAAGACAAACAGTCTTTTCGCCCCCAAGTGACAGAAAATATATTATATGTTCGCAAAGAGCGTCAAAAAGCTCGTCGCAGCTGTAATCTTCGGTGTTTGCGCCCGAGATTACAAAGGGTGCGTGCAGGTTTATACCCACAAGTCCGCCGCGGCGCACTATTTCACAGAATTCATCGTCGGTGAGATTTCTTGTGTGAGGGCAAACAGAATAAGCGTTTGAATGCGATGCGACTATCGGAAAATCTCCCATTTCCGCCACCTGCGAAAAGGTTTCACGCGAGGCATGGGAAAGATCGACAACAACGCCAAGCTTTTCACATTCCCGGACAAGCTCTTTTCCGAAAGAGGTCAGCCCTTTTTCGGTATCGTGGGCTCCGCCTGCACAATTTTCGCCCCGCCACATAAGAGTCAGAAGCCTCATTCCGCGGGAATAAAGCTCATAAAGCCGTGTGAGATTGCCGCACAGAAGATCGGAGCCCTCGACCGCGAGGATAAGCTTCAGCTTTTCCTCCCCGAAAAGGTCTTCTTTTTCTGTGCAAAATTTCACTTTGCCCGAGTGTTTTCCGATTTCTCTTTCGAGATTTGAAACGGTGGGGAAGAAGTCAATGTAATTCTGCTGTGCCGGGCGGTTTTTGTCAGACCAGACTGCGAAAATCTGATAAGCCTTGTCGAAAGAAGAAAACTCCGGAAGTCCTCCGTCGAGCTTTTCAGAATCGAGCGACAGCTTTTCGCGGTACATTCTGTACGGCGTATCGCAGTGAAGATCGAAAATTTCCGTAAAATCACCCCGAAATTAGTTGATATCTATTGCTTTTATATGATTAAGCGTGTTTTTTTGTGTATATACCTCGATGACATCAAATCTCGGCTGTTTCCCGCAAAGATCTGCGTCTTCGGATTTTTCAAAAAGAAATCTTTCGGCGGCAGTTACAAGATGAGCGATCTTTTTTGTGTTCACCGCCTCGCACGCCTTTGAGAAAACATCGTTTTCGCGGCATTTCACCTCGACAAAGACGACAAATTTTTCATCTGTTGCCACAATGTCGATCTCGCCGCCGCGAACGGTATAATTGCGTGCGACGACCGAATAGCCGTTTTTTTCAAGATATGCGCAGGCTGTGTCTTCGCCGGCTCTTCCGAGCTGTTTCTTTTCAAGAGTGCTTTTCATAGTATTTTTTCAGAAAGCTCATTCTGTGCTCGGGACAGGGGCCGTATTTGCCGATGGCTTCGTAATGAGCCTTTGTGCCGTAGCCTTTGTGAGCTGAAAAGCCGTATTGCGGATATTCCTTGTCAAGCACCTCACAGCACCATTTGTCCCTTTCGGTTTTGGCAAGAATGGATGCCGCGGCAATCGACGGAGAAATGCCGTCACCGCCGATTATGGCATGGGCTTCAAGCTGAAAGGAGCGGGAAATGTTGCCGTCGATGAGTGCCACATCCGGCTTTTTTGAAAGTCCGTCGATGGCGCGACGCATGGCAAGAAGCGAGGCTTCGAGAATATTGATACGCTCGATCTCCTCAACCGTCGAATAGGCAACGCAGTAGGAGACGGCAAGCCGCTTTATCTCTTCGGCAAGAAGCTCGCGTTTCTTTTCCGAAAGCTTCTTTGAGTCATTGAGGGCAAGGATCGCATCGTTTTCGCGCTCGTCATAAGGGAGAATCACTGCGGCGGCGTAAACCCTGCCCACAAGAGGGCCTCGTCCTGCCTCATCAACACCGCAGACTACCGACGGCGCATATTTCAGTTCGTGTTCCCATGACAGGGGTTGGAGTATCTTTTTTGCCGCCATGTCTTCTCCTTTTTTGAAAAGTATTTTATCAAATAATTAGTATAGCATATATTTTCGGGATTGTCAAATTTTTGATTTTTGAGAAAAAGTCATATACCACAAGTTTCCCGCGAGATCCTTCGTCGGTCGTTCCGACCTCCTCGAGGATGACACGCGGGGATGTTTCGCGGGGTTATTCCGCTTGTGCCACGCCCGTCATCCTCGAACGGAGCGAAGCGCAGTGAAGGATCTCGTGCGGGAAGGTCAGTCAACTCATTAAATTTCAATAATCACAACTCCACCGATCTTTTCAAGCATCTTTTTCTCGCGCTCATGGCAGGTGAAGAGGAATATCTGATATTTTTCAGAAAGTTTTACAAGGCAGGAGAGCATTTTTTCAAGTCTTTCATCGTCGACATAGGCAAAAACCTCGTCGAGGACAAGAGGGGGATTTTCCCTGAAAAGATTTTCGCACAGCGAAAGGCGCAGGGCAAGATATGCCGCGTCTGCAGTTCCGCGGCTGAGATAGCCGCTGTCGCGGATGATACCGCCGTGAGTGATGCCGACTCCGAACTCGCCTGACACTTCAAGCGACGGATATTTCCCGTCGGTAAAGAGAGAGAAGAACTCCCCCGATTTTTCGGCGATCCTCGGTGAGATGCCGCCTTTGAGATCGTCGCAGGCAGCCTCAAGCGCCGCAAGCGCAAGCTCGGCCGCATCTGCCTTTTCGGTTGCCTTCTCGAGAAGAGCCTCTGTCGCCTGCCTTTCGGCAAGGATCTCGGAGGGCTTTCTGATGGAAGATGCCGGGGATGCAGCCTGCTTAATATACTGTTTTTCCATCTCAACCAGGTTTTCGTTTGCTTTTTTGAAAAACTCATATTCGCGCATCACGGTTTTTGCGTCCCGTTCCGGAATGTGCGTGAATTTGTCTGCCGCCTCCGAGAGGGCATGAAGATCGTTGGTGGAAAGGAAGGTGTCATAAACACTTTCGCATCTTTTGAACTCGTTTTCCTTTGCGACAAAAAGGTCAAAAGCCTCTTTCAGCTCACTTATCAGATCATCCGCGTTTTCGGTGTCGGCGCCATTTCCCACATGGGAAATGAGCGAATCGAACGCCGCCTTTTCGTGCTCATACTTTTCCTTTTTCCGGGAAAGCTCCTCCGAGATCACACAAAGGTGAGCTTCCTTTTCGGCTATTTTTTCCTTTACCTGCGGATAAATTGTGACAATTTCTTCAAGCTCTGCGGCGGTTTCAAAGCCCGATTCTTCAAGAAGTATTGAAAGTTTCTTTGATGACAAAAAGAAAAGTACTCCAAAGGCCGCAGTCGCAGATGCAAAGCAAAGACTCATGACAAGGAGATAAGATTTAAGCTCGGGCAAAGGAAGCGCAAAATATCCGATCACAAAAAGCAGTGCCGCAAAAAGAGTCACCGCTCCGAAGATAAGAAAATTTCTTTTCGACGATGCTGTGCGCTCTACCGCCTTTTCGGTCTCGCGGATATCTGCCATGTCGCGGCCTGAAATTTTCGCAAGTATCGGATCTTCGTTTTCGGATTCCGAAAGCGCAAGCTTTGCCTTTTCGTAAGCTTCAGTTGCGGCATCAAGCTCTTCCTTCGCGCGCGAAAGGGAGCTGTTTGTAGACATCAGCAGGGAGATGTTCTCGCTCGAAAGAGTCTTTCCCGAAAAGGTTACATTTTTCTTTGCCGCCTCAAATTCATCGGTGGCTTTTTCGAGCTCTTTTTTTGCGTTAAGTATCTTGTCTATGATAAGAGAAGCCTCATAACCCTTTATATTTTCCAGCTCTTTTTCAAGATTTTTTGCCTTTTCCTCGTTGCTCTTGATCTTGGCTCTTGTTTCGGCAAGCTTTGCTTCGGCGGAAAGAAGAGTCTTGTGCAGCTCACTTGCTTTGTCAAAATCATATCTCAGCTCGCGTATTTTTTCTTCAAGCTCAAAGCATTTTCCTTTTTTGCCGACTTTTGTACGATAAACATTTCTAAAATCCGACAGCTTTTTGCGCGCCTTTTCGATATCGACAGTTTCATCAGCGGAATAGACGGCGTTCTGAACGATATCCGAAAGATTTGACATTTTATCCGCCGAAATGTCGTTCTGACGGATATATGCCATCTTCGAAAAAGCCGCCTCGTCAAGTCCGAAGAATTCTTCCCCCGGCTCTTTGCCGAAAAGAAGCTCTTTTCCTGCGGCATCGGTGATCTTTAAGGAATTTTTTGCTCCCGTTCTTCGTTCGATACGGAGAGTCTGACCACCATTTTCAATGGTGGCGGAGCCTGAGATCACATCCGAATCCCAGGGCATATATTTTGTTTTGTCGTTTGTGTCGACAGACCTGCTCTTCTGGGACGAAAAGCCGTAGAGCATATATTTCATATAGGCGGAAAGGGTGCTTTTTCCCGCCTCGTTTTTTCCGTAGATTATATTAAGTCGGTCGGAAAAATCAAATTCCCTTTCGGACAGCTTGCCGAAGCTTCCGACAGACAGATTCTTGAATTTCATCTTAAAACGATCACTCCTTTCTCAGGCTTCGACATCGGGTTTTTCTGTGAAGTCCTCAAGACGGAAGGCGCCTGTGGTGCCACTCTCCTCAAAGGGCTTCATTCCGTCAAGCTCCTCCTTGCTTCTGATGCCTTGAGAGTGCCAGTTTCCGATAATTTTCGACATATAAGAAAGTGAAGGCTTGCCGATGGCACCGATGGTGCGCTCATATGCCATTGAAATAAGCTCATCAGTGATGCCTTTCTTTGAAAAATCGGAGATTATTTCGCGCTCGGTTTTTGTGAAAGCGCGTCCGCCTGCTCCGATTATTGTGCGGACAGTATCCTCAATCGTTTTTTCCTTCTTTTTGGTTGATATGTATTCCTCAAATTTTTCGTAGCTGTCGATTCCGTCCTCGTCATGCATCTTGGCGGCAGTGCGCTCAATATAACGCACGCTTTTTTTGTCCATGGTGTTGCAGCAGTATTCGATGATGCCCATGACAAGATCGCAACCCAGCGACAAAGAATCGACAAGCGACAGAATGATGCCCTGCTCGGTGGGAGTGAGAATTTTTCCGATAGTTTGGGATGCAAAATTCATCAGCGAGCGGATGTCTTCGTTCCCATCGATGGCGTCGGCTATCTCCTTTGGTGAATAGGACACGTTTTTTTCGGATGGCTTTGTTTCCGAAATGACGGTGACACGCGAATCGTCTGTCTTTGAGAGAGCAAGAAGGCCTGTTCCGCGCCAGAAGGCAAGAGCAGATATCACATCGTTTTCGGAAAGACCGAGAGCTTTTGCAATTTCTCCCTCATCGGAGACATTTCCATCACGAGAAAAGATATATATTATGACTTTTAGCTCTGCAGTGTTTGCCCCCGAAAGATGCTTTTCGATATCCTTCGGCATGAGAAAAACACCTGAAAGAGCGTTGTTTTCAAACTTCAACATTTCAGTTTTCTCCGATTATTTTCTGTGCGGCAAGAAGAATGCCGATCTTGCCGCTCTCATATGTAAGTCCGCCCTGAAGATAGGCGGTGAATGGAGCTTTCATAGGTCCGTCTGCCGAAAGCTCAATGGATGCTCCCGAGGTAAAGGCTCCTGCCGCCATCACGACAGCATCGGCATAGCCCGGCATATCCCATGCTTCGGGAAGAACGTGCGAATCGACGGGCGAGCCGCTCTGGATTCCCTGGCAGAATTTCAGAAGTCCGTCGGCAGAGCCAAGAGTCACCGTCTGAATAATGTCGTGGCGTTCCTCTTCCGCTTTCGGATAGATGTCATAGCCGAGAAGCTCGAAAAGCTTTGCGGCAAAACCCCCTGTTTTCAATGCCTGACCCACCGTGTGTGGAGCATAGAAAAGACCTTTATACATAAACTTTGTCTGACCGAGACTTGCGCCCGCCTCTTTTCCGATGCCGGGGGTGGTGAGACGATAAGAGCAGAGCTCGACCGCCTTTTTTGTGCCCGCAATATATCCGCCGGTTTCCGCCATGCCGCCCCCGGCGTTTTTAATGAGCGAGCCGACACAAAGGTCAGCGCCGTAATAAGTGGGCTCGTGTTCATCGCAGAATTCGCCGTAGCAGTTGTCAACAAAAACGAAAACATCTTTGTTGACAGCGTGTGCTGCTTTTGCCGCATCGCCTATCTCCTTTGCCGAAAGGGTACGGCGTACGGCATAGCCCTTTGAACGCTGAATATATACCATTTTTATATCATCCGATGAGCGCAGTGCTTCCTCCATGGCAGGAATGTCGATACCTCCGTCAAAGGTCATTGGAATCTCGCTGTAATTCACTCCGTAATCGCGGAGCGAGCCCATACCCTCACCGCGCAGACCGATGACTTCATCAAGGGTGTCGTACGGTTTTCCCGTCACCGACAACATTCTGTCGCCTGTTCTGAGTATTCCGAAAAGACCGATGCAAAGAGCCTGGGTTCCCGAGATGATGTTGTGGCGCACGATGGCATCTTCTGTTTCAAAAACATCGGCGAACATTTCTTCAAGAACATCTCTGCCTCGGTCGTCGTAACCGTAGCCTGTGGTGGGGCAGAAATGGGATTCCGATACCTGGTGCTCTCTGAAAGCATCCATAACGCGTATCTGATTTTGAAGGGCGATCTTTTCTATCCCTGCAAAAACCCCGTTGTCAATAAGTGCACGCTC
This sequence comes from Eubacteriales bacterium, assembly GCA_045532035.1. Classification (GTDB taxonomy): domain Bacteria; phylum Bacillota; class Clostridia; order Oscillospirales; family CAG-382; genus UMGS1052. Next base: position 21,323 of record JAZSFD010000048.1, on the reverse strand, counting down.
CGCCTTTTCGGCAAGAGCAAGCAATTCTTCATTTATCTTCATTTTCTTTTTCCTTTTCCGTTTCTTCAAAGATGAGATATGCGCATACCAGAGCCGCGGCTCCCCTCAGATCGCAAAGCGCGCAGATACCGATGCCCTGCGAAAGCTTTGAGGCGCAGACCGAAACAAGAGCGGTTTTTGTGCCGTTTGCGATAAAAGGCGCGATGGCAGAAGGCCTGTCCTTATTGTTGTCTGCCTTGAGCTGATAGCCGATGCCGATGTTTTTTGCGGCATTTTCAAGCTTTCCGACAAGCTCGCGTGAGCAATTTCCGCCCGCATCAGAAAAGGCGATGCAAGGGCCTTTTCCGACAGAGTTTATTCCCTCTTCGCACATATCAAAGCAGATGCACTCATCGGCATCGGCAATGAAGGAGGCGCATTTTTCACCTCTTGAGCCGAGAAGATGTGCCGCTGCAAAGACGAAGATCACATCAAACGAAAAGCTACCCGCACATTTTGCAATCGAAAGAAGACCTGTGCCGTGGACTTTTGTGCAAAGAGAGCCGAGAGATACAAGGTTTTCCCCGAGGAAAGTCGGTTCGTCGCAGATGCTGACAAAATCTCCCTCACAGATTCCCTCGTCACAGGGAGCTGCACCTGTTTCAAAATAGAAGCTGTCGGTTTCGGGCTTTTCGCTGTCACAAAGGAGAAGTCCCGAAATGTCTTTCCCGACAATCTGCGCTCTTTTGCCGCAAAGCCCGGAAAGAGCAGGTTTTCCGATGGCATGAAGACGGGCGTTTTTGCCCGATGCGTCAGTTACCACAAAGCCCTGCTCGTCAAAGGGACAAACAATGGCAATCTTTCGTCGGCATTCACCGTGTCCTTTTTTTATGGCATAAACATTTCCAATGTCGTCAGCAAAGATTTCGTCGCAAAGTTTTGAAAGCTCGCTTTTTATGAAGTCGAAAGCTGCATTTTCTCCGCCGCTTACGGACTTTACATTATAGATTTTTGTGAGATCCTCTCTGATCCCGTTTTGTGTTGTCATAACATTCCTCTCTTTTTTCAAAGCAGGTCTTTAATGCTGTCGGATACTGCAAAAAGAAGTTTTTCGGTTGCCTCGATGTCGCTTTTCTTCGCAACACAGGAGGCGGAATGGATATATCTTGTGGGAACGGCGATGCCGGTGATCGCACAGCCTCCCGCAACCCTTGTATAAGAGCCTGCGTCGGTGCCGCCTGCGATTTTTGTTTTTGTCTGACATTCGATACCGTTCTTTTGTGCAAGGGCTCTGACTTTTTTGTAAAGCGACGGGGTATATACTGCCGAGCCGTCCATATAAGGGACAGCTGCTCCACCCCCCAGAATACAGGTGCGCTCAGCACCCGAAACACCGTAAATATCGCCTGCCGTCGTACATTCGAGATTTATGCAGATGTCAGGACGCACAAGGCTTGCCACTGCTTTTGAGCCTCGAAGACCGATCTCCTCGCCGACGCAAAAAGTAAAATATGAGTCGTATTCCACCCCTCTTTCAAGAAGTGAAACAAGAAGAGCACAGCCCACTCTGTCATCAAGGGCCTTGGTTTTTATCATATCTTCTCCGAAATCGGAAAATTCGGTGTCAAACACGGCGTAATCGGCAAAAACCCCAAGAGCTTCCGCCTCTTGCTTTGTTTTTGCGCCGATGTCGATGAAAAGAGAGTCGGCATCGGGAGTCTTATCGCGCTCGTCGGAGGAGACAAGGTGGAAAGGCTTTACGGCAATAATGCCGGGGATTCGGTTTTTGCCCACCAGCACCCGGCGTCCCGCATAAACAAGAGGACTCATGCCGATGGCGTCGAAATAAAGTCTTCCTTCGCCGTCGATGTGATTGATGACAAAACCCACCTCGTCGGCATGACAGGAATAGAGCACTGTTTTTCCGAGCGAGCCGTTTGAGCCTTTTTTGAAGGCCACAAGATTTCCGCATCTGTCATATTCGGCAGAGGTGACATAAGGCAATATTTTTTCGGCAATAAGCGAGAGGACCTCGTCCTCATAGCCCGAAACGCCGTGTGCTTCGCACAGCTCTTTCAAAAGCGTATAGTTCATGCCATCGCCTCCTTTATCTTTCTTTCTGCCTTCATTTTTTCTGCAAGAGCGGGAAATCTGTCGGCAAATTCACAAAGAAGCGACGCACAGGACAAAACATCCGAAATATCTACCGCTTCAAAGGCAGAATGCATATATTTTTCGGGGATGGAAAGTACGGCGCAGGGGGTGCCGAGATGTGCATTTGAAAGGAAATGAGCATTCGTTCCCGTGTGCTTAGCTTCGACAAGAGTATGGAGCGGAATGTTCTCGTTTTTTGCGCACTCGACAAGGGCGTCGGTCATTGCTCTTGAGGTTGTGCAGGAATAGGAAACGCCGCAGCCGTCACCGAGAACATAGCTTTCTTTTTCGTGAATATCCTTGTCTCTGCCAAAATTCACATCAAGCACGACGGCTCCGTCGCACATAAGCTTTCCGAGCACCTCACCACCGGAACCGTTCACTTCTTCGGCAGACGAAAAAGAAAAGATAACATCGCAATCGGGGCTTTTGTCGGCATTTTCCATCATTTTTGCGGCAAGAAGCACCGCGCAGGCACAGACTCTGTCATCCATGCTGCGTGACGAAACGATACCGTTCAGATGCTCGCGCATAGTGTATGCAAAGGAACAGGTGTCGCCGATACGCACAAGTTCGGAAAGTCTTTCGTCCGAAAGACCTGTATCGATATATATATCCGAAACGTCGGGAAGCTTGTCCCCGTCTTTTTTTGCGAGATGAGGAGGAGTTGAAACAAAAACTCCCCGAACCGTTTCTTTGCCATGTATTTCGACCTCGGAGGCAAATATCAGCCGTTTGTCGATACCGCCCACGGGTCTTGCTCTCAAAAAGCCGCCCGCCAGAAGCTCTGTCACCGCAAAGCCGACTGTGTCAAGATGCGCGTCGAAAAGAAGTTTGGGCGCATTCGCTTTTTTGCAGGAATGGGTGAAAACAAGTCCTCCGCAGGGAAGCTTTTCGCACTTGTCGAAAAAGGAAGTGTATTCGGAAACAGTTTTTGTGATCTCCTCCGAAAAAAGCTCTTCGCTGCCGCTGACACCGGGAATTTCGATCAGGCGGCAAAGCAACGCTTTTGTGTCGGAGATTGTCGGATTATCGGTCATTGAAAGTATCCTTTCATCTGTCAGTTTTCTGCTTCAAGCTCGTGCACGATGGATTTGAAAACCTTTCCCCTCTCATCAAAATTTTTGAAAAGGTCAAAGCTTGCGGAGGCAGGGGTCAGAATGACCTTGTCGCCCTTTTGCACAAAGTTTCGTGCGGCGACGACTGTCTGCCTGAAATCGGAAAACTTGAATATCTTTGTGGAGTCATCGAAATTTGAAGCTTCTTTTATGGCGGCTTCTATCTTGTCCGCCGTTGCTCCGCACAGAAAAACAGCCTTTGCCTTGCGGCAAACAGGCTCGCCCACGGGAGCATAAGGAATGTTTTTGTCATAGCCGCCCATGATGAGAACAAGCTTTTTGTCCTCGCGCTCGGGAAAGCTTGACACTGCGGCGATCGTTCTTGTCGGGGAGGAGTCGATCGAGCTGTTGTAATAGTCTGCGCCGTCGATGGTTGCCACAAATTCAAGTCGGTGTTCAACCCCTCCGAAGGTAGTCGCTACGGCTCTCACATCTTCGGGAGTGACAAAATCTTCTGTCGCCGCCATTGCCGCCATGTAGTTTTCGGCGTTGTGCACTCCGGGCAGCTTTATGTCGGCACGCAAAAGAACTTTTTCGCCGTTTTTGTATATGGCAGTGTCATCTGCATAATATCCGTCTGTTCTGACCTTTGCCGAGAAAAGACAGACCTTCTTGCCGCCCACTTCCGCTTCTTTTGCAAAAGACACGGTTATGTCATTTGCGGCATTTGTCACAAGCTTTCCGCCTTCACGAAGATGGGAGAAGACGGCTTTTTTTGAGTCGGCGTATTCCTCGTATGAGGTGTGCCAGTCGAGATGGTTGGGACTGACATTTGTGACGATTGCCACATCGGGAAAGTTTCCGAGTGCAACCGGAAGATTGCTGCCGTAAAAGCCGATCGAATGAAGCTGGAAGCTTGAAAGCTCAAGAACTGCAAAATCCGATGGGCGCATTTTCGGCGTTTCATAAAGCAGAGGCTTCCCGATGTTGCCTCCGAGATGAACGGTGTGACCTGCTTGCTCGAGAATCTTTGCCACAAGAGTCGTGGTGGTGGTCTTTCCGTCACTTCCCGTAACGGCAATTATCCTGCAGGGGCAGATCGAAAGAAAGGCCTCCATTTCGCTGGTGATGACAGAGCCGTCTTTTTTTGCGGCAATTTCGGGAACATCCGAACGAAGACCGGGTGTTTTGAAGATGATCTCCTCGGAGAGATCTGCAAGATAATTTTCGCCTGCCACGAAGCGCACACCTTGCCCGATAAGTCCATTTATGTCAAGAGCGGGATTCTCCGAAAGAGCCTCAAGACTTTTTTTGTCGCGCGCGACAACCAAGGCTCCGCTTTCAAGAAGAAATTTTATAAGGGGAATGTTGCTGACACCTACCCCGAGAACGGCGCAGGTCTTGCCGCAAAGATAAGCTCTGTATTTTTCAAGCTTTTCGTTTCTGTAATTTTCCATAAGACTTTCGCCTTTCGTTAAGTGAGGTTATGCTTTTTTAGCTTTTATCAGTTTATAATATTCGGCATCGCAGTCGATGATGACGATATCCGAAAAATGCGCCTGCACAAGAAGCTCGGCTTCGGTCTGCACCGCAAGGGGAGTGTCGATGTGGGGACGCTTGTCCTTGTTTTCGTAATAGTCGGCAAGCCATTCTTTTTCGTCCTCGGGGCAGTTTGCAAATTTGTCGGAATTTATAAAGACACCGCCCGGCTTGAGGCAGGCATAGATTCTGTCAAAAAGTCTTTTTTTGTCATCTTTCAGAAAATGATGGAGAGCAGAGGTCGAAATGACAGCATCATAATCCTCCCCAAGATCGACAGTGAAGAAATCCCCGACGATTTTTGTCACCTTATGGGAAAAATCGCGCCTGTCGAGTTCCTCCAGCATTTTTTCGGAAATATCGGCGGCAAAAACTGTGGCATCGGGAAATCTTTTGAAAAGCGAGATCAGCTCAAGTCCCGTTCCGGCACCGAGATCAAGGATCTTTTTTGTGTCACAGGGCAGGTTTTCCGAGATCATTTCCTTTGTGCGCATGAAGACTGCGTGCACTTCGTCATAGTTTTCGGAGGCTTTTCTGTTGAAAAACTCTCTCATGCTTTCGTTTCTTTCGTTAAGATCCATCATTTTACCTCCCGGAAAGCGATATCATCGCATTATAATCCATTATATACAATTATAATCTCTTTCATTAAAATAATCAATACTTTTTTTATTTTGAAAATAAAATATTAAAAGGCTTGACTTTTACAAATGCGTGTGGTATGCTGTATATATGAAATATTGTATAAAGTTGGAGGAGAAAATATATGAAAAATTGGAAAAAATGCATAGTTGCCGTGCTTGCGGCTGTGCTTTGTATGTTGGCTACTTCTACGGTTTTTGCTAAAGTGGATAATTTTATCAATGCTGACTGGGACAAGGAATATACTCTTGGCGATTTGGACGATAACGGAAGTGTCAGCATTCTTATGAGAAAATATATTGCAGGTCTTGTGGCGGAGGACGACATTATTGTCGATGCTGCAGATATCGATTGCAACGGTAATGTCACCACAGACGACCTTGTGACCCTGAGAAAATGATCGCAGGTCTTATATAAGTGCTATCAAGCAGAATCCTTTTTGAAAGCTTGCGGCATGGCGGGATGCGCCGTGCCGCATTTTTATATACCAAATGCAAAAAGGAGAAAAACATGGACGAAATCAAACTCATACTCCCGGAAATAAAAGCCCCCACGGGAGAAGCTTTTGAAATAACCCCCACCGAAACTCCCGGTGTTTTCAAGACATACAGCGGTTCCGAGCTCAACTTCGGACACGGAAAAACAAATTATATTGCATATGTTTATTCCAATGACGGAAGGCGTATGTTCTATTCCGACTCGCGCACCGATTTCACTCTCACCATTCCCGAACCCGGTGAATATAAGGTACATATCTGCGCCGAACAGGATTATATTGCCCACAACGGCAAATATATCCTCGGTTTCAGAGGGCTGAAGGCTCCATCGACCGACAATGTGGCTTCATGGAATGATGACGGAACAGGCACACTTTCGGGGGCATGGCGTCCCACGACAGAAACAAAGGTGGTATTCCCCGAAAGCATGAGAAAGCTTTCAGCCGAAGAAAAAGCAAAGCTCGAAAAACCCACCGAGTATCAGTTCGGCTCGCAGGAATCTTCCGATGAAGACTACAAAAAAGGTCTTGTCAGCTACAGAACCGTTGCAGGAACAAGAGTGCGCGAGATCCATGTTGACGCCGTAACTTGTGGCAAAAAGACAGTCATTGCGGGACTTTGTGATATGCATATAAATTATGTCAACGAGGAAGACGAAAACGATGCCGAAATTCAGTACACCAACAAGACTCGCTACTGGGGTTATGGCAACTCGCTGACCCAGCGCGCTCTATACGGCATGGCTTTTGCCGATATTTACGATCAGTGTGTTCTTGCCGGAGACATTCTTGACTATATGTCAAAGGGTGCGACGAAAATGGTCATCGACGGCATAATCAAGCCCTATCCCGGAGTACTCATGACTCCCGGCGGTCATGACATCACCAAGAACATGGAAACGGGCTTCAAAGATGTGCTTCCCATCGAAGAAAGGCGCGCACATCTTCAAAGCTTCTGGCCTCATGACCTTTTCTATGCATCAAAGGTCGTGAACGACAGCGTTCTCTGTATCGCTATCGACAACGGTGCGGGAACATATCTTGACTGCCAGATTGAAAAGCTGAGAGCAGATATTGAGCTTGCCCGAAAGAATGGCTACACTGTTCTCATGTTCCAGCATGAGCCTATTGCCACCGACATCGAAGAATATGCGCAGACTCCTTGCCTTGATACAAACTGCAGCGATCCCATAAAGCAGGTCTATAATTTCTGCGGCCCCAACAATATCGGAGGCGAAGGCAGAGAAGATTCCGAGGCGACAAAGAAGGTTTTTGAGATCATCAAATCAAGCTCCGATGTCATCAAGGGTATATTTGCGGGCCACCGCCATTATAACTTCTATTTTGAGCTTGCGGCAGACGACGGCAGTCGCATTCCCCAGTATGTCATGCGTGCAAGCGCTTATGACGAATACGGAAATGTGGCAAAGATAGTGGTTGAATAAAGAATAACAATAAAAGCAGAAAAACTCCGTGAAAACGGAGTTTTTTGTTATCTTATCAGTTGTAATACTTATCCACCGCGCCGCACATCTTGCCGTAGTTTGCCATCATGTCTTCACACAGACGCAGCTGGCATCTTGCACGCTCAAGGTTGTGCTTTTCGTGGGAGATGCGGAAATATTTGTCGCCGTCGATATAGTCATGCAGGAAGCGGACAACAAGCTCATATGTCATGGTCATTGCCGAAAGAGCAAGGCTGTCTTTTTCCGAAACGGTGAGGAAATCCTTTGTGGAGGAGATAAAGCCGCGGGTGAACTGTTCATAATATTCGAAGTTCAATCCGACCTTTGAAAGATCTGTTTCGTCCTCGGCGGTATAGTTTGCACCGGCGCGGATCGCGTCACCGAAATCGTATGCCACAAGACCGGGCATGACAGTGTCGAGATCAAGAACGCAAATGGGCTTGCCCGACTCTTTGTCGATGAGGATGTTGTTGAACTTTGTGTCATTGTGGGTCACGCGGTAAGGAAGAATGCCGCATTCATGAAGCTCGACAAGACGGGAAAAATCGTTTCTGTGCTTGTCAAGGAAAGAGATCTCCTTTTCACATTCTGCACATCTGCCGTGTTCATCAAGAGATACTGCTTCGAAAAATCTTTCGGTGCGCTTTTTTGTGTCGTGGAAATCGGGGATGGTCTCGGTGAGAAGGGACGCGTCAAGATCGGCAAGGATGTTCTGGAATCTGCCGAAGGCAAAGCCTGTGTTGTAAAGCACACGGGCATCTGACACAGTGTCATAGGAATCGCCCACGATGTACTTCGAAACTCTCCACAAGCCCGAGGCGTTTTTGATAAAATTATTTCCGTCCTTTGCTTTTTCAAAGGTGAGGATCATTTTTGCTTCTTCGCTGTATTTCCCGTATTTTTTGTCGATGTAGTCAGAAACGACCTTGATGTTATTCATTATCACATCGGGATTTTTGAAAACATAGTCGTTGATACGCTGGTAAACATAGCTTCTGTGTTCGCCGTCTGTGAGGAAATCAACCTTGTATGTATCGTTTATATGTCCGTTGCCGACGGGACCTGCAGAAAGTATTCTGCCCTCGAAGCCGTAAAGGGCTGTTATTTCGTCAATATTTTGATTGAGAATTTCTTCTGTCATGAGAAATATCCTTTCACGATGATGCTTTCTTGTTTTTAGCCTATATATTATATCTCACTTTTCATGATTTGTCAAATTTTTTGCAGAATTATTTTTCAACGCAAAAAAATGACGCAAAAATAAAGAAGAAAAATGGCTTATAAATATCGAAAAATCGGTTGACCTGGATAGACTCTTCGATTATAATGTAAGTGACGAAAAAACATCAGGCGGTAAAAAATGGCTGAAAAACTCATAAAAAACAAAGAATATGAATTGAATATAGATTCTCTTTGCGGCAACGGCAACGGTGTCGGAAGACTTGACGGCTTTGTGGTCTTTGTTCCGTCGACCGCCGCCGGTGACAGAGTGAGAGCGAAGATCATAAAGGTGACAAAAAGCTATGCGGTAGGAAAGCTTTCCGAAATTCTTGTTCCATCCCCCGACAGATGTGAAAACGGATGCGGAGTTTCGGCAAAATGCGGCGGATGCAGTTTTCGGCATATCACATATGATGCCGAATGCGCTCTCAAGCGTGCCATGATAAACGACAGCTTTTCGCATATTGCAGGGATTGACCTTGAAATCAGTGAATTTTTGGGTGCGAAAGAGACCGAAAGATACCGCAACAAGGCGATATATCCCGTGGCGCAGGATAAGGACGGAAAGCTTGTTTCGGGCTTTTATGCCGCCATGTCCCATAGGGTCGTCGAGCACGATGACTGTCTGATAGGTCCCGAAATATTCTCCCGAATCAAGGACAAAGCTCTTGAAATCATGTCGGAACTTGCCCTTTCGGCATATGACGAGGAGCGGGAAGAGGGTCTTGTCAGAAGTCTTTATATGAGAAAAAGCTCAACGGGTGCTGTTCTCCTGTCGCTCATAGTCAATGCCGACAGCCTCGGAAAAGAGAACGAAAAAATATTTTGCGAAAAAATGACTGCGAAATTCCCCGAAATATGCGGAATCCTTCTGAACACAAACAAAAAATCAGGGAATTCTCTTCTCGGTGAAAAATGGCGCACTCTTTGGGGTGACGGATATCTTTATGACACTCTCTGCGGTAAAAAATTCCGCATTGCCCCCGCCGCCTTTTATCAGGTCAACCATGCCCAGACCGAAAGGCTTTACAGCAAAGCCCGTGAGATGGCGCAGATAAAAAAGGGCGATGTGGTCTTTGACCTTTACTGCGGCACCGGCACCATCGGCATCATCATGGCGGAGGAAGAAGTGAAGCTTGTGGGCGTTGAGATCTCAAAGGATGCAACGGTTGACGCGGCATATAACGCCAAAGAAAACGGCATTGATGCAGAATTTATTTGCCTTGATGCGGGAGAGGCGCTTGACACACCGAGACTTAAAGAAAAAAATCCCGATGTCATCATCATCGACCCTCCCCGCAAGGGCTGCGGAGAGGACGCGGCAAAAAAGATCGCTTCCTTCGGCGCACGCAGAATCGTATATATTTCCTGTAACCCACAGACTCTGGCCCGCGACCTTGTGACCTTTGGCGAGTGCGGCTATGCCTCCGAAAAAGCCGTCGGTGTGGATCTTTTTCCAAGAACAGGGCATGTGGAGAGCGTGGCGCTGTTGACACAAACGAGAGCTAACGGCTTATTATAAGCACAAAACTGAATGAAGAAGATTTACGAAAGATATAAAATTTATGAAAACAATAATCGTTAAGGAGTTTTACAATGTATGGAGCAATTATAGGTGATATCGTTGGTTCGAAGTACGAATTTGACAACATAAAAACAAAAGACTTCCCATTGTTTTCAAGTGATTGCGACTATACGGATGACACAATTATGACTGTGGCGGTAGCAAAAGCAATCATGCTCAGCAGAATGGAACAATATAGAACAAAGGGTAAGGGAAAAAGCTTTGGTGAGTTTCTTGTGGAAACAATGCAGGATTTCGGAAGAAGATTTCCATGCCCTAAAGGTGCCTATGGCTCTAATTTTTCAATGTGGCTTCGTCAGGCCAATCCAAAACCATACAACAGCTTTGGGAATGGTTCTGCAATGCGTGTTTCGCCTTGTGGACTGGTTGCAGTGACACTGAAAGAAGCAATTGCTTTGGCTCATGCCAGTGCAAGTGTTTCTCATAATCACCCTGAAGGATTCAAAGGCGCAGAGGCTGTTGCATCAGCAATTTTTCTGGCTAAAACAGGAAAGACCAAGGAGGAAATCAAGCAATTTATCCAAGAAAATTATTACCCTTTGGATTTCACATTGGATTCTATTCGTGAAGCTTATTGTTTTGATGTTTCTTGTCAGGGCTCTGTTCCTCAAGCGATTGTTGCATTTCTTGAGTCAGATAATTTCGAAGATGCTATTCGAAATATAGTTTCAATTGGTGGTGACACTGATACAACAGGTGCAATAACGGGTTCTATTGCCTGGACTTACTATGCCGTTCAGACAGGTGGCTATGCGGGTTTGGGGTATGATACGTTTGATGAATCAATGCTTAAAATCAAAGAACAGGCAAAGCGTTATTTACCCGAAGAATTCATAGAGATTTCGAAAGCCTTTCATGAAACCTGTTGCCATAGAGCAGGAACTTTTGACCGCGTTGGTGGATGCACTCCTATTATGAAGATGCGCTGATGCTATGTATTTGAATCGATACGAAAGCATATAAAAGTTGGTATGAACAGACCATCGTTTTGATGAAACTTTACACAAATAAGGAACTATACATATGAAAAGCAAAAAACCGAGCGGCCCTGCCATATTTATGTACAGCGTGATGGTCTTATGCGCCGTAATTGCGGCTGCGGGATTTTATTTCTACTATTCGGGCGTGCTTTCGCATGATGCGGTTTTGTGGGTCGGGATCGTGGCGTTTATGATACTCTATCATTTCGGACTGCGTATAGGCTTTGGACTTGTCTCCAAAACACTCCCGATAAATTACCGACACCCCTGGTATAATCAGAGAAAATTTGAGAAAATGCTTTATAAGCTTTTGCGGGTGAGGCGTTGGAAAGACAAGGTTCTTACCTTTGAGCCCGACAAATATGATTTCAAAAGCAGAACTCTCGATCAGCTTGCCGCAACCATGGCAAAATCCGAGCTTGACCACTGGATAAACGAGGTGATATCGATTGCAAGCATCTTTTTCACCTTCATCTGGGGATGTTTTCCCGCGTTTTTCATAACCGCCGTTGCGGCGATGCTTTTTGATGCACAGTTTATCATCGTTCAAAGATATAACAGACCGATAGTGCTCAAGCTGATGAGTATGAAAGAAAAGAAAACGGATAAGGAAAAGAACGCCGAAAGTGACAGCTTTGCGAAAAGTTGCTGAAAATTTTGTTTTTCCTGTTTACTTTCGATGCATTTGAGAATATAATGTTCAAAGATCTTAAAAACACCGCCCCATCACGACGGAGGCGGTGATTTTTTGCAACAAGGAGATTTTTATGAAAGCAATAGTTATCTACAAGACAAAATACGGCTCGACAAAAACCTACGCAGAATGGATCGCGCAGGAGCTGGGATGCGAGGCGGTAAATGCTAAGGATGTGAATGTCCGCGATCTTTTGGAGTATGATACGGTGATTTACGGCGGAGGTCTTTATGCCGAGGTTATCAACGGAGTAAGCCTTATCACAAAAAATCTTGATCTGCTATCTGACAAGAAGCTTGCGGTCTTTTCGACCGGCATCACTCCTGTTGACTGCCGAGGATATTATGATACATATGTTATCGAAAAAAATTTCAAAAACGGTGTGCCCGAAAATCTGAGAGTCTTTAATTTTTTGGGCAAGATGAAGCTTGACGAGTTGTCGCTTGTGCACAGAACTGCGCTCAAAACTCTCAAAAAAATCATGTCCTCGAAGGAAAACCCTTCGGAAATGGAAAAACTTCTTGTGGAGCTTTGCGATGCCGACGGCGATTTTTGCGACAGAGAGTCGATAAAAGAGCTGGTGGAATATGTCAGAAGCTGATAAAACAGAATAATGCAATACAGGAAAAGGAATATGTCGTTTTTTGTGGTAAAATCGATAAATATTCCTTTTTTCTATTTACTTTTGTAAAGGGTGAGTATATAATCTTTTTGTAAGGGAAAACAAATATTCCTCAAAAAAACATATCTTTTCGCAAAAGGAAAAGGAGAATGCTTATGTACACAAAAAAGCTTACCGACGCGGCAAAAAATGCCGTCAAAAACATCGACGCGCTTAACGCTTCCGGAATTTTTGAATATGAAGCATACGAGCAAGGCATCGAAAGGCTTTCTGATCAGCTGAAAAGAGACGTTGTAAATGCCGAAAGCGATTATGACCCCACACTCCCCACTTTTTATGTGTCCAACAACGGCGATGACCAAAACGACGGTATGACTCCCGAAACCGCATGGAAAACCCTTGACAAGATCAATCTTGCCGAGTCTACTCCCGAGCATTGTAACATCCTTTTCGAACGCGGAGGTGTTTGGCGCGGACGCATTGTTGCTCCCCATGAATACATCACCTATTCCGCCTACGGCGAGGGCAAAAAGCCTTGCCTTTACGGCTCACAGAGAAATTATGCAGACCCGACCCTTTGGGAGCAGACCGAATATCCGAATGTCTGGCGCACCACTGCCTGTGGCAACAACATCGGCATTGTGGCACTCAATCACAGCGACGAATACGGAAGATACGACGAGCTTGTGGGCGTGCGAAGAGTACGCGGTGTCGGCGGCTTTGAAGGTCCTCAGAATCTTCGCCGCAACTACGAATACTGGTCGAATGTCGACGAAAAAGAGCTTTATTTATGCTGTCTTTACGGCAATCCCGGTGAGGTTTTTGATTCTATCGAGCTTGGCGAAAGATGGAATCTCATCTCGGGCGGTCATCACATCAAGGTTGACAATCTCTGTGTGAAATTCACGGGCGCTCACGGCGTCGGCATCGGCGGAAGAGGAAACTTTGATTACACCATCCAGAACTGTATCTTCGCATATCTCGGAGGTTCGATACTTACAGGCTTTGGCGGAGGAAATGTCACGGGCTACGGCAATGCCATCCAGGTTTACGGTCAGTGCGACGGCTATTATGTCAACGGCAACTGGATATATCAGATATATGACACTGCCATCACCCATCAGTTCAGCGGTTCGCGTTCTGACACTCCCAACCACATGAAGGATGTGGAATACATCGGAAATCTCTGCGAATACTGCCATTGGTCGATCGAATATTATAACCCCGCAAGTGTCACTGCTCCCGAAACTCCCAGAACTGTAAAGAATGTGAATGTTTCGCACAATGTTCTTCGCTACGGTTGCTATGGCTGGGGAAGCTTCGGCAGACAGGACGAGGGCGCTTTGTTCAACAGCTTCAATATGACTACCAACACCGAAAACTTTGAGGCTCATTCAAACATTCTTGACAGATCCTTCGGAAAGCTTGTGCGCCTGAATGTGGGAGGCGACGAAAAGCTTATGGCTTCCGACAATGTTTTCATCCAGAAGCGCGGAAGATCCTTCGGCTTTTTCTATGGAAAGCACTATGCCTTTGATGACAACGCACAAAAAACCGCCGATGAGCTCTTCCACGACAAGAGCGCAAAGATCATCTATTCCAAGGCTTAACACCGGGAGGACAAAAAGATGAAACTGTTTGACCCCGAAGTTTTCGCGGGCAAGGTTCTGCCCATCGACAAATTCTGCCCCTTTGAAACGATAAACGGAAAGAAAACAAAATTCCCCTCAAAAAGCTCAAAAACAGGAAAATTCATCATCGGAAAGGCCGAAAAGCTTCTTGATTATGAAATGAAGGTTCTGCCCCTGTCCCAGTATATCCGATTCACAGGTGACGGCAACAGAACAGGATATGAACCCCTTATTTTGAACGCAGAGACAACCTCAATGTTCTGATGCTTGCAGAGCTTTGCGAAAAGCAGGGAAGATTTATTCCCAAGATCATGGACATCCTTTTTGCCATCTGCGAGGAGTCCACATGGGTAGTTTCCGCTCACAATTACAGCGTTAAAAACCACCACAAAACCTTTATCGCACAGATGCCCGAGCCTGTGGGAGAAAATATATGGGCGATTGACCTTTTTTCGGCGGCAACGGGAGCTGTTGTTGCCCTTTGTTATTACTTCTTCTATGACGAATTCGAAAAGCGTATTCCCGAGCTTTTTAACGACAGACTTTATTATGAGCTCAACCGCCGTATAATAAAACCATATCTTAACACCACCGAGCTCTGGTGGATGGGATATGCCCGCGGCGTGGTCAATAACTGGAACATCTGGATCAATCACAACATTCTCACAGTCTGCGCCTTTGCGGTGAAGGACTCAAGAGTCAGATTCAACCTTGCGCGCAAGATTGCCGAAAGTGCAAACTATTATTATGATTCGATGCCTGATGACGGTGGCTGTGACGAGGGTCCGTCCTATTGGGGCGCGGTAGGCGCCTGCCTTGCAAGCTTTGTGGAAATTGCGTATTCGGTGACGGGCAAGGAATACAATGTTTTTGGCGACAAAAAGCTTGAAAACATCGTGGATTATATCAGAAAAGTGCATATTTCGGATAAGTATTTTATAAACTGCGCCGACGGTCATCCGAAAGCGGGTGCCAACGGATCACTTGTCCGCCGCATGGGCAAGCTTTTTGGCAATGAAAAGCTCTATGCCTTCGGCAATGATATGCTCGGGAAGTATTCAAACACCTATTCTTTCGGCTCCCGTTCGCCTTACGGAAACCTCACCACGATTCTTGATATGGAACATGACAAGACCGCAGGGGAGTATGTGGCAAGCAAATGCGAATATTTCCCCGAACTTCAGCTTGCGGCGTTGCGGGAGAACAACGATACAGAAAAAGGCTTTCATCTTGCGGCAAAGGGCGGTCACAACGCCGAAAACCATAACCATCTTGATGTGGGCAATTTCATCCTTTATAACGACGGAAAGCCTGTCATCCTTGATGCCGGTGTCGGAACCTACACAAAATTCACTTTCATAACAGAAACCCGATACAAAATGTTTGCGTTCCGTACCGAGGATCACACTTTGCCGCTTATCAACGGCCGCGGACAGTGGATTGAAAAGGAGCATCATGCAGACGGATTTGCCGTAAGCGAGGACAAGACCGAAATTTATAAATTCAGCGTAAAACCCAAGGAAAAGAGCTCTGAAATAAAGCTTTCCGCAAGGATAACCCACAATTGAATTATCGGAGAATAAATGGAAGAAAACACAAACATTACCGAAAACACAAACAAGCTTTCCGGCATGACCCATTACGGAAATGTCAGACGCATACTGAGCTTTGTTCGCAGAGCCGTAGACGATTATGACATGATAGAGGACGGCGACCGCATTGCCGTAGGCGTTTCGGGAGGCAAGGATTCACTGGCGCTTCTTTGTGCGCTGGCAGAGCTTCGGATATTCTATCCGAAAAAATACGAGCTTTTTGCCATTCATCTGAATCCGTCCTTTTATAACGCGGGCTTTTGCGAAAAAGAGGAGGCGATGACGCAGATCGAGGAGCTGAAACGCTTTTCCGAATCGCTGAAAGTTCCAATGACGGTGGTTGACACCGATATTGCCGAAATCGTTTTCAATGTGAGAAAAGAGCAGAATCCCTGCTCTCTTTGCTCGCGCATGAGAAGAGGAGCTCTGCATAACGCCGCAAAAGCTCTTTCATGCAACAAAATGGCTCTCGGGCATCATTTTGACGATGCCGTCGAGACCTTTGTCATGAATCTTTTCAACGAAGGGCGTATCGGAAGCTTTTCTCCTGTCACATATCTTGACAGACGGGACATCACAATCATTCGTCCGCTCATCTACTGTCCCGAAAAGAGCGTGAGGTATTACACAAATCACGCAGATCTTCCTATTGTGAAAAGTCCATGCCCTGCCGACCGGGATTCCGAAAGGCAGAGGGTGAAGGATCTGCTTTATACTCTCGAAAAGGACTATGACGGTCTCAAGCACCGCATTTTCGGAGCCATGCAAAGAGCCGACATCGACGGCTTCGGACTAGGGGACAAGGTGCCGTATAAAGACATTGGCAACGAGAAAAAATAACCTATACAGGAGAAAAAGAATGAAAATAAAACTCATGACCTTTAATCTGCGCATTGCCAACGCCGCCGACGGCATCAATGCATTTGACAACAGAAAAGAACGCATCAAGGAGACTATCCTGTATGAAAAGCCTGATGTTATTGGCTTTCAGGAGGCATCCGACAGCATGATAGATTGGATCAAGGTTGCCATCCGTTCAAAATACACCGTCATCGGCACAGGCAGAAATGCCGACCGCACAGGTGAGGGCGCACGCATTGCCTTCAAAAAGAAAAAGTTCGAGCTTGTGTCGCTTGAAACGATCTGGCTTTCCGAGACCCCCAACATTCCCGGCTCATGCTATTCTGTAGATCAGAGCTCATGCCCGAGAGTTTTCACGGCAGTTGAACTCATGGACAAGAAGACCAAAAAGATCTTCCGTGTCATAAACACCCATCTTGACCACCGCGGAGAGCTTGCGCGCGTTTGCGGTGCCACCCAGATCGTGCAGTATATCTCGATGAAAAACAAACTGATACCCTGTCCGAATGTTGTTATGGGAGATCTCAACGCCAGCCCGGAATCGGATGCCATAAAGATTTTCAAGGCCCATGTTCCCGATATAACAGAGGAGATAGGACAAACCTTCCACGGCTTCGGCAAATTCATCAACAATCCCGAATGGCACATCGACTACATTTTCTCGGATGCCAAAAAAGCGGCACCATCGTATGCGGTGCCCGATGAATCGGTGGGAGGAGTTTATATTTCCGACCACTATCCAATCTGCGCTTTTATTGAGTTCTGACAAATTAGCTTTTTGCGCATACCAAAGGCGCTTTCGGTATAGAATAGGAATATATTCCTCATTTTATACCCGGAGGTGACTTATATGACAGGAAGAAGACAAAAGGCGGTGTACCGAGAGGTGGTTGAACGGTATTGCCATGTGATAGACGCGAACACGGTCATCATCAAAACGGTCAACGGTGATGACAGCACCGTGTCCGAGTGCATGAACTTCAACAAATGCAAGCCTTTGGGAGGCTGCCGCAATTCGAAATTCAAATAACACAGTCAAGGGACACCTTTGTGGGGTGTCCCTTGTGTTTTATAAAAGCTCCAGCTTTTCTTTGCGTATTTCCCGCGGAGTCTTGCCGAAATGGCTGAAAAGTACCTTGCGCAGGTACATGGGCGACGAAAAGTTCAGCTTTTCGCTGATATATTCAACCGTGTAATCTGTCGAGCGCAAAAGCTCGGCGGCCTTGATACAGCACTGACGATTTTTGTAGTCGATGGGGGTCATTCCCATTTGCTTTCTGAACAGCGCATAAAATCCTGACTCGCTCATCCTGCAAAGCGAGGCAAGATACGGAATGTCAAAATCGTCTCCGCAATGATTTTCGATATGCTTCAAGGCCGGAATATTGACTTTTCGGGGAGGGGCTTTTTTTGTATTTCAAGGAGTGTGCGTGCCTTGTCAAAGATTGAATAAAACTTTGAAAAAGCTGACAGAGACCCCTTTTCTTTCTCTTGGTACATTTCCGAAATATCCTCGAACAACCCGTCTGCCTCAAGCTTTTACAGGGAGAATCGTATATTATTCTCCTGTTTTGAGAAGACAAAGGGTACAGAATAGAAAAGAGCCGAAGGGTCACCATGCCATTCCGAGCTGTAAACACACCCCTTTGGAATAAATATTGTTTCACCCGCCGTCACTGTTATGTCAGTGTCTGCCGAAACAAAGCGGACTGAGCCGCGTATTATCGTTCCGAAATAGTTCCAGGCGGCGCCGAGATCTATGTGGTTGATTCTGCCGTTTGCCGTTTCGAGGATTACAATGTCAAAATAAGACAGGCAGAAACCGTCAAGCGTTTCCGTTTTTCTCACCTCTTTTTGGAGAATAATAACCTTTTTGTACAGTATAGCATATTTTTTCCGCGCGGTCAACCGGTTAATATAAAAGCAGAATACAAAAACTTTTTGGAGGTGTTTCCATGAAAGTCAAGGCAATTGCTTTTACAGCGCCCGGAATTGCGGAATATGTCGACCGTGAATTTGAAATTCCGTCCCACGGAAACTGGGTGCTTGTGCGCAAATATGTTTCAACAGTGAGCTGCGGCGCAGAGCGCGCAAATCTTATGGGTCATCCGAATGTGGCGGGCGGTTACAAGGTCGATATGGCAACCTATTTCCCGAGATTTCTCGGTTACAGCAGCTCGGGTGTTGTCGAACAGGTGGGAGCTGATGTGACAGATCTTAAAGTCGGTGACAGAGTTGCTCTCAGCTGGGGTATCCATACAGAGTGCGACATTTATGACCCGAGCAGAGTGACGAAGATTCCCGACAATGTTTCATTCGAGGAAGCGGCACTTTGTCATATCACCACATTCCCAATGGGCGGAGTCAGAAAGACAAATTTTGAATTCGGCGAATCTGCCATGACTGTGGGTCTTGGTATTCTCGGTCAGATGTCTGTCATGTTCCAGAAGCTTGCCGGAGCATATCCCGTCATTGCGGCAGATCCCAACCCCGAACGCAGAGAGCTTGCTCTCAAAAACGGTGCAGATTTTGCCTTTGACCCTACAAAAGAGGATTTTGTGGAAAAGGTTCGTGAAGTTACAGATGGCAGAATGGTCAACGCCTGCGTTGAAGTTACGGGAAACGGCCCCGCTCTTGACAGAGCTCTTGATGTTATGGCGGAATTCGGACGCGTAGCTTTGCTTGGCTGCACAAGAGATTCGGATTTCACCATTGACTATTACAAAAAGATACACGCTCCCGGTATTACGCTGGTCGGAGCACACACAAACGCACGCCCAAATTTCGAATCGCACGAGGGCTGGTGGACAGAAAAGGATGACATTAAGGCGGCTTTGCGCCTGATTTCTGCAGGCAGGCTTGATTTTTCCGAGTTTGTCTGCGAGACCCATTCGCCCCAAAATGCGGGCGCAGTTTATGCCCGCCTTGCCGAAAACAAAAACTTCCCGGTCTGCGTGCAGTTTGACTGGAGAAAATAAGGAGAAAAGATTATGAAAAAATTAAGAGTAATCCAGGTCGGCTTTGCCCACGACCATGCTCCCGCACCGATTGACACTTTCAGAAGAATCGACGGTTTTGAGCTGATCGGCTTTATCAATGACAACGACGAAAGACAGAAGTGGATGTTTGATTCCTACTATAAGGATGTGGAGCATCCTCCCGTTGTCACATGGGAGCAGGCATTCGAAATGAAGCCTGATGCTTTCATCATTGAAACCAGCGAGCTTGAGCTTGTGGAAAACGCAATGAAGGCACTTGAGGCGGGCTATGATGTTTATATGGACAAGCCCGGAAGCCAGGACACCGAGCAGTTCCACCGTATGTGCGAGCTTGCAAAGAAAAAGAATCTTGTGCTTTGCCTCTATATGTACCGCTACAATCCTGCCATCGTCCGTGCTCTTGAACTCAAAAACGAGGGCAAGCTCGGCGAGATTTTCAGCGTTGAGGCTCAGATGAGTGTCCGCCATGAAAACGACAAGCGTGCATGGCTGTCCCGCTTTGAGGGCGGAATGCTCTATTTCCTTGGCTGCCATCTTATCGACCTTGTGGTTCAGTTCTGCGGTTTCCCCGACGAAGTACATCCTTTCAACTGCAACACGGGCGTTGACGGAAATGATAGCCGCTATTACGGTTTTTGCCTTTACAAATACAAGAACGGCGTTTCGTTTGTCAAGAGCTGTGCCACCGAAATAAACGGCTATGACCGCCGTCAGGTGGTAATCACCGGAAGTCTCGGCACCGTTGAGATAAAGCCCATCGAGTTCAATAACGAAAACTGGACCCTTGACTGCGTATGGCGCGAGACTCTCAATAATGACAGGGCATGGCGGGATAATTCGACCACCTATCGCGTCAAAGACTACGGAAGATATGACGACATGTTCAAGGCATTCCATTCGTATGTGACAGGTGAGGCAAAGAATCCCTATTCCTACGACTATGAAGCAAAGCTTCACGATCTCATCATGGAGTTGTGCAAATAAGAACCAAAACAAATGAAAAGAGGCTTTGAGAGCCTCTTTTTGCTTAATAGATTAAGGAACATTTCATCATATTTTCCGTCAAACACACAAAAGGAGGTATGACAATGAAAAAAACAATCATAACATTTCTTACCGCTTTAATTATTTTGAGTACCGCGACATCGGTTTTTGCACAAGAGCGCTTCCCGGATGTGCCAAAGGAAGCCTGGTTTGCATCAGATGTAGAATATGTTACCGAAAAAGGAATTTTTAACGGAACATCGGAAGACGCCTTTTCGCCGTCGGCACTCTTTACTCGCGCCATGTTTGTTGTGACACTGGGAAGACTTCACGGTATTGATCCTACACTCTATAATTGGAAGGTTTTGGGAGATGTGAGCCCTGACGATTGGTATGGCCCGTATGTGGCGTGGGCATATGACAACGCCATAACCCAGAGCATGGGAAATGACGATTTCAGACCCGATTACAATGTCACGCGCGAGCAGATAGCGACCTTTATCACCCGATACCTGAAAAAATTTGAAGGCTTTCAGCCCGAAAATATGACCTTTTCATGCAATTATGCCGATAAATACAAGATTTCGGCTTTCGCAGCCGAGGGCATCGGGCTTTGTGCAGAGCTTGGCCTTATGCAGGGCGACGAAAACGGAAACTTCCGCCCGCAGGACGGCATCACTCGCGCAGAAGCTGCGACGGTCATTGCAAGATTGCACAGATTTCTGAATACCGAAAGATAAAAAAGTGCCGACGAAAACCGTCGGCACTTTGAACTTGTAGCAAAACCCATAATGAAAGTTTTGGTCAAGCTTTTTCAAAA
>JAZSFD010000136.1:0-8079 GCA_045532035.1 Eubacteriales bacterium | reverse complement strand
CAGGAGGCTCAAGCTATCAAGGACATCCAGCTCAAGGCGAAGGACGACACGATCAAGAAGATTCAGGCTATGGTCGAGGAATCGTACCGATACGACAAGCGTCAGTATTCCGCAAGCGAAATCGAGAAGACGGAGCTCGCTATCGAGCAGCAGAAGAAACTGATTTCGGAGAAGAAGAAGCAGGGGCTCAACACATACGCCGACGAGGTGAAGCTTGCACAGCTCGAATACGACCTGCGTGTTCATAACGCAAACAAGGAACTCCAGCTCAAATGGAAGAATGCAGACGAGCAGCTCAAGATTCAGAAGGAGTTTCTGCAGAAGGAGCTGGCAATGGCAAACCTGTCAGCCGAGCAGAGGGCGGCTCTCGAGCAGGAGCTTGCAGAGATAACCGTCGAGGCATCGCAGAGGAAGATTGCCGCAATGCACGAATACTCGTCGTATGCTATGGACCTCGCTTCGTCTGTCAGCGAACTCATGACCCAGCTTGAAGACAGTCAAGTCGCAAAGGCAGAGGAGAGCAATAACAAGCAGAAGACAAGCCTCGACAAGCAGCTCCGTGCCGGATTGATCAGCCAGAAGCAGTATGACAAGGAGGTCGCGAAGCTGGACGAGGAACTGGATGCAAAGAAAGCCAAGATCGCAAGACAGCAGGCTATTCGCGAAAAGGCGTTGAGCGTTTTCCAGATTGGACTGAATACAGCAATGGCTATCATGAAGATTTGGGCGGAAGTTCCAAAGGTAGACTTCGGAGCGAGCACGATCGCGCTGACCGCAATGGTGGCGGCTCTGGGTGCGGTTCAACTCGCGACAGCCCTCGCAGCTCCTATCCCTCAGGCTCGATACGGAGGTCTGGTCAAGGGTGCTACTCATGAAGCCGGAGGCGTGTTGATTGAGGCGGAGAACGACGAGAGGATTATCAGCGCCAAGCCGTCAAGAGCCTTTCCGGAATTGCTTAACCTGATCTCCTATATCGGCAAGCACGGAGGCATCCCTGAAACCGGCTATGCCGCGAGGTCAATGACAGGGTATTCCGGCGAAGGCAAAGGCATGGAGCCTATCGACTACGACCTTCTGGCCGATAAGGTAGGGGGCAGGATTTCCGAAGCCCTGCGAAATCTCAAGATATACACCGCAATCAAGGAAGTCCGAGAGGCGGATGAACTCTATACGATGATTGAGGAAAATTCAAAACTGTAATTTTATGACCACTTACGAAATAGCGACATCCCTGACCCCAGAGGTCCGCAGACTGATGATAAAAGCCAAGATTTTGTCACCAAGCATCAACCGAGACATATACCTCTACGAGCTGTACAACGCGGCTCTGAACGCCGGTAAATCGAAAATGGAGGCGTATTGCTATGTGTCCCAGAAGTGCTTTATCAGCGAGCCGAACCTGCGTAAGATAATACGCAAGATGTCACAGGATTTGTGAGTGGTCAAAAAGTTGAGCATTGCTTTCTGAAAATTATTTCTTTCCTTTGCACTTAAAGTGCGTACAATAGAAACACTTGGAGATTTTATGGTAACAGTAAAAATACACGAAGTAGTCGCCAACGAAGACCACAAATGGTGGTACTGCTGGGACGGAACAGAGGGAGTTTTCTCGCTTGAGTTCGTGCAGAAACTCCTTGCTGACAATCCGGATGAAACGGATTTCAAGTTTGACATTCATTGCCCTGGGGGTGAGGTGGCCGAAGGTCTTGCGATCTATGACTGTCTTCGTACATCCGGCAAGAATATCCACATGAACATCGAGGGAGACTGTCACTCTATGGCTGTCACCCTCCTGCTCGCTGCACCTGCGAAGAACAGGTCGGCAAACCCGAATTGCTCGGCTCTCATTCACAAGGTTTACGGCTGTGCTTACGCCGGAACGGCAGATGACCTTGAAAAGGCGGCAGAGGAGACAAGGACGCTCCAGAACAAAATCCTGAACATTTATGCAGAGAGGACGAACAAATCCCTCGAGGAGCTGCAGGAAATCATGAATGAGGAGAAGATCAGGACGGCGGAGGAGCTTCTGGAATGGGGCTTCATCAGCCGAATAAACAGCTACAACACCAATTTCAAAACCAATAGTAATATGGCAAAAGCAAAAAATCTCAAACAGGCGGCCACTGACTTGCTGTCAAGAATCAACGCCTTCCTGAATCAGGAGGAGCAGGCCACAAACTACGAGCACACCGACGAAGACGGAACTGTGCTTTTCACAACCGAATCAGAGGACGACACCCTTGAGGTCGGAATGGCGGCGTCACCAGACGGCACATTCACACTTCCGGACGGTCGTACCGTTACAATCGCCGACGGAGCTATCTCCGAGATCAAGGAGCCGGAGGCTGAGGAAGACGACGAGACAAACCTTTCAGAGGAAGTGGAGAGACTTGAGGCTGAAAACGCCCAGTTGCGCTCTATGCTCAAGGAGGCGACAAACCTTATCGAGGACTTCAAGAAAGAGACTCGCAGCAACTTCAAGCCAAAGGGAAGGACAAACTCGACCAAGGATGCTCCAACCCCTACACGCGAGGAGCGTAAGGCTGGCATCAAGGAAAAGATCAAGAACGCTAAAAAGTAAAAAGCTATGGCAAAACCAGTATTAGACCTCACAAAGTTCACATTCACCGCAGAGCAGGTGCGTGACATCAAGGAGCTCGTATTTGAAGCTGCATTGACAGCTCCGGAAATCGACTTCATCCATGCCATTCATACCGGCATCGAGTACAACAAGGAAATCGGATTCGTGTTCGGAGGCGGTCTCGTAGGAAAGGCAAAGCAGGGCTGTGACCCAGTTGCTCACGATTTCGCTATCAACACCAGAAAGGTGACATGGAAGCCGAAGGCATGGGAAATCATCATCGACGAGTGCGCTGACAACCTCAAGGACACAGCGGCTCTCTACTGTAAGAACAACGGCATCCGCATGGACGACCTTACAGATACCGACTACATCGCTATCGTTGTAATGGTCCTCGAGGAGGCAATCAAGAACATGATCTATCGCATGATCTGGTTCGGCGATGTAGATGCCGCCAATGTCGGAGACGGCGACGGTATCATCACAGAGGGTGTGGATGTGGAATACTTCAACCTCTTTGACGGCTTCTTCAAGCAGCTCCAGATCGCTATCACTCAGGGCGCGGTATCTGTCGAGATTGCGGCAAACAACGGAGCCACATTCGCAGAGCAGGAGATTACTCCAGAGCAGGCGTACAAGCTCCTGAACGATATGTACTACAAGGCTCCTCTCGAAATGCGTACACCGCAGAACGGACAGAAGCCGTCGATGTCGTTCAAGGTGACACAGTCAATCGCCGACGCTTACGAGCAGTATTTGAGCGACGCGAAGAATCACGAGGTTATGTACAAGAACCTCACCGAGGGAATCGACGCCCTCATGATCCACAATGTTCCAATCATTCCTATGCCAATCTGGGATGTGATGATTGCGCAGTACAACAACCTCGGCAACAGGCTTTACAAGCCGCACAGAGCTGTGCTTTGTGAGACCGGTAACCTCGCCGTTGGTATCGTGTCGGAGGAGGGCTTCGCAGAGCTCGACGCATTCTACGACAAGATGTCGCGCAAGAACCGCATCGAGGCAAAGGACCAGATGGATGCAGAACTTCTCAACTTCAAGCGTCTCGTTTACGCCCAGTAATTCTTCAACTTTACCACGAGGGCAGGCACACTTCCCTGCCCTCTTAATCTTAACACCAGGAAATTATGAAATGCGGAAAAATATCAAGCAATCTCGCACTTGCGAGCTGTGACGCTTCCGTTGCAGGTCTTGAGAAGACAATCATCTTGGCGAACTATGACGAGATTGACCGCAAGGCTACACAGGTAGCGGGCGGCGTCTGCAGCGAGTTCGTCATGAAGGACGGAGCGACAGCCTACGAATACACCTCGGAGAAGAACGCCTTTGAGGGTAACAGCCCTCTTGCGAAGAAGACCTATCGCAACATGTTCGACCATTCTGTCCTCTGTCGAGTGTTCAACAAGACCCAGCAGGTCAAGACAGAGCTCAACGAACTTGCAAACGGCAAGGTGGTCGCTATCGTCAAGAATGTCGATGTTCACAATGACGAGACAAAGTACGAAATCTATGGCTATGAGTCAGGTCTGGAAATGTCAGCCCTTGACGCGCCTACCACAGATGCGGACGGCGTCATCTATAACTTCACTCTGGCCAGCGGCGACAACGCGAAGGAAAGTCAGCTCCCTCTCTCGTTCTATGCCGGCTCTCTTGAGGAGACCGAGGCTGCTATCAAGGCTCTCGTCACGGCTTAACGATGAAGGAAATTCTATCATTCAGGGACAAGTATGGAAAGCTGACGCGGCAGGAGCTTCGCGAGAAGATCAAGCACGAGCACGCTTTCAGGCAGGAACTTGAAAGGCTGTATGTGCGGGCAACCGGACTCAAGCTCAACAAGTCCTGCTCTGACTGCTGGATGGACGCATACATTGTCCTCATGACAATTAAACAGATCACAACTATGCAGGAGAAAAATTTTGAACTCAAGGCTGGCGCACTGCTCATTGATGTAGTGAACCACGATAACGCGAAGCTCTGTACCCGTCACAACCTGACCGAGGAGCTCGCCCTTTACCACCTGAAGACCAATCCGGCGTGCAGAAAGAAATTCTCAAAACTTCCGGACAACATAGAGGAGCTGCTTGCAGACGCAGGCACACGCCAGAGCGGAGGCGATGACACCGAAACCGGAGAGGGACAGAACGGCACGGAGGAGAACGGCACGGAGGGAGAGAATGGCGAGAAAGGCGCTGACGGTGATTCTAACGCCCCTCAGAGCGGCGATGACGCTCAAGGTGAAGCCGAACACGCTGAAAACCTGAAAACGGCTAAAAACGCCGTTTCTCAAGCGAAAAGAAATCTGAGCCTCTGGCTTAACAAGCTCAAGGAGGCAGAGGAAGCCGAAGTGAAGGACGAGAAAAGAATCGCAGAGGCACAGGCAAAGGTCAAGGATGCGGAGACACTCCTTGCGGAGGCGACAGAAGCCCTGACCAAACTTGAGGCTTAACACCCTACTCGAAATCTGGCAGCCCGAAGCTTGGCAAACAGGCTTCGGGTTTTTCAAAACAAGAGCAAGATATGAAAGCAAGCGTACTCAAAACAGAAAAGCGAATAGAGTCCACGAACAACAAACAGTGCAAGATCCAGACTTACGGTGCGAACAACGACCACCCGCAGCGCATTCTTGAGATTGTGGGCGGAAGCGGTACGGCTCTGTCCTGTCTTGACATCAAGATAAAGTTCCTTATCGGCAGGGGTTTCGCGCAAAGCAACTTCTATCGTTCCGTCGTGGATGACAACGGAACGAAAATGGACGAGCTGCTGCGACTTGTATCGACAGACTTCGCGACCTTCAAGGGATTTGCCGTGCATGTCAATTACAACGCCTTGTATCAGATTGTGTCGGCCACTCACATTCCGTTTGAGCAGGTGCGCTTCGAGCAGCTGGACGAGAACGGAGAGTTTGACAGGCTGTGTACACACCCAGACTGGGGCAAGAGGAACACCGCCCTCCGGAAATTCACTCTGGACGATCAGGTGTGGTTCCACTTCTTCGACCCGTCTCCGGAAGTGATACAGAAGCAGGTGCAGGAAGCCGGAGGCTGGGAGAACTACACAGGTCAGATACTGTACTACTCTGGCGACGGCAGGAGGGTTTACCCGAAGCCGACCTTTGAGGCTGTGCTGACCGACATGGTCGTAGAGGAGGGACTGTCGAACATCACTCACAGGAATGTGAAGAACAACTTTCTTCCAGCCGGAATGATCATCGACTACGACAACACTGCCAACAGCGAGGAGCAGGAGGACGAGACAAAGGAGGAGCTGAAGCAGTTTCAGGGCGACATGAACGCCGGCAAGCTCATGTACATATCAAGGGTGGCGGCAGACCAAAAGCCGGAATTTATACCGTTTGAGGGCAAGAATTTCGACAAGGAATTCACCGCGACGGAAGAAAAGACGCCACAGATTATCGGCAGAGCGTTTCAGCAGCCCCCAATCCTCCGTGCGGAGGATGTCGGAGCGAATTTCGGCGCTGATCTCATGAAAAACGCTTACGATTTCTACAATTCAATCATCGAGGACGAGAGAATGGTGCTGTCGCAGCAGTTCGAGAAGATATTTTCGCACTGGTACGACGACAGTATCAACCCCGACCGCAATTATGACACCCTGCCACGCGTTTACAGGGTCAATGCGACTATCGCGGAGAGGCTTGCAGGTAACATGAAGGAGGTTCTGGAGCTCATTTTCGACGAGACGAAGAAGCCGGAGGCGAAAAAGGCTGTCCTGATGAAGGTTTACGGTCTGGAGGAGGACGAAATCGACTATTTGCTTACGAGGATATGATAATCACAGTAGATGACATCCGGAAATACCGCCCAATCGCGAAGAATATAGACGCGGAGGCGGTGAATGTATATATCAGGGAGGCGGAAAGGCTTGACATCCTGCCTGCTATCGGTGCGGAGCTTTATAAGGAGTTCTCGTCGCTCGGTCTCATAAGGACGGGCAACGGCGAAGCCTTGACAGACGACGCCGACCGAGAAATTTTCTCTGGTATAGAGGGCGAAATGTCCGCTGATCTTCACAAGTTCCTGAACGGCGGTGAGTACACCAACTCAAAGGGAGAGCTTGTGAGGTTTGAAGGTCTCCGGACCGCCCTGTGCTATTTCGCGTATGCGAGATTCATACGCCACCACTCAATCAATGTCACCGCCTTCGGCGTTACGCAGAAATACGGTGATCTATCAACGCCAATAGATCAGGAAATCATCATGTCGCAGTCAAGGGAGGCAAAGAAGATCGGGGAAGAATACCTCCGGAGGACTTTGCTCTTTTGGAGCGACAGGCAGAAGGACGAGAGCGTAAAGCCCCGCCCGAAGGTGAGGAGATTTGTTGCTATCGGAGATTAACACAAACAGAACAATACTATGCCACAATTCAGTAAAGACTACGACAGAATCGACGAGATCAAGGGAAATGACGCCTTTCTTGTCGAGGACAGTTCTGACGGTAAGGTCAAGTTTGCCAATCCGTCCCAGATAAACGCAAAGTTTGACAAGCTCGTCGCGGATATTGCAGCGGCAACGCAGGCGGCGGCGACAGCCACGACAAAGGCTTCCTCCGCAGCCGTGTCGGCCAATGAGGCAAAGACGAGCGAGAACAACGCCCAGGCACACAAGACAGCGGCAGCGAACTCGGCAGAGGCGGCAAGACAATCCGCCGAAGCTGCAGCAGGTACACTTGCTTCTGCAGCACAGAAAGGAGGTCCGGAAATGAGAGTGATTGTCGAGGCACTCAATCAGGCTCACAGCAGGATTGAAACCCTTGAAAATCTCTTGGTTCAGGTCCTTACAGGTCAGGTCATCATACCTCGTTTGAGCGTGGATGAACTCGATGTCTGGAAACGCAACAATATCGTGACGCACGGTGCGGGTGCTCCGACCTACATTCCTCTGGATAAAGGTCGCCTGTACATCGACACCGAGGGCGATGTAATCTATAAATCAACCGGCAACACCTCTGTGGGAAGCTGGTCTAACAAGTAACAGTCATCATGGCACAGGTAACAAAATACTCAAAGAAAGCGGACTATGCCGCTGATGCAGCACGCCTCAAGAGCGAGAGTGCTGTTTCCTACATTGACGAAAACAAGGCTGTCGTATATGACGGCGTGAACTGCCTCGTGGAAAAGCAGTCTGCATACGAGGGCGACCTTGTCGTTTTTGACAAGGTGGAGGCGCGAATCAGATTCGTCAAGGCTCGCACTCTGGTCAAGGCACAGCTGGCCGCGACCCTCGTTCCGGTCGGAGTGGTATTCAAGCGACTCGGAGCGACGCTCCTCTGTATGTCTATCACGCAGTACTCGGAGCGTTGGGGACATCCGTTTGAGGCTATGCTGTCGGGCATCGCGAATGCTGCAGCCGGATCGCTCACGGTTAAGACCACGACCGGAGCCAATACCGATGCGATAAGCGTGAACTGGGCTGCCGGCTCTACTCTTGCGAGCATCGCAGACAAGCTCACGGCTGCAT
>JAZSFD010000025.1:0-3217 GCA_045532035.1 Eubacteriales bacterium | reverse complement strand
GGTTTGTCGGAAGGAGTCGGAATCAAATCAAAGAGAATTGCAAGAGGGGCTATCGCGCCCCTCTCGCACACTCCCCCTCGTCATTTCTTTTTGAAAAAGAAATAACAGTAGAAAATAATTATCGAAAAGGATTTTCCGATATCAGCCTCATTTCCGATATCAAAAGACTGCAAAGGTTGAAGCTTTTCTGCAAGGGTTTGTCGATATCGAAAGACGATGTCTGCACATCTGATTGGACTTCTGTTTTGCCGATATCAGAAACCATGTTTTGGAAAAATGGGCGTATCAATCAACCGACCTTTCAGGCAATGGATGTATTATGACACTCCCTGTTTGTGCATATTGCTAACAGCAATTATTGTAATACACTTTGTCAGCAAGCTCAGCGCACCCAAAAATGGGTGCGCTGTTTTGTCGCCAAGATTCAACTTCAGAATTCAACCTTTGCCACGCTTTCAAAAACAAGATCGGGCTTTTCACTATCATTCGCCTTCTCTACCATTTCATCAGTGGTCTCGCCCGACATGACAAGCAGGGAGAGCATTCCGTTTTTCTTGCCAAGCGCAATGTCGGTGTAAAGTCTGTCACCGACCATAACTACATGGCTTCTGTCTATGCCCGAAAGAGTCTCAATCATCTCGACAGTTTCGGCATAGGGTTTGCCGAAATATCTCGGTTCAACTCCTGTCGAAAGGGTGACCGCACCGCAGATAGCTCCGCTGTCGGGAATATAGCCGTCCTCGGTGGGACAGTTGATATCGGGATGGGTCGAGAAGAACTTTGCACCGTTCCTGATGAGGGTGCAAGCCTTTTCGAGCTTTTCATAGGTAAGAGTAAGATCGAAGCTTACCACGACGATGTCCGATTCTTCGGAAAGCACAATGCCTGCCTGAGCAAAGCTTTCTTCAAGCGCGGGAGTTCCCACAAGATAAACCGGCTTTCCCTGGTAATACTTTTTAAGATATGCAATCGTAACATCCCCCGAGGTTACGATCATGTCCCGCTCACACGGAAAACCGAGAGCATTGAGTTTTTTTACATAGTCATTGGGATTGCGCGACGCATTGTTGGTAAAATACATAAGCTTTCTGCCCGATTTTATGATGCGCTCGCAAAAATCAATTGCGCCATCGATGGGATTTTTACCAAGATAGATGGTTCCGTCCATATCAAGGACAAACAGCTTTGTTTCGGAAAGCCTCTTGAGGTTTTCGGGAGTGTTTGTATATTCTTTCATATAAAGCCTCTATGTTAAAAAATTGTTTTCGTTATCTGTAATGGAACATATTCTTTGTAATATAAGGTGCAATACCTCTGTAAAGAAGATAGAAAACGATCGACTGCAGAGTCCCTTTGATAATATTAAATGGTGCAATCCATGCTATAATAAACTCAAATTTGCCAAAAACCTCGGAGAGTGCCGGCATGAATTTTGCATAGAATGGTAAAACAATAAAGAAGTTGGAAAGTGCAGCCGTTACAGTAACTATAATTACGGAAATCGGAAGCACAAAGAGAAGTTTCTTTTTCATCAAGGTGTTTTTGAAAGCATATCGGGAAAGAAATCCGACCGACAGCGAAAAAACAGAGCCGAGAATGAGATTGGACAGTTCTCCGACTGCGAAAGTTTTGGTTTGAAGTAAATGAAAAAGATTTTTGATTAAAACAACTATAAAACCTGCAACAGGATTTATTGTAACCGATGCAAAAAGTGCGGGAACATCAGAAAAATCAACATCAAGGAAATTTGCAGGTTCGGGAAAAATCGGAAAATGAGGGAAAAACATAAGGACTGAGGCAATTGCCGACAAAAGTCCAAGGTACACAATCATTTTGGTATTAAGCTTCATAACAAACAGCCCTTTCATAAAAACTTTAACTATGTTTTCACAGCGGCAAGATATACTTTCCGCAGATATGGCGTTTGTTTCTTCTTTCATATCTGCTTTGGGAAGTGCCAAAACAAAAAAATGCCATGAACACTCAAACGAAATGAGAATTCAAGGCAAGAAAACCGTTTCAAATATTATAAGGTCATGAAAGCAGCATCATGTCTGCCAAAACAGCTCTGCATTTTACTAAAAAAGCTTCTCTGACCTTGCAATCTTTGCGTTTTTCTATCTTCATCCAGACTTTACTGTCGGCTTCGGAATTACCGCTTCTTCATACACATTCTGTTTTGTGCATATCAGCAGCTCACCGAATCGGCGGCGAAAAGATTCACCGTTCTCGGGCTTTACCGTCGGTGGGGAAATACACCCCGCCTCGAAAGAAAAAACATAACATTTTTATCCCGAAAACACAAACCGCATCGGGATTTTCAAAAAAAGGGATGTGCGCATGGCGCACATCCCAAAATCATCAATTAATCAAAAATTACTTGATAACATTGATAACAACGCCGGAACCAACTGTTCTGCCGCCTTCACGGATAGCGAAGCGGAGACCGTTTTCCATAGCGATAGGAGCGATGAGCTCAACGTTCATGTCAACGTTGTCACCGGGGTTGCACATTTCAACGCCGTCGGGAAGAGTGATGATACCGGTAACGTCAGTTGTTCTGAAGTAGAACTGAGGTCTGTAGTTCGAGAAGAAGGGCTTATGACGTCCGCCTTCCTTTTCTGTAAGAACGTAAACCTGGCCTACGAACTGAGTGTGAGGAGTGATGGAGCCGGGCTTTGCAAGAACCTGTCCTCTTTCGATTTCGTTCTTTGCGATACCACGGAGAAGAGCACCGATGTTGTCGCCTGCTTCAGCATAGTCCATCATCTTGTGGAACATTTCGATACCTGTGATGGTGGTCTTTCTTGCTTCGTCAGCGAGACCAACGATTTCAACTTCGTCAGCCATCTTTACCTGGCCTCTTTCAACTCTACCGGTTGCAACAGTACCACGACCAGAGATCGAGAATACGTCTTCAACAGGCATAAGGAAGGGCTTGTCAGCTGCACGGTCAGGAGTAGGAATGTAGCTGTCTACTGCTTCCATGAGCTCAAGGATAGGAGCGTATGCGGGATCGGAGATATCGTTACCTGCATCGAGAGCAGCTCTTGCGGAACCGCGAACGATCGGAATGTCATCGCCGGGGAAGTCGTAGGAAGAGAGAAGGTCTCTTGTTTCCATTTCAACGAGGTCGAGGAGCTCGTCGTCATCAACGAGGTCGCACTTGTTGAGGAATACTACGAGAGCGGGGATACCAACCTGACGGCCGAGAAGG
>JAZSFD010000091.1:0-6942 GCA_045532035.1 Eubacteriales bacterium | reverse complement strand
TCAGCACATCTGATTGGACTTCTGTTTTGCCGATATCAGAAACCTTGTTTTGGAAAAATGGGCGTATCAATCAGCCGCCCTTTCAGGCAGTGGAGGTATTATGACACTCCCTGTTTGTGCACATTGCTAACAGTAATTATTATAATACACTTTGTCAGTAAACTGGGGAGAGGCTTTGCCTCTCCTTTTTTGATATTTCAGGCGGTTTGTATCTTTTACTTGCAAGTTGTGCAAAGGTGTGATATAATATAATTGATATTTTATAAAGTTTTGTATATTATAAATCTGAAAGATGTAATGTGATGGAAAAAAAGTACAGGTATGACGCGTTCATAAGCTATCGGCATATAAGCCCCGACAAGGCAATTGCCGACAAGCTTCAAAAAATGCTTGAAAACTACCGTCCTCCGAAAAATGTCGGAAAAAAGAAAGACAAATGGCATATTTTCCGCGACGAAACAGAGCTTCCCACAAGCAGCAATCTCGGAAACGACATAAAAGATGCTCTTGAAAACTCCGAGTTTCTGATCGTTGTATGTTCCAAAACAACGGCACAGTCGCGGTGGTGCATGGATGAGATCAGATATTTCAAGGAATTGCATGACGGCAATAACGCAAAAATACTGACCATTGTTGCCGACGGAACGCCCGTGGAGGTATTCCCTCCCGAGCTGTGCAACGAGCTTGTCCCCCAAAAAGATGCCGACGGAAACATAACATATGTCAACCGCCTGATAGAGCCTTTGGCGGCAAATGTGGCAAGTCCTACCGAAAAAGAAGCTTTGAAAAAGCTGAAGAGCGAGTTTTTGAGGATAGCCGCCCCCATGCTTGGCTGCAGCTATGACAGCCTTTATAAGAGGGAACAGAAAAAGAAGATCAAAAGGATTCTGACCCTTGGAAGCGCAGCTCTTATCTCGCTGTTGACTTTCTCGCTTTATAACGGCGCAATGCTTCTGAAGATAAACAAGCAGAATGATGAGCTTTTGCAGACAAACAGGGAACTGAATATCAAAAACTCCGAGATCCTTGCAAACCAGGCTCAGATATATTATGACAGCGGAGATTATTTTGAGGCGATAGAAGCAGCCCTGCAGGCAATGCCAGAGGACGAAACTCTTCCGGCAAATATAGCTGCCGAGAGAATAATTTCGGAGGCTGCGGCACTTTACCATAACGGAAGCAGAGTATATTGCACGGATGTTAAGCTTTCGGGATATGTTAAATCCCTTGAGTTTTCGGACGATGGAAGAAGGATCATTGCAAGCGATTCGACGGGCAATATATATCTTATAGACAGTAAAGAAAGCGAAATCATAAAAATCTTCAAGCCCGAGAATCTTTTTGGCGCTGATAACAGCGGCAGAATGCCTGAAACCTGCATAGAGTCAGAAAAAGCATATATTTTATGCAAAAATCACTGTGTCGCCGTTTCGCTTGAAACGGGAGAAATCCTCTGGGAATTCAAGGATGATCCGTTAAATGACTATTATGATGTAATATCCAATGAAAGTGCAGACCGTGTTTTTTTGGCAGGCTACTCCCATTATGCGGTGCTTAACGGAAAAGGAGAACAGCTCTACCTTGGCACAGATGAAAACAGCAATTACAAATACAGCGTTCTTGATGGAATGGTATTCCTGACCGATGATGGAACGGCATATATCTGCAATTCGACCAACGGAACGATATGCTCGATAAACGAAGCATTTTCCGAGGCGATATATGATAAGCTTGCAGAAGGCTCCAGTATGCTGTCTGCCTACGAAGATGATAAGGCTCTGTATTTTGCCTGCAAGATCGGTGACAAAAAAGTAAAGCTTGTTTGTCTTAACAAAGATGACAGATCTGTAAGATGGGAAAATGAGTTTTCCACGAACCTGTATATCAATTCTTACTCCTGCTCGCTGTTTGAATGCGGTTATATGGTTCAGGCAGAAGAGGGCTTTGATATCGAAAGCACAGTTCTTTTCAGAAATGGCCGAGAATTGCTGGGATTTGATATAGAAAACGGCATACAGGAGTATAACTTTATTCTTGACGAAGAAGTCTTGTTCTGTGAACCAACTGACAAATCGCGCGCCGTTAGGATGGCTGTTCCGTCAAAATTCGGGAATAATGTGATTTTATTAAAGGGTGGATCGGTTATTTCTGATACAGATAGTGTTGTTTTTTCGGAAAGCTATCCGCTCGGAGGGCAAAACGATTTTGCCGGCTACGGAGATGATGATTGCTTTGCGATTGCTTCGGAAAAATCTTCAGAAATAAGCCTGTATCATACCATTTGGTTTGACAGCTATAAAGCTCTTGACAGCAGCTTGCCGAGCGGAAGTGCTTATCATGCGGCGGATGCAAAAAACGGTGTTTTTGCCGCGGAAGTTTCGGGAGACCGTATTATAATATACGATGTACTTGAAAACAAGCTTTTGGGCGATACTGTGACGGGCGTCGGAATAGATATCCACAATATGCTTTTTGTCGGAGATAAGCTTTTTGTGACAGATCTTGCAGGAAAAGCCTGTGTTTTTGACAGCAACTGCAAGGAGATTGGCAAATTCGATGTTTCGGAAACGATTCGTGCCAAGCTGAAAGAGAACGGTGCAGATGCATATGTGTCTATGTATAACGCGGAATTGGCTGATCTCGACGGAAAGCTTGCGTGTGGCATCGATAGAGGTGTGTTCTTGCTTGATATTTCGGATGAAGCGAAGATTGACAGATGTTACATAAACCCCGAAGGTAAAGAATTTGCCGCAGTGTATGCCGGCGGTCAAGGAATTTCCTGCGTGGAACGAAATCGTGTCGAAAAGAGCGATAAAATTGTCTATTTCGATAAAGAACTTAAAATGTCATACGTTTTGGAAAACGACACGGATCTGTCATTGCCCGAAAACTCGGTTTCGCTTGTGAGTCATTCGGCTGACGGCAAGGCGGTGGCGTTTGTGAACACCGAAGGCTATGTCGGTTTATTCAGATTTTCAGACAAAAAGCTTATAAAGTTTCCGTATGACAATGGCAGGCTATCCCCTTTGAGACTTGTTATCTCGCCCGATGGAGAATATGTTTTTGTTCTGGGCACAAACGGAGAATTGGTCAGATATTCTTTGCAGACCTTTGATGAGCTTCGCTGCCAGCTTGATGTGACGGTGAACGAATACAGAACCACTCTCGGTTTTAATGGCAGAGATATGTTGTGTGTAAGCAACACCCCCTCAGGTTCGGTCGTGCTTGTGGATATAAAGACTATGGAGCCGAGAGCGGAGATAAACGATGTGGTTCTGATTCCCGAAAACACCAACAAGGCTGTTTTTTCGTTATACGGCAAGGGTTGGGGATATTATGATATCCTGACCGGAAAAGAGCTTTCGGATTTTGCAAAGAAATTTATTGAAAAATATAAATAAACAGACAAGGAGAAAATCGATGACATTTTTAAAAATAGCTTTCCGTAGTTTTGTTATTGCGGTTGCTTTGATACTTTTGGCTTTGTCGTTCGGTTTTTCATCATCGGTGGAGGCTGATTCATCCGTACCCACGCTGTATGTCAGCCCTGATGGAAACGACACAAGCGGTAATGGCACAAAAGATGCCCCGTATTTGACCCTCAAAAAAGCGTTTTCAAAAATCGATGGTGATGTCGGTGCAACTGTTGTTATTATGGGAGGTGTGGAGAGTACAAACGGATATGCGTGGCTAATGCGTACGGCGGGATTTCACGACATACCGCTTTCATAACCCTTACGGGAAAAGATCCTGTCACAGGCGTGGTATATGAGAACGCAAGACTCCGCTATGACTCTCCGCTATTTGAAGGTCCGATTAAGGTCGAGCACCTTATCTTGTGTCCGCGTCGTACAAACTGCTTTATTGATACGGCGGGACATAAGTTTATCATTGGCGAGGGAATTACCAATGAAAATTTTGATTTATATGTCCACGACGGCATCTTTTCGCCCAGCGGAGTGAATCATGTTTCGGGAACCGAATCGGTCGTGGAAAGCGGCACATTCAGAAATTTCTTCGTTGGCGGCGGATATCCTACAAGCACTGAACACGGTGTTACCGGAAACTGCTATCTCACGGTAAACGGAGGCGCTATATCGACGGTGACGGTTGGCTTTGATAAATATAATGAAACTCATACGACTGCGTTTATCGATGGAAATGTTATTATCACGATAAACGGAGGAGCAGTCAATTCGGTGGCAAAAAGACAGCTCACAGATGACAGCATCAGTGGATTCCTTGCAGTTATCGCAAACAATGGTGTGAGCCTGCCCGGCGTGACAACCATCAATGCCGAAAAGGGTACATATATCATAAACGCCGGGCTTAACGGCAAAGTCAGCGCCACAGAGCAGGCAGGTGTTTTCACATATGAGACACAAGAAAAATATATCTGCTATGTAAACAATGAGCCGATAGAGGGCAATACCTTTACAGTTGAACCCGGAACACATATAGTTTCCTTCAGACGCCTCAAGGGAGAGGACTATATGGGCGCATACGCCGAAGGCTTTGGGGACGGCAGCTTCCGCCCCGACGAAAAGCTTACCCGCGCTCAGGCGGCACAGCTTGTTCTTAAAGCGGCGGGAAAAGAGAACGAGGCTTTGTCGGGCAACAGCGCTTTTACCGATGTGTCGAAAAGCGACTGGTATTTCAAGACTGTGGCATATATGGAGGAAAACGATGCTCTTCCACCCGAATGGCAGACAGAATTTCTTCCGAACGAATATATAACCCGCGGAGAATTTATATATATCGTAGACGCGCTGCTTGTTAAGCACGCCGCATCTATCAAGCTTATGCAGTTTTCGGATGTGACAAAGGAGTCGACTCCCTATTATAATGCGATTGTTGCGGCGGTCATGTCGGACTGCATCAACGGCTACGGTGACGGTACCTTCCGCCCCGAGGGATTTCTTTCCCGCGCCGAGGCGGTGACAGTGCTCAATCGTTATCTTTCAAGAACTCCGATTGAAGGTGTTTTGGCGGGCTTTGATGATGTGAACGGACATTGGGCGTGCGGTCAGGTCGTTGCGGCATCAAGCGACAGCACCGAAAACAAATGGACATATTCCGAATCAAATGACGCAGGGCCTGCGTTTGTTATGCCCAAAGGCGGAAAGAGTGCAAAGGATTACATAACCTCGCTTTACGCGCAGTCGGCAAGCCTTTCGGGAAGAGCCATCCGCAACGCTTCAGAGGTGATTGCCGAGCAGATGAAAAAGGATATCCTTAACACGCCCAACACTCTTGATATCTATGCTGACCGTATAACCGGAAAAACCTATTATATTTCAAAAGACGGCAATGACGATGAGGGAGATGGAAGCATCAGCAATCCTTTCAGATCGCATACCGGACTTAAAAGCAAGGTGACGCTTAGATCGGGTGACGCTGTTCTTTTTGAACGCGGAGGAGTTTACCGCGGACGAATAACTGTAACTGCAGGCGTTGTTTATGGCTCTTATGGCGAGGGAAATAAGCCCATTCTCACACAGTCTGCAAAGAATTATGCCGACCCTGCCCTTTGGCAGGAAACTGAATGGGAAAATGTGTGGGTATGTACCGATCTGCTTGTGAATGTCGGAGTTATGGCGTTTGACCATGATGTTCAGGATTATTCCGAAAGCTGCTATGACGAGACTTACGGAATTATAATGAATAAAGATCTGTTTGGGTTTACCGATCCAAGCCAGCTTTGCGGTGATCTTCAATTTTATTCCGAGCTTTACGGAAACGTAGACGGCGAAGGTGAGCTTTACCTTTACAGCAAGGACGGCAACCCCAGCGAAAGATTCAAATCGATTGAAATTGGTGAAAAATACAACATTATCAATGGCTCGGCAAATAATGTCGTTATTGACAATATTTCCTTCAAGTTTGTCGGCGGTCACGGAATGGGAGGTGCCGGCGGATGCAAGAACAGGACAGTTACAAACTGTGTTTGGTCGTGGATCGGAGGCTCGGTGCTTTCTCTTGATTTCCATGGATCAGGACGTGTTATAAATTACGGTAACGCGGTTGAGATTTACGGCGGCTGTGACGGCTACTATGTCGAAAACAACTGGATGTATCAGATCTACGATACAGCAGTGACGCATCAGCGCTCAAGTGCAACAGGCAACTGCATTCAGACAAACATCCGATACGCAGAGAATCTGATGGAATATGTCTACTGGGGCATTGAGTTCTACAATTCTCCTCCCTCGGATGCTCAGCTTGGCGGTGCCGAAGATACATATACAAGAATAACCAGCAATGTGGCATCCGAATACAATCATTTGCGACTTGGCGGCTATGGCTGGGGTTCGATCGTAAGACACAGAGGCTGCGCCCTTTACTGCGGAAGCACTCTTTCGGAAAATTACGATTGCTATGCTAAATACAATATTTTTGACAGAGCCTACGGCGATATGCTTACCCTGCCTGCAAATTCCAATGAGGTGGAGGATTGCAACATCTACATCCAGCACATCGGTCAGCCTCTCGGAAAGCTCAAAGAGACCGGAAGAACTCTTTGCGGCTATTCCGCGGTTGAGGACATCTCCGAAAAATGGGGAGATGAGAACGCAGTCATAGTTATTATTGACCCGACTCTGGAGCCAATTGTGCGTCATTTCCCCGAGGGGTGGATTCCGTCCGACGCGCTCACTTGATCGGATAAACGGGCGTTGTGAAAAAAACAGCGCCCGCTTGTAAACAATTTGTAAAGAGCCTTTACAAATTGAAAAACATGGTGTATAATGTTTCCGTAACTGTAATTGAGCCACGCGCTCTTTGTAGGATTGGAGGATTTTTTAATGTACATATATGAAGCCCCCGAGTTCGAGCTTGTTGTTTTCGAAGCAGAGGAAGTTATCACAGCAGGCGAATCCGCAAACTATGGCGATAACGACTTCAATATCAAAGGTTTCGAGTGGAACTAATTGATTTTTATAT
>JAZSFD010000060.1:0-10950 GCA_045532035.1 Eubacteriales bacterium | reverse complement strand
AATTGCTCAGTATTTGAATTTGTTTTCACCCGAACAGTTTACAAAACGATATCTCGAACTAATAGATCAACTAGGTTTTACGGAATTGATAGGCGAAAAATTAATTTCTTGCCTATTGAACAATAGTTTTTTCTATACTCCATTGTTGTTTTGCGTAACTCAAAATTCTATGTCACTATTAGATGAGTATTTAGATAACACAAAACAAATACTTTCTACATGTAAAACGATACTGAATACTTCTCCACAAAGTATCCTTGTTATAAGAAATTATCTTTATTATATCAAGAAATTAAATGAGTACAAGGTCTTGTATTTTGATCCATATCCATTAATTAACGAAGATGAGTTGTTACAAATCGAAGATGCAATTGAGGCCATTCATTTAATTGATACAACACTAATCAGTGAAGCAAACTATGCATTGCTAACCAAATCAATCCACAATAAACATTTCGAATCAAATGACCTTTTGGCCCTTTTTGAGTGGTTGTTTGATGAAGATAGCAACGAAAATTGTGTGACTGATGAGTCGGTCAAAAAAAGTATATTTGATTCTCTTGATTTTGGTTTACTAAATATTAAAGCACTAAATGAGGCACAACGTGAAAAAATAAAAGAATTATTTGATGATGTATTCAACAGTGGTGTCCCGGAAAATGCAATAGAACTATTAAAAAAGTTTATGTGTTTAATCCCTAGTATCGAGGAATCTGCTTGCACAAATGAAGATTTATACGAAAGTTACTCACGTTTGATTGCGGAATTTGATGAATTTTCTACATATACCTTAAAATGGCTGGATAAGAACTATATACAATGTGGATTATCTGAAAAATTATGCAAGATATTATACGACAAAAAGGATTATCAAAACTATATTATTGCAGATTGTTTGAGGAAAAATAATATGGTTATTGATGCCGATATTCCTTTAAAAGAATACATAAGCGTTTATATAAATGTAGACGAAATGTTTGATTTGATGTCCGGACATTGGAATTTCCTTGAACAATTACAAGTTCATGCTGATTTATCCAAATTTGATGAAAAACATTTAACACCAATTTTCAAAACAAATCAAACAGAGCGATTTTTCACTTATATATTTAGTGATAAAACGGACGACTCTATAAAAGAAAATTATTTGTGCAAATTTGGAAGATTTAAAACCGAAAATGACAGCAAGGCGTTTCAGCGGTTAATCTGTCAGACACACAACATGGAATTGCTTGGTAGTTATGACCTTTATCACAAAATACATCGCAATCTGTGGGAATCAAATTCATCTCACAAAAGGCTTTTCACCAAAGCATGGAATACTCGATGGAAAAAAGAGCTTGATGATAAACTCTTGACAACTTTGGATTAATTGAAAGCACTTCCACCAAAAGATATTACAAGTTAGTAAAAGTAGAATCTTATAATCACTGCAAAAAGCCCAAACGAGATTTGCGTAAAACGCGCACTCGTTTGGGCTTGATTTAAATGTTATTTCAAAAGCTTTCTATGTGCAAATCAGCCTATTATTCCGTACTCCCCGGAACAAGCAGTTCTTTTGCAAAGTTTGTTTTCTGCAAATTTATATCTGATCTGACATATGTTTCCTGAAACAATATTTCCTCGTTTCTTGACACATCGTAATAGCTTACATCTGCTATGTACCACTTTCCGTCGATATAAACCTCATTCCACGCATGAACATCATCCTTAACGCTTATGCAGGGGATATCAGCTCTTTGGCAGAGATAAACAAAAGCATTTGCATAAGTGCCGCAAAGTCCGTTTACGGGTGATGTTTCTGTGAACACTCCGTTAATTCCTGCAACGTTATCATCTTTATACACAACTCGGTCACAAATGTAATCGGCGATCCGTTTTGCTTTTTCTATGTCGGATAGGTTTTTTATCTCTGCAATAAAGTTATCGGTAGCGTTGTTGGCAGGCTCAAAGTGTTTATGTATTTGCACCTTGCAAATTCGGTAGCCCTGATATTCGTACAAATTCTTTATTGTTGGCTCATATCCGAAACTAAAATTGTAATATCCGAACATTGTCGCCGTCACAGATTTCATTGCTTCTATCGTATTAGATGTTTCATCCACAAAGTGAGCATACTCATAGTCCGCATTATAACCATTCTCGTCTGTGTTTTCAGTTATTTCTGCAATATCAACGATGGATTGTCTGATTGCATTATAGGCATCCCTTGTGTAAATTTCGTTGAATATATCGAGATTGGCTTTTAACGAATAGTCTTCCTTTGCGTAAGAGTTTCCGTCAATTATTGTTTTTGAAGTGCTTTCTTTTCTTGGCTCTCCTAAATAGACGGTATTAGTATCTTCGTAATATTCCACATTGATGCCGAACAATTCCGCTACATCACGAAGCTTTATATAGTTGGCTCCGTTGATGTTATATGCCTCAAGTTCAACCTGACTGTTATTCCAAAAGAAAATCTGTGATGTTATTTTAGCAACTATCTCTGAGTTTGCAAACACTGTAACTCCACCAAACAACAAGCTGCCGCAAAGTAATCCAATTAAAAATGAAAATTTCCTCATATACATACCTCCGTAAGTTCCTCACTTAATTTGTTTATCCTAAAAGCCCGTTCAAAAGCCTTGGTATTATCTCTGTCGCATTTCTTTTTGAAAGCATACAAAAGAACAATATCGTCTCCCGATAGGGTGAAAATGATCCTTGACATTTCTCCTGATGCTTTTACTCTTAATTCATACAATTCCTTATACTTTGATATTGCAATATGCTTCACATATGGCTCACGCAGAGGATTTTTATCATCGGTTAAATACAAAAGCACAGAGTTTATTTTCGCTCTTGTTTTGTCGTCTGCCTGCTTCATAAAAGCTTTTACATTTGGTGTTATAAATATTTTTCTCATATTCTTTGACCTCCTTTGTCAACAATTTCAAGTTTAATAAAATCCGAAAGATGTTCCTGCGATTTCCTTGTTATCCCTACATAACAGGGACTTGTAACAAAATCCAAAAAGTCATTTTGTGCTATGACATATTTACTTTTGTAAACCATCCCAACAAGTTTCCTACCTTGAATCCATTTGCGGACAGTTTCTTTTGCATATCCTGTTATTGTCTGAACATCCTCCGAAGTAATAACATCGGGATAACTCTGAAGCTTTTTGGAATAGTATTCTTTTACCTTACCGATTTCTTCTTCCCGCAATTTGTTGATATAACACCTTACGCTTTCAAACCGTTCAATTTCACTTATCGGTATTTCATAACAATGACGAGAGGCGCAACTCCGTTTAATTGCTTTAATTCTTCCTGACTTAATAAGCTTGTACGCCGTCTTTTTTGAAATGTGGCATAATTTGTAAAACTCTTCCTTTGAAACATAGTCATTTGATTTAACTAACATTAAATTCCACCATCTTCTTTTTAGATTTAATAGCAGGTGCGAGTTCCCAAAAAAGTTCC
Organism: Eubacteriales bacterium; assembly: GCA_045532035.1. Lineage (GTDB taxonomy): Bacteria > Bacillota > Clostridia > Oscillospirales > CAG-382 > UMGS1052. The sequence continues at coordinate 7,486 of JAZSFD010000060.1, read as the reverse complement.
CAAAAAGTTCCCAAAAACGTGCAAAATTTTACTCAAAATCGGGTTCGAATGTTTTCCCGGATTTTTCAGTATCTTGCAACAAAAAAAGCGTGAAAACCGCGTAAATACAGGGGTTTTCACACTCTTTTATATTCCGTTATCTTACTCTAATTTTCGGCAGTTACTTTTAGCCAAAAATCACTCGAAATCAGGTAGTCCTCACGGGCTCGTGGGTTCGAATCCCACCCTGTCCGCCATAAAAAGCACTTGCGTTTGCAAGTGCTTTTTATTATATGCACCTTTCTTTTCGTTCAAGAGTGTTGAATAATGAAATCGATCGTGATATAATAACATTACAGTTGATTTTTTCAAGAGGTGACAAAATGACAGAGGTTGTGGCTGCACTTATATGGGACAAAGGAAAATTTCTGATCTGTCAGCGTCCGCGACATAAAGCACGGGCATTTCTGTGGGGGTTTGTCGGAGGCAAAGTAGAACCCGGAGAAACAAAAGAACAGGCGCTTATCCGCGAATGCCAAGAAGAGCTTGCTGTGACAATATCTGTAAATCAATTTTTTATGGATGTTATCCACAAATACCCTGATATCACAGCGCATTTGACTCTGTTCAATGCCGTCATTGCAGAAGGTGTTCCGCAAAAGCTTGAACACAACGACATCAGATGGATCACACCTAATGAAATAGCAAATTATCACTTTTGCCATGCAGATGAAGAAATACTTGAAAAAATTATTGAGGTATACAAATGATAATTGAGCTTGCACAATCCAAAGACAAAGCAAAAATCGCAAAGCTTGATCGACATATCCCCTCCTCCCGCCTGGGAGAGTGTATTAGCAACGGCCAGGTCTATGTTCTGAAGGATGATTCCATCAAAAACGGTGGGCAGAATCATCGATTGAAAGACCCTGTTGTCGGTGTTTTGCGTTACAGTCTTTTCTGGCAAACTATCCCTTTTCTTGATCTTCTGTACATTGATGAAGCATACCGAAATCGAGGTTTTGGCACAGAAATGATGCAAAAATGGGAAAAACAGATGAGACTTCTCAAATATCAATATGTTATGACAAGCACACAAGCGGATGAAGATGCATGGAAGTTTTATGAAAAACTAGGATATAATAAAACAGGCGGCTTTTTTCCTCCGAAACAAGATGTCGAAGAATGGATATATGTAAAACAATTAAAGGATTAGACAATGATCAAAAAACTGATACACGACCCGATATTCCTTGCGGGGAAGTCGGAAATTGCAACAAAAGAAGATCTGTCTACAGCACATGATCTGCTTGACACATTAACAGCACACAAAGACGAGTGTGTCGGAATGGCGGCAAACATGATCGGGGTGAAAAAACGCATCATTGTATTTCTTGACGACGCCGGAAAAGCTCCCGCATACACGGTGATGCTGAATCCCGAGATTCTCAAAAAAGATGGTGTTTTCGACACCGAAGAAAGCTGTCTTTCACTTCTCGGCGGACCGCGCCGGTGCAAACGCTATAAGAGCATAAAAGTTAAATATCAGACCGTCGAAATGGAAACCCGCATCAAAACTTACACCGGATGGACAGCACAGATCATCCAACATGAGATCGATCATCTTGATGGGGTTTTGATATAGATTAATCCGCATTTTTGATTTTTGCAATTTTATCTGATAACCAAAAACCGCAAGGTGATCCCTTGCGGTTTTGAATTTTTGCGGTCAAAACCGCTATTTTGGTCGAGATGACAGGATTCGAACCTGCGGCATCTTGGTCCCAAACCAAGCGCGCTACCATCTGCGCTACATCTCGATACCGCACTATTATAGCACACAAGAAACCTTTTGTCAAGCCAAAAGAGGAAAATCGAGAGAGTAAAATAACGTGTAAAAAACCGAGACCTCCTCGATCTCGGTTTTTTATCGGTTTCGTTATCTGTTTTTTGTTCTGAAGGTATCACAGAAGGTATCGGTGGTACATCGGGCGCTATGTCCCTCAACGCTGATATAATCTGCCGAGCACTCCATATTTTCATTATAGATACACTCGGTGGCAAAACATTCGACACCGGCTTGCTCACCTGCGCAATTTGTGCAACAGTCCTTACATTCACTGTCTGTCTCGGCATCTACAAAGCTGTCACAACAGGTACAACCGTTATAGTCACTGCAATCATCCACATCTATCCTGATGTTTTCCCTCTCACAATATCCCTCGTCGTTATAAGCGCATTTTCTCGCACTACAGGTAATTTCAGGCATAATTCTTTCCTTTCTTTGTTTTGAGATGTTATGTCCTGAAACTATTATTGCTGAAAACACATTCTTTATGCGAAACAAGCTTTTTATTTTTGCAAAAGAATTTCGTCAAGAATGGCAATTTTTTCCTTCGACCATTCGTATATGCTCTGAGGATCATACGCACCTGTGAAATAGTGTTTTTCCGGATATTCATCAAATTCCGATGCATATATCTCGTCAGAAATGCGCGAGCTGAAGCTTTCGAAAACAGCCATAATATTTTCCGCGTTCAAAAGCGAGGAACGCAACTTTTCATACCTTGCACAAATCTCATCGGAATAATTACGGCAAAGCTTTTCCCAAAGAGCATTATTTGTTCCGGAGACAAGTACGCCATCGACAAACTCCGGTGTCAGCGTTTCTGCCGCAAGCACTGACTCCCCTGCCTCGTTTATACCAAAGCTGTGGGTAAGATTATACATTGACGGTATCCACTTTTTTCCATCAAAGGATACCCAATTGCAAAAATTATCAGAATTGCCGTCTGCGCCGAAAACATATACGCAAAGCAGGTAATCTATCGCCGCCTCAACATCAAGCATCCCGTCGATCTGTCTCGCAAACGCTCGATCATCTGAGGTAAGAACAAATTCTGTGAATTGATTGAAATTCTCTGTCGCAGACAATTTATTTTCCTTTTCGGTGGGATAAATTACCTGGCACATGATATATTCCGAATCATTCTTCAAATACCTGAAATCAAAGCTGCCCAAAAACGGATATGAGTATATAAGAATCTGTTCTTCAGGATCGGTAAGTCCAAAAAGCTTCTCGTCGTTCGGTTTACAGAGATTATAAATACCTTTATAATTGTTGTTGGTATACAAAAGCATCGGGAAACCCGAATCGGCACCATATGAAGGAAGCTTTTTAAGATCATCATCAATGTTTTTTCTTGTCGAAACAACTGCTGACCACAAAGCAGAAGCCGTGAGATTCCTTACAGCGCTTTTATCGGCATATTCAGACTTGAGGGCATATGTGTCATACACCGAAAGAGACGCATCAAAATTGAGAGCAATAGGCTGTGTGCGGTCACTATCGCCGAACAACACCAGATCATAGTCCTTTTTGGTGTAAGCATTTGACTCGTTTCCATCTTTCGAAATATTACCGTATATGTTATACTCTGTCCCATCGTCCGAATACATAACTTCTATCGGAATCAACGCGCCGTCGGGCACACCATAAACATAAAGACGATCAATTCCCTTCGGAGGAACATAAACACCATCAGTTATCTTCATGCCGCATTCAGTGCAATATCCGTAGTTTACCTGAAATCTTATATCATTAGTATAAGACTCAACCTTATGCTCCTTGTCGGATATGATTTCAAGATACTCTACTTCTTTACAGGACTTGCATATCCTGTAAGTGTATCCATCAGATGTACATTCAGCGTTTTTCTCTTTCACTTCACCGTATGAATGCCTGTGAGTGCAGGAGGGCAAAAGCAACGCTGATATTAGCAAAGAACAGATAAAGAGTTTTTTCATTTTATAATCCCACAATCATTTGTTTAGTTTATTATTAAAGCATCGAGAACCGCAAGTCTTTCCTCATACCAGGAATATAACTTTTCAGCCTCCTCAAGAGGATTATTGAACGGCGCGCCATATGTCTTGCAGTCTTCTTCATATACATCAATGTCAAGCTTGTTTATGGCACGGTCGAATTCAGTTCTGATGTTAGAGGGTGAAAGTCTTGTTTCCTTAAGCTCTCGGTAACGCACTTTTATATCAGTGCTGTATTTTTCAAAGAAAGCATCCCAGAAAACACCAAAATCCGATATAAAACTGTCAGCAGGAGCAACAATTGTCGTGTTCCATTCACTTCCGTAGCTATGCTCGGTATTGGCAGGAACGGGATACCAGTCCATACCATCGGAAGTGACCCAATAAAGATCGTTAAAAGCATCAATGTTTCCTGTTATCAGGGAAAAAGTGAAATAATCAGTAAGAACATCATCCTTTGCTCCCGAAACAAGCATTCCAAAATTTGGGTCAAGATATTCGGAAAGCGACGAGATTGCCTGCTTTTCTTCGGATTTGTTGCCAAAAACATATGCATACTTTGATGCAGCATTTTCATCCGCTGCGTTTTTCGAAACTGTTTGCCTTACAACATATTTAATATCCGCAGACTGATTTTCCTGAGCAAGAATCGAATATGGTATTGATAAAGTATAAACACCCGCAAAACTGTAATCAGGCTTCGTACTCTTGATATACAAAAGCATATTATATCCCGCATATTCAGTGTCATCTGATACTTTGATATATTTACTGTACTCAGGGTAAAGCTCGGAAACAAGATCCTTCCACTGACGGTAGGTGATTATTCTTCTTGCATAAGTCGGGTCATCGTTGTTGGCGTAAATATCGATCTGTTCGCTGTTGCCAAAGTCTCCAAAAAGAAGCTGGTCGCCCTCTGTAACCAGAAAATCTGTAAGCACATAACTGAACTTGCCATACAGAGTGTTCCTGTTCATCAGGCGCACTTTTACATTTCCGCCTGTTTTGGGCGCAGGGACTGCCGCGTCCTCAGCTCCGTCGGTATAGCTGAAACTTGCGGATATTGAGTTTGTTTCGGTCATGCCAACTCCGGAACCAATCAGACGCAACGATGGGATCGGAGAAAGCTTGGCGGGAGTTTTTTCGAGACTTATAAGCTGTTGGCAAACGGTGCATCTGGTTTCTTTCTCGCCTTTTGTAGCCGCAGTCGGTTCCTTGACAACCTTTGTGGCAGGTTTATGACCGACAGGCTCGCTTGAGGAAAGCTGTTCAACAGTACCGCAAATCTTACATTGCCTATAATGTCCTCCTGAAGTCACGCAACCCGATTCAATATCATACTCTTTGTAAAAATGAACAAAATTATAGAATATCAAAGATGCAACCAATACGACAGCCAGCGGTATCGCCATGAAGGCAATAAGCTTTTCCTTTGATATCGGGGGGGTATAATCAGAATTATAATCGTTATTCACGGTTATCTCCTATCAAATATTTTTTATGCTTCGAACATAGCTGCAAGACGTTTTACCGCATCGGCAAGCGCCTGTATTCCGACAAAAACATTTGATGCATCATAGCTCGAAAGATATCTGTCTGCTTCAAGGGTAAAATAACCTTTATAATCAATAGCTTTCAAAGCCATAACGACAGCATCAAAATCGATATTCATCGAAAAAGGAATCTGATGAGAATCATGCCACAAATCATTATCATGGATATGAAGTGCCTGAAGTCTGTTTCCAAGATCACGGATCAATCGAGCCGCACCGTTTCCGGAGCCGCGCATTTCGGCATGACCGATATCAAGACAAGCCACAAAATACGGATCGTTCACAATATCGATATGCTTGCAAAAGCTTTCTGAGGTCGCGCAAGCAGCAAAAGATGACTCATCCTTTTCATCATCCCAGTTCCACATATTCTCTGTGGCAATCTTTACGTTATGCTCTTTTGCAAAAGGCAAAAGCTCATTATACATTTCAGCATTTTTTTCGGGAGACTTATTGTTGTCAGGATGTATGACGCATATTTCTCCTCCCGCCTCGGCTGTACACTCGATCGCCCTTTTCATAAACGAGCGAATATCGGGATTTGAAGTGGGAAAAGGTGCATGAGACTGATTGCATACGATGCCATTGTCAAGTCCGATCTGCTTCAGTCTTCTTGCAAAGGAAAGATAATCCTTTCCGGCAAGCGGATGGTCATTGTCAAGAAGTTTTTTTGCTGACCAGTCGTACTTACACATTTTGAACATGGAAAAATCCCATGCATCAAATCCTGCCTTTGCTATCAGTTCTATTGCTTCTTCCTCGCCGACAATTCTTGCCGAGGAGTTAATTTCGGTTGATGTTTTCATGATTCACACCTATTATTTACAGAATTTTTCAACATAATTGTCAAGAGCGTTGTTTATGATTTTTATTGCCTCTTCCCTGCCGCTGACTTCATCGACAGCGGTGTCCTTGCGTTCAAGATTTTTATAAACGGTAAAAAAGTGCTTCATTTCCTCAAAAACGTGCGCGGGAAGCTCGCCTATATCCTTATACATATTGTATGTAGGGTCGTTAAAAGGAATGGCAATGATCTTTTCATCGTTTCTGCCGTTATCTATCATGGTTATCACGCCGATTGGGTAAGCCCTGACAAGAGTCATGGGTTCAATCTGCTCGGAACAAATAACAAGCACATCAAGCGGGTCGTTATCGTCGCCGTAGGTGCGCGGGATAAAGCCGTAGTTTGCAGGATAGTGGGTGGATGTATAAAGAATTCTGTCGAGCATGAGATAGCCTGTTTCTTTGTCGAGCTCATACTTTTTCTTGCTGCCTTTGGTGATCTCAATCACGCAGATAAAATCATCTGCATTTATTCTTTTTGGCGATATATCGTGCCAGATATTAGACATAATAAAACGCTCCTTTATATTTCTGTTTAGTAATATTTATATTATTTCAAATAAAATATGATATAAATTCATTTTTCTCGAACCGCAGGCACATATCGCGCCGTCACCATATGCCACACCTCAGGGATATCGCAAATTACGCAAGGAATTTATATCGCTGAATTATTCCGCTTCAGTCCATAGCTAAATAACTCCTTCGGAGTAGCTCGATCAAATTCGCCTTATAGCTGACCGTAGGTCAATTTAGCTACGAAGTAATTTAGCTACGAAGTAATTTAGCGTGCGTCAGCACATTTAGCTCGCCGTCAGGCGAATTTAGCCGAATTCAACTTCGTTGAATTCATTATATCACAAAAAAACAGAAAAGACAACACTACCGGTTGTCTTTTCGCATTTTTTACAGAAATCTCTTGTTTTCGATCAAGCATTGGCGATCTGCATTTCCTGAGCGACAGCAGCGTTGCGATTTACCTCTTCAGCGTTGTGGAATGTGGGAACCACTCTCATAAGAGCGCTTCTCATAACCTCTCTGTCATGGCTTTCAACCGCATCCTCAAGAAGAGCAAGCTTTTCTTCAAGCTCGGCTCTTGTAGGGCAAGTATCGCGTTCAATAAAAATGAGTGAATTATCTGTTTTGTCAAGCTCTTCGGTCTTTATGAGGAGCTCTTCATAAAGCTTTTCGCCGGGGCGAAGTCCCGTAAATTCTATTTTAATATCATCATACGGTTTTTTACCGTTCATACGAATAACATTTTCCGCAAGATTTAAAATCTTAAC
>JAZSFD010000007.1:0-3210 GCA_045532035.1 Eubacteriales bacterium | reverse complement strand
ATTCTGGGTAGCGCAAGGCATTGCAATGTCAACCTTTTCACCCCAAGGACGCTTGCCTGCGAAGAAGGGAACGCCAAACTTGTCAGCATAATCCTGAACCTTGTCGCGTCCGCTTGCACGCATTTCAAGCATGAAGTTGATCTTTTCTTCTGTGCAAACTCCGTCGGGATCGTAGATATAACCATCGGGACCCGAGATGGTAACAACCTTACCGCCAAGCTCGTTGATCTTCTTTACTGTACCCCAGGCAACGTTACCGAAGCCGGAAACAGCAAAGGTCTTGCCCTTGATGTCATCGCCGAAATACTTGAGCATTTCAACTGCATAATAAACTGCACCATAGCCTGTAGCTTCAGGACGGATGAGAGATCCGCCGTAAGGAATGCCCTTACCTGTGAGAACGCCTGTGAATTCGTTCTGGAGTCTCTTGTACTGACCGAAGAGATAGCCGACTTCACGTGCACCTACGCCGATGTCACCTGCGGGAACGTCGGTGTTTGCGCCGATGTGCTTTGCGAGCTCAGTCATGAAGCTCTGGCAGAAGCGCATAACTTCCATATCAGACTTACCCTGAGGATCAAAGTCCGAACCACCCTTACCGCCGCCCATGGGAAGGCTGGTGAGGCTGTTCTTGAGGGTCTGTTCAAAACCAAGGAACTTGATGATGGAAGAGTTAACAGAGGGATGGAAGCGGAGACCGCCCTTGTAAGGACCGATAGCCGAGTTGAACTGTACGCGGTAGCCGCGGTTTACCTGTACCTTACCGTTGTCATCTACCCAGCTTACTCTGAACTGGATGAAGCGTTCGGGTTCAACAAATCTTTCAAGAATACCTGCTTCGATGAGGTCAGGTCTCTTTTCGAACACGATCTCGATGGATTCGAGAACTTCCTTGACGGTCTGAAGGAATTCAGGCTCGCCGGGATTTTTCTTTTCAACAGATGCGTAAACATCGTTGAAATACTGCAATTTGAACATTTGGAGTTCCTCCTTAATATAAGAAAATATTTCTTCCAAAAATTTGTACATTTTAGTATATCACAGTTTTTTTGAAAATGCAAGATTTTTTGTTGTAATTTCAAAAAAAGTTATATGACTCCCTGTTTTTGCAGGTTTTTCAGGGGAATTTTGAATTTTTTTGTTTTGAAAAATTCAAAATGAACATAAAAAACACTCTTTTTTACCTCTTTCGTTCAAAAAACGGTCAATCTCAAAGCTTTTGATTCAAATACTTCCGGAAATGAAGATTGTCAGCACAATGAACCCTTGATATTTTTTCTTTTTTGTGATAATGTATATTTGACAAGGCATATTGAATTGAAAGGATTTTATCATGATCGAAACACGGATATATGATTCTCTCATTCCGGTCTATCCCGAAAGAGAGCCTGTCGGAAAAACAAAAAGAAGCTTTATGACCTGCCAAAACCAGCCTCTTTCTTTCCAGATGGCTTTCAGAATGACCGACGGCAGTGCGAAAGAAACAGACTTTCACATCAATGTAAGCTCCGACATTGATATAAGCATTTACTATATAAATAATGTCCCCGTGCTTCACACCTCGTCTGTAGACACCGGGCATCCCGTCGGAATGCATCCCGATATACTGATTCCCAAAAAGACAAACCCCAAGCTTGGTAAAAGTCCTTTTTTCGGCAAGGAGCTTTTCTGGGAAAAGGGCGAACAGGTGCGCCTGCGCGCATATGACGACAGCTGGCAGGCAGTCTGGTTCACGGTAAATGAAAGAGCAAAGACCATGATTTCGGGAAATTACTCCATAAAGCTTGAGCTTACCGACAAAAACGGAAACTTCTGCGGCAAAGAGGAGCTTTCGGTCGAGGTGATTTCCGCAAAGCTTCCTCCCCAAAAGCTTATCTATACCAACTGGTTCCACAACGACTGCCTTGCAGACATTTACAATGTCAGAATCTTTTCTGACAGATATTTTGAGATCTTTGAAAACTATGTCAAGACCGCAGCCGAAAACGGCATGAACATGATCCTTCTGCCTGCCTTCACCCCGCCCCTTGACACTCCCGTCGGCGGCGAGCGCATGACGGCACAGCTTGTGAAGATCACAAAGCACGGCTCAAAATATGAGTTTGATTTTTCGCTGATGAAGCGTTTTGTTGATATCTGCCGCAAAAATGGGATAACTCATTTCGAACATTCCCATTTCTTCACCCAGTGGGGTGCAAAAGCTGCTCCGAAAATCATGGCAACCGTCGGCGGCAAAGAAAAGAAAATCTTTGGATGGGAAACAGACGCTTCCTCAAAAAGCTACGCTTCCTTCCTTTCCCAATATCTCGATGCACTCAAAGAATTCCTTGCAAAAGAAAAGCTTGGAAAAAGAATCCTCTTTCACATCTCGGATGAGCCTCAGCACGAGCACATCCCCTCATATTCGGCGGCACGCAAGATTGTTTCCGAAAAGCTTGACGGCTTCATGCTCGGGGACGCTCTTTCGCATTTTGAGATCTACGAAAAGGGCATTTGCAAAAATCCCATCGTCGCAACTCCCGACATTGCACCTTTCCTCGGGAAGGTAAAAAATCTGTGGGCATACTATGTAGGCTCATCGTCGCTTCTCGGTGCCTCCAGCAACAGAACCTTCCACATTCCGCGTGAGCGCAACAGAATGATCGGCGTCCAGCTTTTCTATCACGATATCAAAGGCTTTTTGCACTGGGGCTACAACAACTATTATGGCGAACTGAGCAATTATATCTTCAACCCCGCCCTCAATCCCTGCGGAGGCTTTGCCATGGCGGGCACCTCCTATTGCGTTTATCCCGCCTTTGACGGCTCGTGTTATCAGTCGGTAAGACAGAAGATATTCGCCGAAGGAATCATTGATATGCGTCTTCTCGAATTGCTCAAAAAGCTTGTGGGCAAAAACGATTGCCGTGCCCTTATCGAAAAGCATTTCGGCGCGCCTACCTTTGAAACTGCACCCAAGAATGCCCAAAGCTATGCCGATTTCATAGATGAGGTTTATAAAACAATCAAAAACACCGCGGCGAAATATGCTTCGGACAAAAAGCTCACATGATATAAAAAAACAGGCTGTTACAGCCTGAGCTTGCTGACAAAGTGTATTACAATAATTGCTGTTAGCAATATGCACAAACAGGGAGTGTCATAATACCTCCATTGCCTGAAAGGGCGGCTGATCCAAAACAAGGTTTCTGATATCGGCAAAACAGAAGT
>JAZSFD010000065.1:0-4227 GCA_045532035.1 Eubacteriales bacterium | reverse complement strand
GCTTACATATTCACAAAGCATTTTCTTGTCAGCCCCCATAGGAATCACAACCTTCACATTTTCAAAGGAAAAAACAATTGACTCCTTCTGTGATGTCACACTTAATTGTATGTCAACACACACCGGTTTTATGCCGGTATTCTCAAAAATCTGATTTTTCAACTCGTCTGACAGTTTTTTTGAAGCTTCACGCGCCAACGCCGTATTATATTTCTCGGTTAATTCAGTAATATCGTTATCAACAGTGATTTGAGGCATATATGAGTCAAACTCTATCTTCGAAAACAGCTTGATACCTCCCGGAATAATCGAACATAAAAAGCAAACAGACAGCACTAACCTTATGTATTTTGACATTTCGGTGTCATCATCAAAGAAAAGAGAAATTATTCCCGACGCGATCCCTACGCAGACAACAGTCATTATAACATCAGTCATTTTTATTCCTCATATGATATTTGATATCAGGCATATCATCAGCGAAAAACCTATGGTTGAAACTATGAGACCGCCACTCAGAACATTAAGTATTCCGCCGGTATCAGACAAAACCGCCGCCTGCGCAGAGCAGCCAAGGGTCTTTGCAACACAAACACAAAGATTAAGCTCTATCTTAAATATCAGACAAGCAACTATTGGGGGCAGTGCCGCAGATATAACAGCAGCAACTCCTCCCGCTCCTGTTATTGAACCTACCGCTTTCATCGAGTGGGCTACGGTTTTAACACTCTCGCCTAAAAGATTTCCGACAATTGGAACAAGATTTGTCGCCGCGAATCTTACCGCTCTGTTGGCAATACTATCTGATGCGCGTGCCACAACATTCTGAAAGTGTATCATGGCAACCACGCAAGTCATCAGCAATGCAGTTGAGAATACCGAAAATGTGCGTAATGAAGACGAGAATCCGCGCAGATCAACGGACTTTCCAACAATAGAGGAAACCACATTAAGAACAAAAAGCACCTTTACACATGGCAAAACTACCGAATAAACAAGAAATTCTATTACTGCTATTGCAATCACAGCGCCCGAATAGCTTGTCTGAGCGGTCATGGCACCGTCGGAAAGATTTGCCGAAACTATTGCAGGAACAAAAACAGCTGATATGCTTTTGAGCTTTTCGACATAAGATTCAAGATTTTCACACAAGCTTTTTATCACACCGAAAAGAAATCCCGAAAAACACAGTGCCGACACATATTCACCAATATCAAACCTGTCAAAATTAATTCCGAAAGAGTTTATGACAGCCGTTATGATAAGCATTCCGACAAGACACGACAAAACAGGAAAGGACGGTATAAGCGCATCCTTCACACAGCTGAAAAAATTATTTACAAGTGTATTAAAAGAAAAACTTTCATATGATTCTGCAATTTCTTCTTCAATTGAGTTATCCGCTTGTACAGCAAGCTTTAGTTCTGAACAGAATACCGCTATAAGCAATATCATAACTATAACGACTGCGATTTTTTTCATATTTAATTCATAAGATCCTTTACTTGTTCGAAGAGCGCTTTTATAACAGGCAGGGCGCACAAAAGTATTGCGGTTTTTCCCGCCATATATGCCTTTGAAGCATATACCGCCTCCCCTGCGTCCTTACATATTTCAGCAGCAAATCTTGTGAGCATAGCGATACCGCACACCTTGAACATCACCTGAACATACGCCGAAAAGCCTGTCCCCTCTGTCATTTCATAAAAGAACTCCACAAAAGGTATTATGCAATATATGCACACGCCCGCCACAGACAGAGAAACAAACACAGCAAGAAGTGTCGAAAAGGACGGAGCGAGACTTTTCAGAAGAACACTTATAGTAGCACCAACAAGACAGAGCGCAAGCAATTTTACAAAATCCATTCTCAAAAACCGAAAAGCGAGCGCACTGTCGAAAAAAGAGCGCCTATTTTTTCAACTAAAAGCAAAAGAACAACAATAACTCCCGCAAGACTCACAAGTGATGCCTGATCGTCTCTGCCCGCTCTTGACAACACCTGACATGCCACCGCCACAAGAATTCCGATTCCTGCGATTTTTATTACCGTGTTTACATCCATTTATATCCCCTTCCGCCACTTCAAATACACAACACAAATACCGCGCAGGCGGATATGAACCCAAGCTTTGAATAAAGCCCTTCGCGTTTTTTATCCTCATCACGCACTTGTGAAATCCGTGTTCTCATAAGCTCAAGATACTTATCGCACAATACAACCGCATCTCCTGCGCAATAGCTGTTACCAACAGCATCAGCAAAGCTTTTGATGCAGTCACGCAGTCTTTTGTCGCAATCCTTTGTACTTACCGTATCAAGAGCATAAAGCAAAGAATCGCATTTTCCGCTATGCAGGCTTTCATAAAAGTGCGGCATATCCAGCCGCTCATCCTTAAATGTTCGATATATGTCGCAAAGCGCAAGCCCCTGTGCCCTGATTACATTTTTAATATGCTCCACAAGCGAAAAAAGACCGTCCTCCACATCCATTTTATGCTTCAAAGACCTTGATTTATATGCTCCTATAAGCCATACCGAAAAAGACAGAAGTATTGTTCCTGCAATCTTTAACATCACACATCACCCTTAAGTGAAAACCTGCGTATTTCGCACCTAAATCTTCCGTTAATGCAAGTAAGTTCGCAGGCGGTCGAAAACACCTTGTCCTCAAACAATCTTCGGACAGGCTTTTTTTCGAGGACATCCCAAAGACTTTTTCCGTGGCATGAAGCGATAAAAGTCACTCCTTTTGTCGCTCCCTCGCTGATTGCTATGGCATCCGTCTCATTTCCTATTTCGTCACATACGATGTATTCAGGAGAAAGAGCTCTTGTTGCAAGCTCGATCGAATATGCTTTCGGCAAAAAAGTAACAAAATCGGAAAGCCCACGGTTAAATGCATCTTTTGAAAAAATTTCTCCACGTTCATCGATAATACACACTCTTTTTCTGCTTATAACGCCTCTGTCGCTGTACCCTTGTGACAAACCGCTTGCAACAGATCTCAAAAAAGTTGTTTTTCCCCCACCCGGCGGAGAGATCACAAGGATCCCTCCCACATACTCGCTTCCTCTTTTTTTGATATGCTCAAACAGCAGGTCGGCACAGTCAGGTATATATCTCGGTATGCGAATGTTCAAAGCCGAATAGGATGAAAAACCCGATGGAATTCCGTTTTTTATAACTCCAGTGCCGCAAACTCCGATCCTTATTCCGTTTTTGGATATAAACCCGTTTTTTATTTCATCAAAATGCGCGTAAACCGACCCACCGCACAGCTTGAACACCACCTCCGAAAGCTCTTGGGCAGAAAGTCTCAATGGCCTGTCGGAATCCGCCTCAGCTTTCCCGGATGTTGATATCACAAGCTCCTTTTCCGCCACAACAAGTGTTTGAAGGTTTTCTGCACGCAATCTGATCTCCGAAAGTTTGCCTGTTCTTTCGCTCTGATTAAGCAACATAACCGCATTTTTTATTTGCTCGGGCATACAGTCAAGTATTTCTGTTAAACAATCCATTTTTTCTCCGTTTACAATTTGTTTTTCTGGCTCTGAATATAATTGTAAAGTTCAACAAGTCTATACCAGGTTCCGGAATCAACGATTCCGTTTTCATCAACAAGATACAATCTTTGAAACTCATATATCGCATTTCTTGTCTGACTTCCGAACACTCCGTCCTCCACAATAGCAGGAATGTCACCAAAAAACTCCGCTATAGCGTTTAGATACCTTTGTATCAGGCGAACAGATTCACCGCTATCTCCCTGTTGAAGCATGCCCGGAAAATATTGTTCCTCTGAAATAGGCAAAACAGCCGATACAATGGCGTCATAAACTCCGTAAAGCGTATACCAGGTTTCCTCGGTTGTTGTGCCCGTTTCTTCAAGTCCAAAAGCTCTCTGAAAAGAAAGAAGCGAGTCGAGAGTGCTTTGTCCGAAGATTCCGTCAACGCCTGTGGGACGCACATTCCGATAGAAAATACTTATGTATTCAATAAGGTACTGCAAGGTCTCAACATCCTGTCCTCTGTCGCCAAAGCCCAAAAGAACCGAGGTGTCAACGCGTTGAAAGCTCGAGCTCTGTCCCTCACTTGTGAGCTCCGCAAGCCTTTTTACCGAAACATATACTATCGATATCCTGTACCAGGTCGCCTTTCCGACAACACCATCGGCAGTCAGATTAAAAATAGATTGGAACTGTCTTACTGCGGCATCGGTATCGG
>JAZSFD010000047.1:0-11101 GCA_045532035.1 Eubacteriales bacterium | reverse complement strand
TTATAACACCACCGAAAGTCCAAAATAAATTTATATAAATCAACGGAGGACACTAAAAATGTCAGTTAAAGTTGCCATTAACGGTTTCGGCCGGATCGGTCGTCTCGCATTCAGACAGATGTTTGGTGCAGAAGGCTACGAAGTTGTTGCTATCAACGACCTCACAAGCCCCGCAATGCTCGCTCACCTTCTCAAGTACGACACAGCTCAGGGTTCCTACCTCGGCTACATCGGCGAAGGCAAGCACACTGTTGAAGCAACAGAAGATTCCATCATCGTTGACGGAAAAGAAATCAAGATCTACGCTTGCAAGGACGCAGCTGAATGTCCTTGGGGCGCAATCGGTGTTGACGTTGTTCTCGAGTGCACAGGCTTCTACTGCTCTAAGGAAAAGTCCATGGCTCACATCAACGCAGGCGCTAAGAAGGTTGTTATCTCTGCTCCCGCAGGCAACGATCTCAAGACCATCGTTTACAGCGTAAACGAAAACACTCTTACAGCTGATGACCAGATCATCTCTGCTGCATCCTGCACAACAAACTGCCTCGCTCCCATGGCTAAGGCTCTCAACGACTACGCTCCCATCCAGTCGGGTATCATGACAACTGTTCATGCATACACAGGCGACCAGATGATCCTCGACGGTCCCCACAGAAAGGGCGACCTCAGAAGGGCTCGTGCCGGCGCACAGAACATCGTTCCCAACTCCACAGGCGCAGCTAAGGCTATCGGTCTTGTTATCCCCGAACTCAACGGCAAGCTCATCGGCTCCGCTCAGAGAGTTCCCACCTGCACAGGCTCCACAACAATCCTCGTTGCAGTTGTTAAGGGCAAGGACATCACAAAGGACGGCATCAACGCTGCAATGAAGGCTGCTGCTTCCGATTCCTTCGGCTACAACACAGAAGACATCGTTTCCTCCGACGTTATCGGTATGAGATACGGTTCTCTCTTCGATGCAACTCAGACAATGGTTGCAAAGATCGACGACGACACATATCAGGTTCAGGTTGTTTCGTGGTACGACAACGAAAACTCTTACACAAGCCAGATGGTTCGTACAATCAAGTACTTCGCAGAAATCTAAGTCATCTTTCAAGATGGATCAAAACGGGAATCTTCGGGTTCCCGTTTTTTGTTGCAAAAATAACATATATTTTTGCTTTTTGATATTGTAACGCGCAAAAAAATGTGATATACTAAAAATGTATTTGTATAAAAAAGTGCAAAATCGGAGGATGCTGACTTGAATAATACATACTTTTTCAAAAGCGGCGCACAGCGTTTTGAAGAAGCTTTTCCGATAGGCAACGGCACACTCGGTGCCATGATCTACGGCGGAACAAAAAAAGAAAAGATCTCGCTCAACCACGACACTTTATGGTCGGGACACCGTTTTGAATATGAGCCTCCCGAAAATGCGGCGGAAAACTATCTTGAAGCAAGGCGACTTGTGGCACAGGGCAAGATAGAGGAAGCGCAAGAGATACTTGAAAACCGTTTCAATTGCCATGACAGCCAGATGTATATGCCCCTTGGCAACATTTTTATCGAGCACGACCGTGATGACTGCGGAGAATATATCCGAACCCTTGATATGTCAAAGGGAAAGGTGTTCGCCGAATATGACGACGGCGAGGTTTCGTACGAGCATTCATACATCGCATCAAATGACAGTGAATGCCTTGCTTTCCGCATTAAACCGTCAAAAAAAGGCGCCTTGTCTTTCGTGCTTTCTTTTGAAGGAGCAATAAAAATAATTTCAGACGAGCTGCGGGTCGACAAAAGCGTTCTTGTCTTCACCGGCAGGTGTCCAAGCTATACAAAGCCGAAAAAGCAAGGGCCCAACGATCATGATGACCGCCTTGTGGTCTATTCCGACCGCGAGGATGAATCGGTTATGTTCACTCTTTGCATAAAGCCTGTGATATCAGGCGGAGAGCTGCGTTTTGACAACGCGAAAATATATGTGGAAAACGCCGATTGTGCCGAAATATTTGTCACAGTGCGCACAAGCTTCATTGATTCCTACACCCTTCCTCTGCGCGAGCACCGTAAGGCGGCAATATCGGCAGTGAAAAAATGCGAAGATTACGATGAAATTGAAAAAAGGCATATTGCTGATTTTTCTTCACTCTATTCGCGTACCTCTCTTGCCATCTGCCCCGATGACAGCGAAAGAAAAGAGTTTGAATCGCTCACGGTTGAGGAAAGACTGAAGCGCTTTGACGGAAGTGATTTGGGACTTTGCGAGCTTATCTTTAATTTTGGCAGATATCTTATGATCTCGGGCTCAAGATCCGGAAGCCAACCCCTGAATCTTCAGGGAATATGGAACGAAAAGCTTCTTCCGCCCTGGAGCTCGGGCTATACCGTGAACATAAATACCGAAATGAACTACTGGCCGGCGTTTTCTTGCAATCTTGCCGAATGCTTCGAGCCCTTTTCAAGCTTTATGAAAAACATTGTGCCGTCAGGTGCGCGCACAGCTAAAGACTACTACGGCGCCTCGGGATTTGTCATGCATCACAATTCCGATATCTGGGCGCATACGATTCCTGTCAGCCCGTCAGTTAAGGGAAGCACAAACTGGAGCCCCTGGCCGATGGCATCGGGTTGGATGGCGATTCAGCTTTTTGACGGCTATGAATACACCCTTGATGCCGGGTATCTTGAGGACATATATCCTGTCATGAAAAAGGCGGCGGAGTTTTATTGTGATATTCTTGCGGAAGAGGATGACAAGCTCATAATCTCCCCTGCAAGCTCGCCCGAAAACAAATATATGCATGGCGGAAAGCCTGTGGCACTGGCAAAAAGCTGTACCATGTCCCAAAGCATTGTGGCAGAATTGTTTGAACGCGTGATACAGGCATCCGAAATCCTATTGTGCGACTCGGATTTCAGATCATCTCTGCGCAGAACACTCGAAAAGCTTGACCCGTATCACATAGGCTCCGATGGTCGTCTTCTCGAATGGGACGGTGAATATGAAGAAGCCGAGCCCGATCACCGACACGTTTCCCACCTTTTCAGTCTGTTTCCGGGCAAAAACATCTCGGTCGACAAAACTCCCGAGCTAGCAGACGCCTGCCGAAAGAGCCTGGAGCACCGCGGAGACGGCGGCACAGGCTGGTGTCTCGGTTGGAAGACCTGCCTTTATGCCGAGCTTGGTGACGGAAAACGCGCCTTTGACATTCTGAAAAATCAGCTATGCTATGCTGCCCCCACAGATAAAACAATCGCCCACGGCGGCGGCACCTTCCCAAACCTTTTTGATGCCCACCCGCCTTTCCAGATCGACGGCAATTTTGCGGCATCTGCCGCCATATCCCATATGCTTTTGCAGTCGGAGTCAGGGTCCATCAAACTTCTGCCCGCGCTTCCCGATGCATGGCGTGAGGGAAAGGTCACAGGTCTTGTGGCAAAAGGCAACATAACCGTTGATATTTCGTGGGAAAACGGCAGAGTCAAAAAAGCTTACCTCGTATCCCCCGTTTCACAGAAGATAGCTGTGACAGCAAACGGTGAAAACGAAGAATATGAGCTTTCCTCCGGGAAAACACTAAAAATAAAATTCTAATTTAATACCGAAAGGATAGGAAAATGTATAAAATTGATCTTTGCGGCAAATGGCAAGCCTGCGGAGTAAACGAAAAGGGCGAAAACATCAGCTTTGAGGGAACGGTTCCCGGCTGTGTCCACACCGATCTTATCAACGCAAAGCTGATTGATGCCGACATTTATTACCGCGACAACGCAAAAAAAATTCAGTGGATCGAAAATGTTGACTGGCAGTACAAGAAAGAATTTGAAGTGACAGAGCTTTTGCCCGGTGCAACACTTTGCTTCGAGGGACTTGACGTTTATTGTGACGTTTATCTCAACGGAAAGCATATAGGTTTTGCCGACGATATGTTCTTCCCACACCGCTTCAATGCCGAAAAACTCCTTGTTGTGGGAAAAAACGAGATTGAGGTTCGGTTCTATTCACCCGTGCGCATGGTCTCCGGAAAGAAGTATCACGACGGCGCCTTTACCACTGAGCGCATCAACACACGCAGAATGCAATGCACCTACGGTTGGGACTGGGTTTACCGCTTCGTCACCTGCGGTATCTTCAAGCCGGCATATATTGAGTTTGACAAAGGCGTTTGCGCCGACTCTGTTTATGTCGTCACCGAAAGCATCGATGAGTACAGCGCGCAGATCTCCTGCGATGTTTCGTTCAAATCATACTGTGATGGTGGGTATGCAAAAATCGAGATATACTCCCCCGACGGAAAGCTTGCCGCACACAACGAGTTCTACACCGCCGAGGAGCATCAGGTCAGATGTTTTGACATAGCAGAACCCAAGCTTTGGTCGCCGACCTGCGAAAAGACGGCTGAGCTTTACGAAATAAAAATTTATGTAAACGACAGGCTCGATATCAGCGAAAAATTCGGTATCAGAACTGTCAAGATACTGCAGTTACCCGACCTTCCCGGCAGTGACGCACACAATCTCTGCAAATGGCTGAAAACTGACAGCAAGAGCGCAGATGTTTATGATGCCAACACCGAATTTTCCTGCTTCACCCTTATGGTCAACGGCAAAAAGATCTTCTGCAAGGGTGCAAACTGGGTGCCCACCGAGCCTTTCGTTTCGGCGGTCGACCCCAAAAAGATTACGCGCATTCTTGAGCTTGCCAAGGATGCGGGACTCAATATGATCCGTGTCTGGGGCGGCGGTATCTTTGAATGCGATCATTTCTATTCTGAATGTGACCGACTGGGAATCATGGTCACACAGGATTTTCTCATGGCGTGCGGACAGTATCCCGAGGACGAAGCGCACTTTGTCGAGCAGCTTTCGAAAGAAGCGGAATATGCCGCAAAAAAGCTTAGAAATCACCCCTGCCTTATGTGGTGGACAGGTGACAACGAGAACGCCGTCAATGGCAGCGACAAAATGTCCGAGTATATGGGTAGGATTTCGGCACACAAAGCCATTTCCCCTGCCCTTCGAAAATATGATCCCCGTCGCAGATTCCTGCCTTCAAGTCCTTACGGCGGCGACAAATACGCCTCCAAAACGGTTGGCACCACCCATAATACCCAGTATCTTTCTATGATTTTTGAGTATATGGAAAACTCCGACATGAGCGACTACAAGGAATATTACGAGAAGTACCTTGCCCGCTTTGTTGCTGAAGAGCCCTCCATGTGCGCCTGCTCTTATGAGTCGTTGAAGGAAATCATGACTGATGAAGATATCTTCGGCGGAAAGCCAAACGAGCTTCCCGATATGTGGTATTTCCACACCCAGTCCAATCCCGCGCTTCGCATTGAGCTTATGGACTATGCTAAAATCGTCGCCGAAAAGGTTCTCGGAACCTTTTCAGATCAAAACGATAGGTTTTTCAAGCTCAAGTACATCGGGTATGAATGGATCCGCTTCACTCTTGAAAACTTCAGACGAAATCAGTGGTTTTCAAGCGGCATTCTTTATTGGATGCTCAACGATTGCTGGCCCGCATCGGCAGGCTGGTCTTTCATCGACTATTATTGCAGACCTAAATCCATGTACTATTCTTTCAAGCGTTGCGCCTCGCACTGCATGACCTCTGTCATCAAGCGCGACGGTGAATATTTTGTAAGACTTTGCAACGATTCCTATTCCGCCGACAGCGGTGTGCTTGCAGCATATGCTCTTATGTCGGACGGATCTGTTGTCAAGTGTGATGAGGCAACCGTGATCTTCACGGCAAATTCAGTGCGCGAACAGAAGCTTTCGGGTATCCCTGATGGTGCTCTTGCAGTTATCTGTGATTACACCTCGCAGCTTTACCATGACAGATCCTTCCGTAAAGACGGTGCTCTTAATATCGCAAAATGCGATGGTGTGACAATCGAGGATATCAGTGATAATTCTGTAACCCTTGTCGCCGACAGATATGTCCACGCAGTTGAGCTTTGCGGTGACGGAGTTTTTGAAGAGAATTATTTCAGTATGCTCCCCGGCGAAAAGAAGACTGTCGGCATCAAGCAGATATCCGGTGATATCTCTGTCTGCTGCTTCACTTTGAAAGACATCTTTCAAAACACACAAAACTAATATGAATTGAGTCTGTACAGTATTCAGGCTCAGTCATGAGGAAGAAAATGAAAATTTTGTGTATCGGAAACAGCTTTTCGGTCGATGCCACACGATATCTTTTGCGTGCTGCAAAATCCTGCGGCAAAGAGCTTACCGTTGTCAATCTTTATATCGGAGGCTGCTCTCTTTATAGCCATTACATCAACGCCCTTGAAGACCTTCCGAAATACGTTCTGCATTTCAACGGCGATGATACGGGATTCTTGGTATCGATAAAGCAAGCACTCATCACCCGCGAATTTGATATTGTAACATTGCAGCAGGCAAGCCATTTCAGCTTTAAGCCTGAAACATATGAGCCTTATACTCAGTTTCTTTGCGAATATATAAAGAAGTATTCGCCCAAGGCAAAGCTTTTCATCCATCAGACCTGGGGCTACAGAAACGACGGCAAGAGGCTGTCTGACTTCAAATTCGAAAACCATGCACAGATGTATGAAAAGGTCGAGGCTTGTTACGATCTGCTGTACCATAACTGCGGTGCATACGGACTTCTGCCCTCGGGAAAGGCGATGAGCCTGCTTGACAGCTACGGCTTTTCGGGCGATCAGACCCACCGAGATGATATCCATGTGTCGATGGGACTTGGCAGATACACTCTTGCGCTTACCTGGCTTGAATATCTGACAGGCTTTTCCGCTCACGATTGTGAGTTCTCAGATTTTGATGTGGAAATGTCTGACGTTGAGATCACGACGGCTAAAAAAGCCGCTCATGAAGCTTACCTCTGGGCACAGAAGTATAAGAAGTGATAAACGATTAAAAAAGCTCCCCCAATCGGGGGAGCTTTTTTAGTTTTAGCTTCTTTATTTAAGTGCAAACTTTGATGCAAGGTACACCGGCACGATCCAGAAAAGCTGGATAAGAAGGATGACTGCCGGCGGAAGCAGTGCGCCCCCAAGCAGGAGTGCAAGAGCCGCAATAACAAAGCTTATTGCCACCGACACTGCCTTAAGCCCCAAGTTTATGCGCAAAGTCTTTTTCATCTTACGGATGAGGAGGAAGGAATTGATAAGTCCGCCTTCTCCCGATGCCGAAACCATGCTTGCAGATATCGAAGCCTCGGTCTTTTCCACTTCTTCGGGCTCTGTTCCCTTCACAACGCTGAAAAGACATTCAGGGCGGCGCAGGGTTGCACGGATGAAATCGTTGCTGATGCAAGGATCAAGCGTTTTGATTCGAGCGCAGATGTTCTGGGTGTAAAGAGTACGCAGCACAGGCTCAAAGCTCTTGTTGATCTCATACTTTATGTAGAATTT
This sequence comes from Eubacteriales bacterium, assembly GCA_045532035.1. Classification (GTDB taxonomy): domain Bacteria; phylum Bacillota; class Clostridia; order Oscillospirales; family CAG-382; genus UMGS1052. The sequence continues at coordinate 3,701 of JAZSFD010000047.1, read as the reverse complement.
TGCAAGTATGCTGTCAGAGGAAGCAAGATAAAGTATCGCGTTATTGCCCATCCTCATTCCGTCATCACCCGCATCGAGATTCGTATCAAAATTATTTGCCGCCATATAGCTTGCAGTACCGACATAAACATTTTCGCCATCAAGCTTCATCCAAAGCCCATCAGGAGCCACATCGACCACCTTGACATTGTCTGTGCAGGCATCAATACCCGAAAGTGAATTGGTGAAAACGGTGGACAAAGGTCCTCCGACCGTACCGAAAACTCTCGCCATGGTAACAATGACATTGTCTATTCTGCTGCTGCCGTAGGTACGGATGTTTGTGACCCTTATAGCCTTGGGCGGGAACACCTCGGTATCCTTGAAGGAGATCACCGAAACATTTTCGAAATCGTCTGTTATCTCATGACCGATGAACGCGCATTTTCTTCTTGCCGCACGCTCTGCAAAAACCGATTCGGCAAGGCTTGTGGAAAGGAGCATACACGATTGAACACTTGTCAGAAAAACAGAAGCAAATGCGCAGATCGCCTTGTAAACAGGCTCCCCTTTGATTCCGCAGTAGACCGCCGAAACAGCTATTGCCGCAATCAAAGACACAAGAATTATAACGCCGACATTCTTATCGGCAGGAGCCGCCTTTGTGCTTCTCTTAAAGAAATCATCAACAAACGACACCTTGCGGATATCAAGGACAGTTGAGCCCTCGGGCACATATTTTACGATCTCATCGGGAGTTGTTTCACCTGTTTTCGAAAGATCCTTGAAAGCATATTTGTCGGAGTCAGTGCTTATGATACGGAAGGACATAAACTCTGTTCTTGCTCGCAGAAAATCGTTGATCGAGAGCAAAAGCACCGACAGACACGCCACCGAGCAGACAGGAAGAAGCTCCTTGCCGTAAGGCGCGGCAACTGCAAGAGCCACCGTGTGAATAGCTGCCGCAAGCACCGACACGAACGCAACACTCTCAGCGCTCTTATGCTTTGTGAAAAGACCGACAGCACCGCGGACAAAGCTGTTGAGCTTGATAATGACCGCAAAGAACAAAAGCTGGAGATCAAAGAGCATAAAGACAACGCCTGTCTTTCCGGGTTCGAGAGCCCCAAAGTGCGGAAGTCCGACAGAGGGTGCGATCTCGGTATAAAAGCTTGCAATAAGCAGGAAAAATACCGCCGCCATCGCAAAGCACGAGCCGAGAAGCTTGATCTTAAGCTTCGAAAGGATCGCCGCGGGATCACATTCCTTTGTGTATTCATATACAGGGGAGAAGAACTTAGAATCTCTTTCGATCCTCTCGCCGTTTTCGTCATATCTTGAAAACTTTTCGGGCTTTTTCTCTGATGCATCTTCGGTGTCAGAGCCGTCGTCAAGAGAGTAGTCATGGGACCTCTTCTTTTTCTTTTTCACACCGCCGAAAAGCTCATCACCGTCATCTCCGAAGGCCTTTTTGAGGGTTTCATTATCGATCGGCTTGCAACGCTTGACTCCGTCCTCGATCACGCAGACCTCGCCCTCAGGGCATTCAAGATCACAGTTGCCTTCGCAGGTGTTCTCCGCGGGCTCTTCGTTCTCGGTTTTTTCAGCCTCATTCTCTTGGACGGGCTGTTCTCTGCTGTCATGATAATGACGGGAGATGGCGTTCATTATATCAAGCTTTTCTTCCGTACCTTCGGCTGTTCCCTCCGCTTCGGGTGCGGTATCGGGAAGCTCTGAAAAATCCGATACCAACGCAATATCGCCATCAGAGGTATCGGGGGCGATCTTCATATCGCTGTCATCATAATCCTCCTGCGCATCCTCACTGTCGGGAATCCGTTCGTCAGAAAGAGCGGCGTTCTCCTGCTCGCGGCAAAAAGCTTCAAAGCTTTCGCTGTGCTCTTCCTTTTTTTGTTCCGCGGCGGCTTTTTTTGCATCATATTCGCGCATAATGCTTTCAAGAGTCAACTTTTTGTCATCGTTTGCGCGGTTTCCGGATGCGGCATCGGCGCCGTTTTTTTCCAAAACATCCTTGTCTGCCATTGAAAACTACCTCCGTTCCCCTGTTATATATTCAAACTTCTCTGTCTTACTGCTTCATAAAGCAAAACCGCCGCCGCTGTCGAAACGTTCAGCGAATTCACCTTGCCGAGCATCGGAATCGAAACGATAAAATCGCTGTTCTTTTTCACGATGTCGGAAATGCCGTATTCCTCGCTGCCGACAATGATGGCGGCAGGAATGTCAAAATCGGCTTTTGTATACTCGGTGCCGCAAGCCTCGGCAGCAAAGATCCAAAGACCTTTGTCCTTAAGCTTTCTGACGGTGTCCGAAACATTTGCGCATTTTGCCACAGCCATATGCTCAAGAGCACCGGCAGACGCCTTTGCCACCGCGGGAGTTGCCCCTGCGGCACGGCGCTTGGGAATGATGACACCGTGTGCTCCAGCACCCTCGGCACAGCGGATGATCGCACCGAGATTGTGAGGATCGGACACGCCGTCGGCAATGATGATAAGCGGTTTTTCTCCACGTTCTTTTGCTATTTCAAGGATATCATCGATGTCGCAATATTCCTTTTCGGAGGCGATGGCAACAATCCCCTGATGCTGCTCATAGCCGCAAAGAGCGTCGAGCTTTTCCTTTTCGGTTTCAATAACAGGGATCTTGCGGTTGATAGCCTCTGCCACAAGAACCGTTATCGAGCCCTCACGGTCTCCGCGGCGGACAAAAATCTTTTCGATGGTCTTTCCGCTTTTCAGAAGCTCGCGCACGGCATTTCTGCCGGGGACGGCACCGTTGTTGAATTCCTCGCGCTTTTCTGCCTCGTTTTCAGGCTTTGTGCTTTTCTTGCCACCACGGGGGGATGAGTTCTTCTTTCCGTAACCGTTGCCGCGGGGGAAGCCGTTCTTCTTGTTGTCGGGTTTGTTTTTTGTATACATTGATATGTGATCCTTTCAAGTCTTTTTGTCGGCACAAAATAAAGTAATCCGGGGTCAAAAAGTCACGCCGACTTTTTCTGCCGCAAAATTGGCAGAAAGACAGATATATTCTTATATATTCTAACATAAAAAGAGCGTTTTGTACATAGTAAAATTAAATTTTTTCAACAAATATTATATTTTTTATATTTGTTTGTCAGAAAAAACGGTCGGCATCATAAAAGACACTCCCAACGCCTCATCCGTCAGCCAAAGGTTTCACCTTCTCCCGCGTAGAAGGCAAGGCAAAAAATCCGATCACATTCAAGCCTTCTCCTATGGGTGAAGGGGGACCGCGTAAGCGGTGGATGAGGAGTCGGAATCAAGCCTATGGCAAAAACTCTAACTCCCTCAGTCGCTTCGCGACAGCTCCCCCGAAGGAGGAGCCTTTAATAGCCTCCCTCTTGAGGGAGGTGGATTCGCCGCAGGCGAAGACGGAAGGAGTTTGAGGAAAATTGCGAGAGGAGCTATCGCGCCCCTCTCTCGCACTCCCTCTCGTCATTTCTTTTTGAAAAGAAATAACAGTAGAAAATAATTATCGCAAAAGATTTATCGATATCAGCCCCGTTTCCGATATCAAAAGGCAGCAAAGGTTGAGGCTTTTCTGCAAGGGTCTGCCGATATCAAACGGCCATGCAGAGTAAGAATACCAAGCTCCATAAGCCACACCTCAAAGCTTGTAAATCCGGTTGATTGTTGTGTTCCCCAGGGATTTCCATTATCACAAAGAAAAGAAAATGG
>JAZSFD010000029.1:0-5988 GCA_045532035.1 Eubacteriales bacterium | reverse complement strand
AAATACCACCTTTAATTAAATTATTAGCCTCAGCCTCTATAACGGTTTCAGTCCCGTCTTTAGATCTCTGTACAATACTTACAACTGCAGCTTCTCTCGGAACTACATTACCGTCAGCATCTGTTGTAAGTCTTCTTGAATAATTACCATCTCTGACATTTTGTTCTGCTTCAAGCGAGTCATATTTTCCGTCTGCGCGGTATTGTCTGAAGAAAACCTTGACATCTGCCCCCGTAAGTGGCACGGCAACTCCTCCGCCGGTCACAACGACCGTCAAAAAACCTTTATCCATATTTTGTCTCCTGAAGTCTGAGTTTCTGTGTAAATATATGAGCGGAAGTTTTTTTATATTCATTGCTTTTTCTGACAATTTTCACTCATGGGCGTGTGACATAATATAATCACAGAGAGAAAACCGAAAGGTCGGAGCAATTTGATTATTTACGCAGACATCTATATTGCTGTAAACTTCATTATTGATTTTATGCTTTTGTGCATAACGGCACACTTTATGAAATATGAAAAAAGGCTGCCTCGAATCGCTTTATCATCTGCTGTTGCAGCTTTCCTTTCGTTCATAACCGTGATGTTTTCGTACAGAAGCGTTTCACTGCTGTCTACCATATATATACCTGCAGCAATGCTTTTGGTTGCATTTGGCAAAAAATCTGCCTTTCAGTTCGCCGAAAGCTATATCATTCTTTTCGGAACGGCTTTTGCCGCAGGAGGAATATTCAAGGCTCTGGCTGATAAATACATAAATTTTTCGCCAATTAATCTATTTTTTGTTTTTACGGCTGTATTTTTATTTTGCTTTTTATATTTTGATATATTTTCTCTAAAAAAAGACTGCCAAACTGTAAAGATCACAATCAAAAGCAAAAAAGGCGAAAAGAGTTTTTCTCTGCTGTGTGACAGCGGATGCCTTGTAAAAGAACCGATAAGCGGACTTCCTGTGATTCTTTTATCCCCAAAAGAGTATGACAGTCTCTACAAACAGGAAACAGATCGGAATGAGCAATTTATGGTGGAAAACAAGGTGCGACTTATACCGATAAAAACAGCGTCGGGAAGCGCGATCATAGAGGCGGTCATCCCCGACGGAATAATCTGCAAATATCATAACAAAGAAATTTCGTGCAAGGTTGCCATCGGAAGAGCAAACGAACAAAGCTTTGCGGGAACAGACGGTATTTTTCCTGCCTGCCTGCTTACATAAATCACAAAGGAGAGTATTAATGAAAACACAGTGCATACAGTTCAAAGCAATCTTAAAAAAGCTGTTTCTTCTTTTTTCGCGAAAAGACACAAATTATGTAAACGGGCCTGACACTCTGCCCCCTCCGTTGAGTTGCACAGAAGAGTCAGAAATGCTCTCAAAGCTTGGCAAAGACCACAGAGAGGATGCAAAAATACGCGCTTTGCTCGTCGAGCGAAATCTGAGGCTTGTGGTATACATAGCAAAAAAATTCGAGAATACCCACATTGGTGTTGAAGATCTTGTTTCAATAGGCACAATAGGTCTTATGAAGGCAATCAACACCTTCAACCCCGACAAAAACATAAAGCTTGCCACCTATGCATCGAGATGTATTGAAAACGAAATCCTCATGTATCTCCGCAAAAACGCCTCTTCAAGATGTGAAATATCCCTTGATGAACCATTGAATGTAGATTGGGACGGAAACGAGCTTTTGTTGTCCGACATTCTCGGAACCGACGGCGATGAAGTTGACAAGGAAATCGAATTGCAGGAGGAAAAACGCCTGATATTCGCTGCCGTAAGCAAGCTCCCCCCGAGAGACCGCCGAATCATTTGCGAGAGATTCGGTCTTACAAATAACGGAAAAGAAAAAACCCAGAAGGAGGTTGCCGACCTTCTGGGAATATCACAATCATACATATCAAGACTTGAAAAAAAGATCATAGAAGATTTGAAAAAAGATATCATATCTTTTTATTCATGAGCATCATTTTCAATTTGGATTATTCCTTCTGTTATCAATCTGAAAATTTCAGACGGATGCGCATTTCCGACACCGTTACCGTCGCAAAGCACGCAAATGGTAAACCGCGGAGACTCGGCGGGGAAAAAACCTGAAAACCACGAGTGTATTACCTCTTTGCCATCCTTTATTTGACCGCTTTGCGCGGTTGCAGTCTTTCCGGCTGTCGTGACAAGGTATGACTCCGCTCGGTATCCGGTGCCATCTTCAACACAGGATATGAGCAGCTCCTTCATAAGTTCTGAGGTTTTGTCATCGAAAATCTTCGTTTCTGCAACACTTTCATAGTCAACGATATCGTCTCCAATGACTGTTCTTACGACTATTGACGGCTTACGATAAACCCCCGTTGCCGCAGTTGACATCATAGAACATACCTGCAACGGAGAAAGAAGCACCTCCCCCTGTCCCACCGAAAGGTTTGCCAAAATACTCAGGGAGTTCTTCTTCGGGAGATATCCTTTTGTACATTTCAAGAGATTAACCGAATCATATTGTCCGATTCCCATACTTTGTGCTGTCTCAACTATCTTTTCAATTCCGAGCCTGCATCCGAGCTCAATGAAATAAGGGTTGCACGACTGGGCAAAAGCTTCTTTCAGATCAAGCGGTCCATGCCCGGAAACATTATGACATTTTATTTTGCGGCCCTCGATCTCAACATACCCTTTGCACTCATAAACCGCATCAGGATCAAAAGTTTTGTCAGAAAGCGCTGCAACAGAAACCACTGTTTTGAATACAGATCCCGGTGTGTACCCGAGCATACATCTGTTAAGCAATTCTCCTCTGTCCGAGTCCAGGTATTCGGGCAGATTTTCTTTTTTATAAGAAGGCGCGGATACCATTGCGTATATCTCACCCGTATTTGTATCCTGTACAACGACCGCTCCCATGTCGAGATGCTCCGAGCATATTCTTTCTGCAGCCTTTTGTATATCAAGATCAATTGTCAGATATATTCCGTTGCGCTCGCTGTATCTGTCATCAAATATTTCCATATCGGTGCCCTTAGCCCGTCTTCCGCGGGCATCAGCCCTGTAGCGCGCAAACACTCTTCCTGACGAATATTCGGTAAGAAAAGAATCATAAGCCTCCATGATTCCCGTTATTCCTGTGCCGTCGGAATTTCTGTATCCCAAAAGGTGACACAGGACGCCGTCGGATTTTTTATATTTTGCAAAACTTTTGCAATAATCGTCGGTGATATCAGTATTTGTAACAACAATGAAAGGCTTTCCGGTAATCAAAGCATCATAATAATACGATTGAAGACGGTCAGAGTTTTGAGCAAGCTTTTCCGAAAGTGATATTACATCGTCATCTGCAATATCACCCGGATCTACAACAGTTATATATCCTTCCGATACAACATCAAGATATTCTCCGTTTCTGTCAAAGATAAACCCTAAACGATTTACTATATCCAATCTTCTGACATACTGTCCGGAAAGAGTCTGTATTGCCTGAGACCCATTATCGGCAATAATATAAAAACGAGCTGTAAGAAACAGCACAGCACAAAGAAACAAAAAATAAATAAGTAATACACGTTTTTTGTTCAATTTGACAACACCTCTTTTTTCTCAAAAAATATTATTACCGTTTTTTATGATTTTTAACAAAAAAATTCGCTTCTTCTCTTGACGAATAGTGAGTTTATTTGTATAATATTATGTGTAATTTTAATGCGGCTGCTACTGACGGATAAAAGCGAATCAACGCTATGGAACAGTCTGCAATATACGCCGACCGTCTGGGCAGTTCTATCAACCAATTATTCACGGGATGGAACTACCCTTTTTTGTTTTTTACGGAGGAAAGAATAATGAAAAAAATCGCAATCATCATGGGAAGCGACAGCGATCTTCCAATCGTAACCAAGGCAACAGATATGCTGAAAAGCCTTGACATCCCCTTTGAGGTTCATGTATATTCGGCACACAGAACACCTGTTGAAGCCCGCGACTTTGCAGTGTCCGCAAGAGAGAACGGCTTCGGAGCCATAATCGCAGCAGCAGGAATGGCAGCACATCTTGCCGGTGCCATTGCGGCAAACACAACTCTTCCCGTAATCGGTATTCCCTGCAAGTCTTCCAATCTCGACGGAATGGATGCACTTCTTTCAACAGTACAGATGCCCACCGGCATTCCGGTGGCAACCGTTGCCATCAACGGCGGAGCAAACGCCGCTCTTCTGTGCGCTCAGATTCTTGCAGTTGAAGACAAAGAACTGGCTGCAAAGCTTGACGCAAAAAGAGCATCCGACGCAGCAAAGGTGCTTGAAAAGGATGCAGCAATTTCCGCACAGTTTTAAGTTAAAAATTTTTAATATACAAAAGGAGAAAAAATCATGGAAAAGAAGCTTGTCTACACAGGAAAAACAAAGGACGTTTTCGCTCTCGACAACGGAAACTATCTTCTCAAGTTCAAAGACGACTGCACCGGCAAGGACGGCGTTTTCGATCCCGGAGAAAACTCTGTCGGTCTCACTATTGACGGTGTCGGCGATGTAAATCTCCGTATGTCTATCTATTTCTTCGAAAAAGTAAACGCAGCAGGCATCCGCACACATTACGTAAACGCCAATCTCGACGATACAACAATGGAAGTTCTCCCCGCAAAGGTATTCGGCAAGGGACTCGAAGTAATCTGCCGTCACAAGGCTGTCGGAAGCTTCTACCGCCGTTACAGCGATTATATTGAAGAAGGCGCTGACCTTCCCGCATATGTTGAAATGACCTTCAAGAACGACGAAAAGGGCGATCCCCTTGTTACAAAGGACGGACTTGTTGATCTCGGTGTTATGACAGAAAAGCAGTATGACGACATGAAAGCAATGACCCAGAAAATCACTCAGATCGTTGCTGACGATCTCCTTGAAAAAGGTCTTGTGCTTTATGACATCAAGTTTGAATTCGGCTATGACCCCGACGGAAATGTAATGCTTATCGACGAGATCGCATCGGGCAATATGCGCGTTTACAAAAACGGCGAATATATCGATCCCATGACACTCTCCGAACTTTTCTTTGCATAATTTCCCTTTCACAGACAAATTTCACAGGAGGACAATATGGGAGGATTTTTTGGAATCGCCTCACAAAATGACAGTATGCACGAGGTTTTCTTCGGCACAGACTATCATTCGCATCTCGGCACACGCCGTGGCGGTATCGCGGCATATGACAAAGAGATCGGTCTGCAAAGAGTCATTCATAACATCGAAAAATCTCCTTTTCGAACAAAATTCGAGCATGTATTCGAAGAAATGCACGGAACTTCCGCCATTGGCTGTATCAGCGACAGCGATCCTCAGCCCTTGTTGGTTCGTTCCAACCTCGGTACATACGCCATCTGTACGATAGGTATCATCAACAACAAGGAAGATCTGATAGATCGCTATCTCTCATTCAGCGGCGGTCACTTTGATGCCATGACGGGAGGCGCGGTCAATTCGACAGAGCTTGTTGCCGCCCTTATCAATCAGAAAAGCAACTTTATCGAAGGCATAGCTTTTGCACAGAAAGAGATTGAAGGCACCTGCTCAATGCTGATTCTCAAGGAAGACGGAAGCATCATAGCAGCACGCGACAGACTCGGAAGAATCCCTGTACTTGTCGGCAAGAACGATTCTGGCTATTGCGTTTCCTTCGAGTCATATGCATATCAGAAGCTCGGTTTTGAAGACTATCTTGAACTCGGTCCGGGAGAAATAGTAGGATTTTCCGCCGATACCTTTGCGCGGCTTGCAAATCCGGGCAAAAAAATGCGCATCTGCGCTTTTCTTTGGTCATATTTCGGATATCCACCCTCAACCTACGAAGGAGTCAATGTCGAATGTATGCGCTACCGCAACGGTGCGATCATGGCAAAGAACGACATGAATTCAGGCAAAAAAGCTGAAATCGACTATGTCTGCGGAGTTCCCGATTCGGGTACACCTCACGCCATCGGTTATTCAGGTGCCTGTGAGGTTCCC
>JAZSFD010000040.1:0-7477 GCA_045532035.1 Eubacteriales bacterium | reverse complement strand
AGCAATCTTCTTCATATTTTGCACAGCTGCGGTAAGCAGACATTGCTCAGACACTTTGGCAATACCACGCATGCGGCAATAGCGAAGCCCGTGCAGTTCTTTTGAATCTGCGAAGCTTCGCTCAATGGTTTCTTTTCTTCTAAGTCGGAGGCAAGCGGTCTTAGGAAGACAACCATGCTCAGCAACTCCTTGGCTCACAGAACGACATGGCTACGATCCGACTTTATGGCTCTCTTCTGTTCTTTTTTCTTTTTCCCAAAAATCAAACCCACCTATTGTTGAAAAGAGGTGGGTTTGTCAGTAGTCTGAAAAAAACAAGCCCTTAAAAGGGCTTGCCTGTAATTAAAGTATGAGCATCGCATCTCCGAATGAGAAAAACCTGTATTTTTCCTCGACAGCGATCTTGTATGCATCAAGCATTGTCTCTCGTCCCGCGAGGGCGGAAACAAGCATAAGCAGAGTGCTTTCGGGAAGATGGAAGTTTGTTATAAGGGAATCCACTGCCTTGAATCTGTAGCCGGGATAAATGAATATGTCGGTGTATTTTTCGCAAGGGGAGAGATAACCGTCATTATCTGCGCATGATTCAAGTGTTCGGCAGGAGGTTGTGCCGACACAGAAAACTCTGCCGCCTGCTTTTCGTGCCTCGTTGTATCTTGCGGCGCTGTCAGCAGATACTGTGCAGAATTCGCTGTGCATCTTGTGTTTTGTTATGTCGTTTTCTTTGACGGGGCGGAAAGTGCCGAGCCCTACATGTAAAGTCACAGGAACGATCAAAACGCCTTTTTCTTCAAGCTCCGAAAGAAGCTCCTTGGTGAAATGAAGACCTGCTGTCGGGGCTGCTGCCGAGCCGTCATGACGGGCATATACAGTCTGATATCTGTTTTTGTCCTCTGCCTTTTTGTGGATATATGGGGGTAAAGGCATTTCTCCAATCTCATCAAGAAGTGACATAAATTCACCTTCATAGTCGAATCTGACTATTCTGTTTCCGCCGTCTGTAACATCAATTACCTCGGCATTCAGCTTTCCGCCGCCGAAGGTGAGTTTTGTGCCGACGGGAGTTTTGTGACCGGGGCGGGAGAGAGCTTCCCAGGTGTTGTCGCTTTTTCTTTCGAGAAGTAAAAGCTCAACGGCAGAGCCTATCTCATTTGTATAGACACCCGATGCGTCTTTTTTGAAACGGTTGCCAAGAAGCCTTGCAGGAATGACCTTGGAGTTGTTGACCACAAGAATGTCACCCTTTTGTATGTAGTTACGAATGTCGAAAAAGTGCTTGTGGCTGAAGCTTCCGTTTTTTCTGTCTACTACAAAAAGTCTTGATTCATCTCGTTTTTTTGCCGGATCCTGAGCAATGAGCTCTTCCGGCAGATCATAATAGTAATCTGATAATAACAGTTTGTTTTCTGACTGCATTGTTTGCCTTTCAAAGTTAATCGAAAATTATGGTTATTGGTTTTTCTTTGTTGCACAAGAGCGCCGCATTGAATACGGCGAAATTTCCGTCGGCATCAAAATCAACTTTTTTCCCGCCGCAATATGCGACCTTGGGTTCCGCGAAAATCCCGAATCTGTGTATTTTGAGCTGGCCTTTGAGAATCTGCATTTCAACATATTTGGGGCCTACTTCAATTGTTCCGAAGGCTTCTCCTACGGCATAGAAGCATTTGTAGTATCCGTCCTCCGAGAACTGCTGATAGGGTTTGAAGGATATCATCTGCTTGTGCATATCATATTCAAATCCTGATAGTGCCGAAAGCAGTGTATAGCTTGCGAGTGACCTGATGTAAGACGAACCGCATTCCATTTCTGCAAAGGGATTTCTGTATTCACCGTCATAACGCGAGCGTATGGCGCGGACTATTTCAAGACCTTCTTCCACCATTCCGTTTTGGATCATAAGAGAAGCCGCCTGGTATTCAAAGCCGTTCATGCATTCTTCGGCGTAGGGAATAGGGATTCTCGGTTTTTTTGCACCCTCGGGATAGGTACAGATGGTAACGCCGGCTTCGTCGTTTATGCAGAAGTTTCTGCATGGGTTGAAGAAGTCACGCATCGACTTTTTGAAGTTGAGGTTATAAAGGGTGTCGAGAGCTGACATCAGCTTATCTTTTTCGAAAATTTCGCCGAGACCGATGTTGTTTGCGTGCCATTGGGCGAGTGCCTGATCTACCGATGAACCCTCACCGATCTGGTATTTGATCTCTGAGTGTTCGTCGCTCCAATAATAATTATATACATTGGTGCTGTAATGATCTATGCTGTCTCCGAAAGGTTCGAGAAGAGATCTGTCCGAAAGATCGATCTTCTGACAGAAATATTTTCCGTTGAAAAGCTCGTCGTTCAGGTACTTTTTTGCTTTTTCGTAAAGCTCGAGATATTCCTTGGCGCTTTTTCTGTCCTTGACGATATCCGCCATTTCTGCCGCAGAAATAAGTGCTGCGCAATACATACCCTGAAGCCATGAGTTGGGACTGTAAAGCTCGGTGTCAAGGGTGTTATGCTGTCTTCCGCTCATAACACCGGTACGGTCGGGGTCCCAATTGAAGCCATTATCTCTCATAAAAGTGAAGTCAAGTGATTTCTTAACATACGGCCACATTCTGCAAAGCCATTCGACATCGCCTGTCATTTTGAACTCACGGTATGTCTTGAATATTCCGCCCATCTGACCGTCAACGCAGGGAAAATAAACTTCGGGTCGGCGTCCGATGGGGAACTGGGTTCTGAAGTTTACTGCTCCGTCATCGCTCATGCAATAACGGAACTCAGTTTCACGCAAACCGCGTTCGAGTTCGGGAAAAAGGTGGGCAAGAGCGTAGGCATAATTATAAACATGAGTACAGTTTCCCTCACACGCCCCATTGCGTGTCTGGCAGCCCTCAAAACCGATTATATTGCCGTCGTTGTGTCGGAGTATGGTTGCCGATTTGAGAATACAGAGATTTGATGACACCGCATCAAGAACTTCGTTCGGCAGAGTTGAGGAAAAAAGAGCGTTTGTGAAAAGTTCGGTTTCTTGTTTCAGTCTGTCCCAATGGGTAAAACAATATGCGGCACATTCAAGGGAGCTTGAAAAGTATCTGCAATAATAGTTTTTCCATCTGTTTTTATCATGAAAAGCCTCTTCGCTTTCGCTTTCTTCTTTTGGGATGGGGGTCCAATAGTTTTCAAGGTATCTCATGTACCAGGATATCACAAAGCGGACTGCTTTTCTTTCGTGGGGAGCGATTGTGATGTGCGCTGCAATAACAGATGAATCGCGAACTGCAGGTGTGTCATAATGTCTGTTCTTGAAATTTGGCGTTTTGCAAAAATCGTCCCAGAACACCTGAAGCCTATCAAACCAGGTGCCTCTGTAAAGATATTCCTGATAAGAAACATCCTCACAATCGGTTGCTATGCACAGATTTTTTACATTGAGTTTTGAGTCAAGCGAGCCGTCGTCGTGCTTATCATCTTCAGATACAAGCTTTATGCATTTCATATCGGTATTCATATCGCCGTCAAAATTGTTTTTTCCGTTTGACAGCATATTCTGCAGAGCACCGCAAAGAGTATAGTCGATCGATTCATCAGTGCCGTTTTCGATCTCAAATTCGAAAAGCGCAGCCGGAATGGAAGAATCTGCATCATTGAAAGGAATAAAGGGATTGTACGCTGTCATTGTGATTTTGCCGGGGAATTTTTGGTAAGAAAAATTCATTTTTGCAAAGGGAAACCTTGCTTCAAAATCAGCTTGGGGGAAATGAGGCACACCTGAAAGGGTTTCGGATGCCGGACCGTATCCGTATCCTGAATGATTGGGGGATGATATATCTATGTATTGGTCAAATCCGCTTCTTGTGTCATATGAATCGGAATTAAGAATACGCGCGTCGATAAGTTTACCGCTTTTTTCTGCTTTGACAGCAAAAAATGTGAGTCCCGCATGGCATTTTTGGTTTGGCTTACCGAAAATCTCAAAATCAGCAAGTCTACCGTTTCCCAACAAACTTATGCATCCCGAGCCGATACCACCGAGGGGAAAGGCTATTTCGCGGGTTTTCACACCGCTGTAAGTCAGCTTTTTCATTGTTTTCTCCTTTTTGTAGCGCAGAACGGTCAGAAAATGACTTTTGAACCGTGAGATGCGCTGTAAACATGGGAAGAGTGTTCAAAGCCGTATTTGTCATAGTATTCTTCATTTATAACAGAAATAATGCTGTCAGCTCTGGCTTTTTCCACAAGTGCAATTACACATCCGCCAAGACCGGCGCCCACAAGCTCGCTGCCCAATACTCCGTCTGTTGAATTGAGAAGATCGCAAAGATAGTCGATTTGCTCTGTTGAACAACCATAGTCGCCGCCCTGGAGAGCAATGTCGGCATTTTCATTTACAAGCTTCTCAAGCATTTCATCGGTGATAGGAGGGTTGCCAAGTCTATCTCCGTTGTGACTGATTTTCATCATTTTTCCGAGAGCGACATAGTCTCCGCTGTTGAGAAGTTCCATGCATCTTTCAGAGCGTACACATTCGGAAATTCCGAAAAGAGCAACTCCTCGGATATCGTATATGCCGGGATCGGCATGATTTGAGAAAATCTGATTTATATTGTCCTTATATTCGGGCAACAAAGCTTTCACACCACCGCGGGTAAGCGTTTCGGGAATAGCTTTTAGAATTTCGTAAATTTTGCTGTAAGGACGAACTTTGGCGATGTCGCGAAACTCAGAAAATCCGTAAGCGGGGAAGAGGCGCTTTATAAGCATAAACGCAAAATCATATGCGGCAATTTTGGCGTTGAATTTGTCCTTGCTTCCCTCGGATTTTTTTGCTTTTATCATAGTGTTCGCAACAATAACTGCGTATTTGTCTGAAAATGAGGCGGATTCGCCAACTTCAAAAGGTTTGAAGCCGAGATGTACAATTCTTCCGGTTTTGCCGCATTTCATAGCGGCATGGTCTCCGGCGCCGCCTCTTGAACCGACAAACCATTCACCCTCACCGCAAAGATTTATGAAATCGCGGTCAGAAATATTCAGACAGTTAAGAGCAACAACAGCCTCCATAACAGCTACGACAATTCCTGATGACGAGGAAAGACCGGCAGCCACAGGGATTGTGCCGCCTGCCACAATATCCATGCCACACAGCTTCAGATCGTTTTCAAACTGAGCACGGATGACTGCGCTTTTTACATAATTTGACCAGTCTCCGCTGCTTTCCTTGAGCTCTGACACAACTCTTTCGTCAGCAAGATATGATAGCCAGTTGTCATATTTTTGTTCTCCCAAAGTTTTTCCTATGGAAAAGCTTCGTTTGGGATATACTTGATCTATATTAGCGATATTGACAGTATCATCGTCGCGTACTGCAGAAACGAACACTATGTCTTTGTCTGTTGCCATGACATTGATTCCGCCGCCGCGATGATCGATGTGGCGTCCCATAAGATTTACTCTTCCGGGTGAACGGGTTATAACAACCTTTTTATCACCATATTCTTCGATGAACATATCAAGCAGGTTGATATATCGCAACTTATGAAAATCAGAATCGCCTTTGTAAAGAGTTTCGAAGTGATGGTTGAGAGAGCCATCTTTTATGCAGGTGATAAGCTCTGATGCCTTGCGCATAAAATGGCGGCTGATATCACGAAGTTCCGGCCGTGTACTGTATGTCAGCATATCTTCGCGCTTTTTTACTTCGTATATTACTGCATCGTCTGTTTTGGCAAACTGCTCAAGGGCATCTGTGAGATATACTTCACCTTGGGTGTTATTTGATCCGAGATTTTCAATAATTTGCATTGCTGCATCAAGATCAAAGCAATAAAGAGCCGCATTCGCGTATTTTGCGTGCAGTGCTTCGCCTGCAGAAAAGGTTTTTCCGCAGAGCGTTATGGATCCTGTCGGTTCTTTTTCAAGAGCTTTTTTTAGAACTTTTTCTGCTTTTTGGGGATTAAGACCGATTGACTTCAAAAGAGAAGCGTAATCTTTTTTGTCAGTTCCTGCAAGAGTCATAAGTGCCGCATCTGCAAATTCCACGATGCCGCAAGGCTTTCCGTCAAGTGTTACAACACGTCCACCATTGAAATTTGCTTCAAGAGGCTGCACACCCCAAACAGATTTTGCACACTCGGTCTTTGAAAGAAGTTCGCTCACAGCTTCGGTGGAAATAATTTTGTCTCCCATTGAAACTATAACTGGTCCTGAGTAACCTACTGTTTTTAATGCTTTAAGACCGCACATGGCAGCATGTCCCGTGCCTTTTTGTTCTTTTTGATATGCGTACACAACTCCGTCGGTGCCATCAAGACAGTCCATTACACTTTCGGCTTTGTGCCCTATAACAATAACAAAGCGGCTGACCCCTGCTTTTTTCATGTTATTGATTATTCTCTTTATAGTGGGAGTTCCTGCGCAGTCAAAACACACTTTGTTTTTTGAATCATCATTCATTCGAGAGCCTTTTCCGGCACAGAGGATTATCGCAGCAGCATTCATTGTTTGTTTTTGCCTCCGTTCAGTCTTGTTACAGTCCTATATCTTTAAGGAATCTTTTGTTTTTTTGGGTCTGCTCTTTGGATATCGATTGATTTATTTTCAATTCGTTTACAGAGCGTTTTGCACCTCCGTGGAACATAAGCTTAAACCATCGTCTTACTTCACAAAAAGGTGTGAGAATTGGATACTTCTGAAGAATGGGATAGTGATATTTCAAAATACTATATGGAAGAAATATCCTTGAAAGGGCATATTTGAAACTGTTATCCTGCCGCGCTTGTTGCATATTAACGCGGCTTTCGTTGTTTCCGAAGGCGCCGCCGTTTAGAATGAATTCTTCCATTTGGAGTAAAAGCTCGTCATCATCGCCCTCATATTCCAAAAACCATTTTTTATATAGCTTGCGTGACATTTCGGTAAATCTTAGCAGATTTGTACGCTCAAGAAGCTCGTTTGTTTTTTTTCTGTCAAAAGAAGCTTTGTTTTCTAATATCCAAAGATCTAAAAAAGATTTTATGCCGCATCCTCCGTTTTCAAAATGCTTTGCCATGTGGGCGATGTGATATAAATACAGCATTTCGTTTGTCATGGAATGCTTGAATCGGCTGTCTTCGCACGCATTCGCATATTCCCAAACAGTTGAAAGAATTCGGTGCGAGTTGTTGGAGATTTCCTCCTCAACGAGAGTGTGATGAAGCTCAACACATACACCGGATGGAGATGTCATCGAAACATCATGTGCGTTTGTAAAGCCTCTTTTGTATTCGCAGTTTTCGACCAGATACTCTGCGGTTCTTTCCCAGTCTTCGGGATGCACAAGAATATCAATATCGCAGCTTGTACGCATCCAGTTTTCGGGATAGTACTGACGTATCACAGCCCCCTTCAAGGGAATAAAAGGAGTTTCGATATTTTCTAAAATTGACGAGAGGATGTTTAATTCATGGTTCATCTGCTCGCAACGGTACACAGCAAGAAAAGCTTGTTT
>JAZSFD010000120.1:0-11961 GCA_045532035.1 Eubacteriales bacterium | reverse complement strand
AGGCTATCATCGGCGGTGCATTCGGTGCGGCTATCAAGGAAGCTATCTCTCAGGGCGCAAAGCGCGGCCTCTTCTCCAACGAAGCCGGTATGGGTTCTACCCCCCATGCCCACGCTCTTGCTAACGTAAAGACTCCTCACGAGCAGGGCGTAGTTGCTATGATCGGCGTATTCATCGACACTTTCGTCGTTCTCACCCTCAACGCACTCGTTATCATCTCCACCCTCTACACTGCTGACGGCCCCCTCGCCGGCGGCTACACCGGTGCTATCACCGATGTTATCAGCAAGGCAAACCTCGCTCAGACCGCTTTCGGCGTTGTCTTCGGCGAAAAGTTCGGCGCTATCTTCGTTGCAGTGTGCCTGTTCTTCTTCGCATTCTCCACCGTTCTGAGCTGGAATATGTTCGGTAAGGTAAATGTTATCTACCTCTTCGGTAAGAAGAATCCCAAAGTCTGCACCATTATCTACACCGTACTTGCTCTCGTATTCATCTTCATCGGCACCATGGTATCCAACGACCTCGTATGGGAACTGACCGACGCATTCAACTACCTCATGGTTCTTCCCAACGCCATCGCTCTTATCGCCCTTTCCGCACTTGTTGCGAAATCTGCAAAGCTCGGTGTTGCGGCATACAAGGAAAAGAAAAAGAATAAGTAATCCGGTTTCGGACAATACAAAAGCACCCCGCAAGGGGTGCTTTTTTTGCCCTTCACCGCGAAGAGAATGCGCAACCAACTTTGGCCTGCCATGCCAAAATAACTGCGACAAAGGCGACTTCCGCTTATGACAAACATGGCATGGGCAAACGCAAAGCGGTTTTAAAACAAGGCAGAAACGAGCTTTCGTTTCTGCCTTGATCTGATACATTATTTATCAAGCGTTTCCTTGACCACCGCGGTATATGCCGAAAGATTCTGGAGATCTGACGGAACGATGATCTTTGTGGCGTTGCCGTCGGCAACCTTTTCGAGCGATTCAAAGCTCTTGAGAGCAAGCACTTCTTTTGTAGGCGCCGCCTCGTTGATAAGACGGATACCCTCTGCTGTCGCCTGCTGAACCTTGAGTATCGCCTCGGCGTCACCCTCTGCCTGACGAATCTTGGCTTCCTTTTCGGCCTCTGCCTTAAGAATTGCCGCCTGCTTTGCAGCCTCCGCCTGAAGAATCATTGATTCCTTCTGACCCTCGGCAATAAGCACTGCCGCTTTCTTTTCACCCTCCGCCTGGAGAATCTTCTCGCGGCGCTCGCGCTCGGCACGCATCTGTTTTTCCATGGCATCCTGGATATCCTTGGGAGGAGTGATGTTTTTAAGCTCGACTCTGTTGATCTTGATTCCCCAGGGATCGGTGGCTTCGTCAAGGATGGAACGCATTTTTGTATTGATAATATCACGGGAGGTGAGAGTGCTGTCAAGCTCAAGATCACCGATGATATTACGCAGGGTTGTGGTCGTAAGGTTTTCGATTGCCGCCATGGGATATTCGACACCGTAGGTATAAAGCTTTGGATCGGCGATCTGGAAATAAACGACCGTGTCTATCTGCATATGCACATTATCCTTTGTGATAACAGGCTGAGGCGGAAAATCCGCAACCTGCTCCTTCAGCGACATATTTTTCGAGATCTTGTCGATGAAAGGAATGAGAAAATGAAGTCCTGTCTTCCAGGTGGCGTGATATGCCCCAAGTCTTTCAATGACCATGGCGCGTGCCTGCGGCACGATCTTGATGCATGATATCAGAAGAATGAGTAAAAGCACAAATCCTCCAATGATCCACATTGTTTCTGTAGAGACAGATTGAAAAAATCCCGGCATAGTAAGTTACCTCCCTTTATTATTTTGAAACGGGCTCGCAGAAAAGCTTTACGCCCGAAATCGCAAGAATTTTGACCTTTTCACCTGCAGCAATATTCAAATTTTCATCCGAGTATGCCGCCCAGCTCATGCCGCCGACCTTTACTCTTCCGACAAGACCGTCGCAGATATCTTGCTCTACGATAGCTGTCTTGCCAATGAGGGAATCGACATTTGTCATTGTTGTACCGCTCTTAAAGCTTTCGCGTATTTTGTTACGCAAAAGAAAAACAAGAAGCACTGTCAGAAGAAGGAAAGCGGCAAGCTGTATGTAGACATTTCTGACTCCAAAAAGTTCAAGCAATATGCACACCGCCGCCGACGGAGCAAACCAGATCGAAACAAGGGCTGTCGTACAACATTCGACAACAATCGATATCACAAGTATTGCCGCCCAGACAATTATTCTTTCCAAAAAAATCACCTCTTATCACAATATCCGTAAAAAAACACGGCTCATCAGAAATTCTCCGAAACAAGACCGTCAAAAAGGCAGTTTACCTCATCATAGCTGTAACCGTATCTGAGTAATTTGTCGGAAATTTTCTTTTTTTGTTCCCAATCGAGAAGATCTTCACCTTTGGAAATTTTTTCATACAAAAGCACAAGATTTTCTTCAAAATCTATCTGCGCTTCGTCAACAGTCCTTTCGCAAAGAGAATAAGGATATCCCTTTGCCATAAGCTCGGAAATTATCCTGCGTCTGCCGAAAAGCTTTCCGTTTGCCAGAAGCTCACACCTTCTTTTGCAGGTCCTCTCGTCGCAAAGATAGCCGTTGCGGCGCAAAACCTCAAAGGAGGAATCGATGGCACGCACCGAGTAGCCTTTGGTTTTCAGCTTTAATCGAAGCTGTTTTTCGCTTTTGTCACCGATGCCGAGAATGTAGGAGGCATATTTTATCGCCTTCAGCTTTTCTGCCAGTGCTTCAAGCTCTTCTTCAGCATCATCCTCCACATAAAGCGGGAGAAAGTCAAGCTCTGCTCCGGGGCGCACAACATCCCGCACATCTTCGCCGAGAAAACTTTCCAAAAACACCGCAAGGTCGGCACGGGTCATGTCGAAATATCCCCTGTCGGTGCGCAATGTCGCCTGATTTCCCGACTCGGTGCAGCTAATGTTCAGTATATCCATAATACCGTCCGTTAAAATTATAGGAAATGTAAGAAGAAATTATTCCTCTCCGAACTCCTCGGTCACAACAACTCCGCCCTCGTCATCCGAATCGCTTCCCTCAATGGGACCTTCGAAGTTGACATCCTGTGCCTTGGCTTTGATCTTTTCTTCAAGCTCTGCAGCAAATTCGGGGTTCTGCTCGAGATATTCGCGAGCCTTGTCGCGTCCCTGAGCCACGCGCTCTTCACCGTAATAGATCCACGAGCCGCTCTTGCCGAGGATCTCAAGCTGTAGACCCACATCAAGGATCTCACTCATCTTCGAGATACCCTTACCGTAAAGTACGTCAAATTCGGCTGTGCGGAAGGGAGAAGCGACCTTGTTCTTTACAACCTTGCAACGGGTTCTGTTGCCGATAACCTCAGTGCCCTGCTTGATGGGAAGACCTTTTCTGATATCGATTCTTACAGACGCATAGAACTTGAGAGCTACGCCTCCGGTGGTGGTTTCGGGATTTCCGTAGATAACACCGATCTTCTGTCTGAGCTGATTGATGAAAATTACAATACAGTTGGATTTTGCCACAGCTCCCGAAAGCTTTCTCAAAGCCTGGGACATAAGTCTTGCGTGCTGACCCATGTGGCTTTCACCCATGTCGCCCTCGATCTCAGCTTTGGGAACAAGCGCCGCCACAGAGTCGATAACAACGATGTCAATAGCACCCGAGCGCACAAGAGCCTCTGTGATCTCAAGAGCCTGTTCTCCGTTGTCGGGCTGGGAAACGAGAAGCTCGTCAATATTTACGCCCAATGCTTTTGCATAGACAGGGTCAAGAGCGTGCTCGGCATCGATGAACGCTGCCTCTCCGCCCATCTTCTGAACCTCTGCCACTGCGTGGAGGGTGAGAGTTGTTTTACCCGAAGATTCGGGACCATAGATCTCGATGATTCTTCCTCTGGGAAGACCGCCGATTCCAAGTGCAAGGTCGAGAGTGAGCGAGCCTGTTGAGACCGCGCTGACATTCATCGCCGCGTTTTCGCCCAGCTTCATAATAGCGCCTTTGCCATATTCCTTTTCTATTCTTGCAAGGGTAGTGGCAAGAGCCGCGTTCTTATCCTGTGGTGCTGTTTCTTTTTTTACTTCTTTCTTTGCCATAACCGATCATCCTTTCTTTATTTCGCTTTTTCGGCGAAAACAGTGAACATTTGTTTTTATCAGTATAACATATTATTTTCCACATGTCAACCGATTTTAGAAAATTCGAACAAATCTTCTTGTTTTTGTTTTCCGCAATATAATATTATCATACAATCTGTCCAAAAAACGGGACAGTCAGGGCAAAAGTGATGAAAGATCCTGACGCTTGATCTCTTCCTTACCCTTAACAAATTTTATTTTTACCCTCGGGGTGAATCCGAGAACCTTTGAAAGAGCGCTTTCAATACATGCCGCCTTGTCCGAACGGGAAAGGAGCATGGGAGCTATGGGGTTTATGAGTTCAAGCTCACAAACATTTCCGTCAACGATATATGCTCTTCCTCCCTCAAGCATTGATGCCGCCATCTTATCGCACGCTTCTGTCTCCTCTACAAATTCTGCATAAGAATCCACCAGCTTGCGATCGCCCGACGCCTCCTCCTCTGATACAGATACAGATGCCGCAAGGGGTCTTGGGGCAAGAGGTCTCGGCGCGATGGGCTTTGGAACCGTTTTGGGGTTTTCAGCCTCGGTATAAGGACCATCAAAGGGCATATCCGAATCTCCGGGCATTGGTGGCTCATCGGGAAGCGGAGGCTCTTCATATTCGGTCGTGACTGGAGCACTCTGAACCGGGGGAGGTGTTGTCGGCGCGGAAGCAGGTGCCGGTGTGCTCTGCTGAATAACAGTGCCGCCCACAGAAAGGCGTGCAAGCTTTTCTTCAAGCGCCGCGATCCTCGTGAGAAGCGTTGAACTGTCGGCGCAAAGTTTTTCCTCGCACATCTTGATAAGTCCTGTTTCGATGATGGTACGGCGGGAAAAGGCAGCTCTTGACAGTCTGTTCTGCATATCCTCGCAAAGCTCAGAGCAATATATCAGCTTTTCGTCCGAAAGCTTTGCCGAAAAACCGCGGAGTCTGTCAATATCAGAGCCTGTGGCATCGATAAGCTTTTCGGGATTCTTACAATATTTTGTCACAAGGATGTCGCGCAAGGTGTCCGAAAGCTCGGAGCACAAAACGCCGAGATCCTTGCTGTTATCATATGCCTCAGAGATGACCTCAAGCGCACGGCTCGAGTCGCCGTCACACACCGCGTCAAGCAGAGAAAAAACCACCGCACGTCCCACAACGCCAAGGCGTTCGGAGGCTTCGTCCTCATCGATCTCATGGTCGCTCATATAAAAAAGCTCAAGCATCGACAAAGCATCACGCATGGCTCCAGCTGCAAGACGGGAAATAAGCATGAGGGCCGCATCCGTTATCTTTATGTTTTCCTCGTTTGCGATCATGTGAAGTCTTTCGCAAATTTTTTCGGCGGTAATGCGGTGAAAATCAAACCGTTTGCATCTGGAAAGAATAGTCGCGGGAATCTTTCGAAGCTCTGTTGTGGCAAGGATAAAGAGCGCATGGGCAGGCGGCTCTTCAAGGGTTTTCAGAAGTGCATTGAAGGCGCCGTCCGACAGCATATGGACCTCGTCGATGATATAAACTCTGCGCTTCATCTCGGAGGGAGGATAGACCACCGTGTCCCGAAGCTCGCGGATGTTGTCGACACCGTTGTGGCTTGCCGCATCTATCTCATAGATATCAAGGGTGTTTTCGGCCGCAAGGCAGGAAGGACAAACACCGCACGGATCTCCGTTTTGCGGATTGTCGCAGCTGACCGCCTTTGAAAGTATCTTTGCGCAGGTCGTCTTTCCCGTTCCGCGCGAGCCGCAGAAAAGATAAGCGTGGGACACGCTTTTTGACATTATCTCGCTTTTCAGCACACTTGTGATGTGCTCCTGACCGATGACATCCGAAAAGACCGACGGACGCCATTTTCTGTATAACGCTTTGTAGCCTGACATATATTTCTCTCTTTTCTTTTTGTTGTGACAGATCCATTCCCCACATTCCGAAAGCTTTCGGGGCATCGGGAACGGGATCTGTCTTTCTGTCGGGGAGATATTTCTCCCCGACAGAAAACCGTTTTTTGTTTTATTTTCTCAGGTCGCAGACAGGGGTGCGAAGGAGTCCTGCCGGCTTTGTTTCGTATTCATAATACCACATATCTCCCGAAGTGCGCCAGGAGTCGGAATTGTACCATTTGAAATCGGGGTTGTGGTGACAATGTATCTGACCGAAGGTGTTGAAGCGTGTACCGTAGACGGTGAGCTCAACAGTGTGCTTTCCTGCCTTTGTCTTTGCCTGACCCTCATAGGGCGAGAAGGCGATGTTGCCGCATTCCTTGCCGTCGACACTCATCGACACAAGCGCTCCGCGCCATACGGGAGCATGAACGCAAAGAACTCCGTCCTTGTCGGTCTCAACCTCACACTTATAGGTGACATTTGCGCTGTAAAAAGCAAGTCCCTGATTTCTTATGTCGTCAAACCACAGCTTTTCGGGAAGCGAGGTTATCGTCTTGCTTCGTCCGATGACCTTCACGCCGAAAGCGCCGAGAAGATAGGAATGCTCGACGGCTGTTCTTTGTCCCAGCGGGCAGACAAGCTCAAGAATGTTTTCGCCCTTTTTGAGATCGGGAAGCTGAACCTTCTTGATATATCTGTCAACATAATGTCCGATCACTTCGTTTTTGACCGCCTTGCCGTTGAGCGCGATCTTGA
Organism: Eubacteriales bacterium; assembly: GCA_045532035.1. GTDB lineage: Bacteria > Bacillota > Clostridia > Oscillospirales > CAG-382 > UMGS1052. The sequence goes on along the minus strand of JAZSFD010000120.1, from coordinate 5,183 downwards.
CATTTTCCGCCTTTTCAACAGCAAGCACGGGAGCTTTGACATCTATCTCCGACTCGATGGTGAAACGAAGAGTGACAAAATTTGATATTTCGGGCTCGGGAGTAAGCCAGGGCTGAACCATTCTGCCACTCATTCTCGGCCAGCCAAGCTCGCGTCGGCAAGCAGCGTCAATGCGAAGGATCTCTTCGGTTTCGTGCCATGCACCGTCATTGAACTTGTATTCCGCCATATCGAGAATATAAACATTGTCCTCCGAAAGGGTATAATCCACCTTTGAGGGGAATTTCACATCGCAGATATGCTCGAAAGCTTTCTTTACCTTTATCTGTTCGCTTCCCTTTTCATACTTTTCAAGCTTGAGAAGCAGGCTGTCATAATTGTACATTCTGCGATCAATGACAGTGTTGCCGTCAACGATACGGAAGGAAATCGGCGAGATCTCTCCTGTGAGAGTGTCATAAAGAGTGGGGGTGAATTTGCCCTTGACAGTAAGAGTTATGTTCTGACATGTGGGAATGTCGATGTTTTCATAATCCTTGCCGTTGACGACAAAAAGCCACTTTGTACCGTTCTTTTCTTTTCTCATCTGATAGATGAAATTGTCAGGGGTTGCGCCGTCGTCTCGGATGATAGAAATGTCGCGGCAGGAGGAGAGCGCAGTCAGAATATCGGTCTTCCCGAAGAATACCTGCTCACACTTTTCAAACAGAGTCTTTCCGCGTTCAGAGGGAAGTGCGTCGCAAAGGGTGGGGGCGCTTCCCATAAAAATCAGCTTGCCGCCCGCTTCCTTGAAGGCTTCAAGTCTTTCAAGGGTGGTGGAACGCAGAGTTTCGCAGGCGGGAACTATGATGCAGTCATATTTCATCTCGCCGACCTTAAAAGGATTTGCACCCTTTTTGCAAAGCTTGGGAAGAGTCGATTCGCAGATATAATCGAAATCAACAGTGCCAAAGATCAGCCACTGAATGAGATTCTGGAAATTGCTCTCAAGCTGATTGCGTATCTCGCTTGTGTTGTCCATCGGTCCGTAATGGAGCCAATAGCTTTCAATGGGATGAATAACGCCGACCTTGACATCCGCCTTGCCGCGGGTCATGGCAGTGTTCACACGGGCAAAATGGTCTTCGATATAGCTGTATTTTTCATACCACGGAGACTGATAGCCGATGGATGCGGGATAGTCACGCTTTGCCTCACCCTCCATCGAATAATAGGCAAGGTGATGAACTCGTGTCGTAACACCAAGCGCCGCCTGCCAGTCACCCTGATGCTTGTGACCGCGGAAATCGTGATCCCAGTTGGTAACTCCGTAAAGCTCGGAAAGCATACCCGGCTTGCCATACTGATGCACTGCCGACTGGCACTGCTTTGCAGTGGTATATTCGTGATAGTTGCAGAGCATATCGATACCGGGAAGACCAAAGCCGCGATAGGTACGCATAGCCTCGCCCATGCAGTCGGTCTGATTCTGAAGCTGTTCCTCGTGAAGGACATGGCCTGTGAAGAGGATTCCATGCTCTTCGCACCATTTGCCGCACTGATCGCAGAAAGCGCGGGTAAACATTTCGACCGCAAGGTCGTGATAGCGGTAACGATGCACAGAAACCTTTCCGTCGGGAAGCTCCCAGAAAAGCTCAGGGATGTAATCATAAAAATCGTCACCGTAAAGCTTTTTGTTTTCCTTCGCAAAATCATAAGTGATCGGGAAGCTGACATCCTGCTTGCTGTTCGAGAAAGCAAATATCTTTTTATATCCCATGTTCGGCTCGTCGGTGAAGATGGCAGGAATAGTCTTTCCGAATTCCTTGCCGACAGCCTTATCATAGGCGTTGTAGGTTATGTCGATAAACTTCTTTATGGCTTCCTTGCTCATGGTGTCGACATACGCCTGACCGTTATACCACGAATCGCCTCCGCGAGGGATCGCCATATATGCGCGCCATTTTGTGCCGTGTATCTCTGTTTCATTTTCGTCGATGCGGCGGTAAGACGCAATGTATCCGTCTTTGTCAAGCACAACATCAAAGCAGGCAAGGAGGGTGTTGAACTCGCCCGCGGGACGCTCGCCAACTGTGAGAATAAGATACTTTATTCTGTGCTTCACTTCCTTTGTGACATATCCTCCCGCAGCGCCCGACGGCCAGCGGTCCTCGTCATAAAGCCAGGAAAGCATTTTCTCTTTCTTGAATTTTTCGGTGCAATCCTTGACACACTGCATATGCTCATCGCCGAGATATTCCTGGACAAGACCGGTTCTGACATGCAGATGAGCACCGCCAAGACCCATTTTTTTGAAAGCATCTATCTGTTCGAGAAGATATTCCTTTTTGAGATCGCCGTTCCATGCCCAAAAAGGTGTTCCGCGGTATTCGGCGGTGGGGTTTTTGAAAAGCTTGTCTTCCAGTCTTTCTGTTTCTTTATACAGCATTACTTTTCCTTTCCTCATTGCGAAAATGCATTTAAGTTACTTTTATTATACGGTTTTTCTTTCAATAAATCAATATGTTTTGACACTCAAAAAGCGATTATTTTAAAAGACCTTTCCGAAAGAAGAGCCTGCGTCTTTCGGTCAGATGGTCTTTTAATGGCAGACACCTCCGATTTCAAAAAATCGGAGGTGTCATTTTTTTATTCTTCAAAACATCCGTAGGCAGTCAGAACACTTTTTCCAATCTCAAAAAGCAACTTTTCTGCCTTGATGCGAAGATCAAGCGGTGCTTTCCATGCCCGTGTATCCTTCTCAAAAGGAGTTCGATTTTCGGCAGGACAAAACATTCTCGATGCCTCAAAGGTGAAGTATCCGTCATAGCCGATATCCATAAGTCCGTGCATGAGGCTGTCAAGGCTGAGCGTTCCGAAATAGGGTGCTATGTGCAAGTCTTCGTCACCGTTGTTGTCCTGAACGTGAAGCGCCATAACGTGCTTGCCAAGGATGCGAAGCTCCTCATCTTGCGGCATTTTCTGCATATTGGCGTGCCCTGCATCCCAGACCGCGTGGAACAGCGGATGATCCACACATTCAATCATGTGCAAAAGATCTGTCGCATTGTCGATCCAATAAAGATTCTCAACGCACATAATATTGAAATTTTCCACAAGAATATTGATGCCGTATTTTTCGGCGGCGTGCAAAAGCGGCACAAAAAAGCTCTTGTTCCGCTCAAAAGTCTGCTCCGGCGAAAGTCCGCGCTCATATCCCGAATGAACGACGATGTTCGGAATACCGAGCTTTCCGCAAAGGTCGATGCATCTTATGGTGTCGGCGATAAACTGTGCGTTGTCGAGAGCAATGGGCGCACCCATAGGTGCGTGCGATTGCACAAGCTGTACTCCGAGCTTGTCGGCGGCGCGCTTTATTTTGTCTGCATATTCGTCAATATCTTCGGCAAAAATTCCGCTTTTGCGGCGATAATCCGAACAAAAGCCAAAGTCAAGATAACGAAAACCCGCTGCGGCGCAATATCCCATTGCTGCACATTGATCGGTGGTATAGTTCGAAAAATCTCCTGTGGTAGTCGCAAGCTTCATTCTTTTTTCCTCCCTGCGTTTGTTAATTCCATGATATCATAAATGATACTTAAAATCAATATTTGCAAGCCTTTAATTTTCGAAAAATTTTCGTAGCAAACCTGGTTGACATTGATGTGTAGCGCTCGTATAATGAAGAAAAGGCGCATCGATCGCTATATTTTTGGAGGTGTACTTCATGAGCACAATCAAATTTGATCTTAACAAAAAAGGCAAAGGCTTTAAGATACTCAACGCCACAAACGGAGGTCCCTGGCACAAACGCCATGTTCACGATCAGCACCGCTCGAATTTTGAAGCCTACAAAGCAGCTCGCATCCCCTATTCGCGCAACCACGACTCGGCGATACATGCCATCTACGGCGGTCCTTACAGCCACGACATTACACGCATCTTCCCCTGGTTCGACGCCGATCCTTATGATCCCGCAGCCTATGATTTTGCCTGCACCGATGAGGCGATAAAGTGCTGCCTTGACGCAGGTACAAAAACTTTTTTCCGCCTCGGCCAGACAATAGAGCACCAGATCAAAAAGCACGGAACTCTTCCTCCTGCCGATTTTAACAAATGGGCGGTCATCTGCGAGCACATCATCCGCCATTACACCGAAGGTTGGGCTGATGGCTTTGATGCTCAGATAGAATACTGGGAGATCTGGAACGAGCCCGACCTTGATCCCGACGATTCGCCCAATAAGCGCACCTGGGGCGGAACACGAGCACAATTCTTTGATCTTTATGAAATCACCGCAAAACATCTTAAGAAAAGCTTTCCAAACCTCAAGATCGGAGGTCCTGCCCTCGCGGGCCGGCTTGATTGGGGAGATGATTTTCTCTGCGAGATGAAAAAGAGAAACGTACCCATCGACTTCTTCTCGTGGCACATCTATTGCACCGAGCCGGCAAGATTGCTTGAGCTTGCAAACAAGGTTGACGCGCTTCTCAGAAAGCACGGATATGAAAACGCCGAAAGCATCCTCAACGAATGGAACTATGTCAGAGGCTGGACAGAAGATTTTCTTTATTCCATCGAAGCCATCCGTGGGCAAAAAGGCGCCGCCTTTGTTATGGCATGCATTTCCGAGGCGCAGAAAGCTCCCATCGATATGCTCATGTATTACGATACCCGTCCGTCTGCCTTCTGCGGAGCCTTCGATTTTTATACCTACAAACCGCTCAAAGGTTATTATCCCCTTTACTTCTACGGAATGTTCTATGGCATGAAGCATGAGATCCGCGCCGAGAACAAGCTTGACAACATCTATACTCTTTGCGGCGTTGATGAAAATGGTAAAATGCTCTGCGTTATCACAAATTACAGCGAGGACGACAGCCTCGGCAGAAAAAGTGTGTCTGTCGATATCGGCAGAAACGGAAATTTTGAAATTTACCGTGTTGACTCAACCCATAATGGTGAACTTTCAGAAACCACCGATAAGCTTGATTTTGACATGGAAAACCAGTCATTTGTACTTATCAAAGAGATATGAAGCACAACAAAAAGAGGCAACCATTGCCTCAGACCACTGACAAACCCTATTTCAGAAGTGCCCATTGACATATTGCACAAAAAGCCTCCCTCGCAAGTGTGGTGGCAAAACCGCAGGTTTTGACGGAGAGAGACGGGAATATGCAAATGCAGGATTTAAGAATCTC
>JAZSFD010000018.1:0-51724 GCA_045532035.1 Eubacteriales bacterium | reverse complement strand
CCTGTTGACAAGAAACTCTCTCCGGGAGAATTTACCTTTGTAAAGCTTCACAATGTGAACGCAGGCGAAGTGCTGAGCTTTGTTCCCGAGGATGACAAGCTTTCTCTCCCCGAAACAAAAATCCACCGCATCGGCGACATGACCTTCTGCTATCTCCCCATTCCTGTCACAACTCCTGCAGGTACATACAAGGTCAATCTCATGTCGGGCGACGAAGCCATTGACAGCTTCAGTATCGGCATCAACAACAAGACCTTCTCCACCACCACAGTCACCGATCATTTCGGCAGTGGTGCACTCGATGTGACAAAGAAAGAATTTGAAGAGCTTCTTGCCACTCTCTGCGAAAAGAGCGAGGAGGCACATCTCTGGAGCGATGCCAAAAACGGCACCACAGGTAACAAATATCTCTTCGTCAATCCCATAACAGGCTCGAATCCCTCCACCTCCTATTTCGGAACAACAGTCGAGGACGACCCCAATCTTGTGCAATCGCTTCCTTATCTGCGCACAGGAATGTTCATCGAAGCTCAGGCAGGCAAGAATGTCAACGCCACCGCCTCCGGCAAGATCGCGGCTGTCGGCGAAAACAACTATTCAGGCAAATATGTGGTCATCGACCACGGCTTCGGAATGATCTCGGTTTATGAAAACCTTTCGGAGGTCACTGTTGCCATGGGCGATTCGGTCAAGATCGGCTCTCCTGTCGGAAAGACCGGCAAAACAGGATATTCGAGCAAGGACGGCGCGAAGTTCTCAATCATGATCGACGGCGTATTCGTCAATCCTTTCACCAATTACAGATACGGCATTTCCTATTGATAAAACCATAAAAAGACAAAAATTTACGGACAGTCTGAGTTTTTCTGACTGTCCGTTTTTTGTTTTTACTTTTACTTATTTTACAGGAACATTTCCCTCTCCGAGAAGCTTTTTGAGCTCCTCCATGAAGGTGTTGATATCCTTGAACTGGCGATACACCGATGCAAAACGCACATATGCAACCTCATCCAGAGCCTTCAGCTTTTCCATAACAAGCTCGCCGATCTCGGTGGACGGCACCTCGCTGCGCATGGTACTCTGAAGATATGCCTCAATCTCGTTTACGGCGTTTTCGATCTGCTTGACCGACACCGGTCTTTTCTCGCAGGCGCGGATCATGCCGTTGACCAGCTTTGTGCGGTCGAATATCTCGCGGTTTCCGTTTTTCTTGACAACCACAAAGGTCACATTTTCAATTGTCTCAAAGGTGGTAAACCTTTTCTGGCACGCAAGACACTCACGGCGGCGGCGGATGCTTGTGTTATCAGCCGACGGACGCGAATCAAGAACTTTGCTTTCAAAGTTTCCGCAGGACGGACATTTCATTTCTTTTCCTCCGTTTTCAAATCAAAAATCAGCGGCAAAACAACGCTCTTGTCTTTTCAAGCGATTCGCAAAGATCGCGGTTGTCACAAAAGCTTGCTCTGTATACTTCAAGAATATAATCTCCCGAATAACCTATTTCGGAAAGCTTCTTCTTCACATCAAAAAGATCGGCATATCCCGTAAAGGGCAGACAGCATTCATGCTCGCCGAAATCGTTGATGTGGATATGGCAAAGCCGATCGCCCATTTCACGGATGATGGCGGCATAATCCTGCTTTGCGCGGAAAGCCTGCTTGAGATCAAAGGTGAAGCGCAATTCGGGCACAAGAGCTCGCAGCTTTTTTATATGCTCGGGCGAATGAGAACGATGATTATTGACATTCTCCTGTGTAAAAACAAGCCCGAAACTTTTTGCCGTTTCGATAAGCGCAGTATATGCCCTGACAATCGTTTCGTCGTCCGAAAGACCCCTTGAAAAGGTGGGAACATTGCGCTCGCCGTGGAAAACGAAATATTTCGCACCAAGCGTTGCCGCCCCCTCAAAAAATCTTTTGTACAGCTCAATGCCGTCATTCATCCTGTTTCCATACTCCGAGAAAAAAAGAAGACTCTCGAAAGCGGAGGTGTAAGGATGAAAGGAAATGACACGGGCATCATACTCCTTAAGTTTTTCAAGATATCTTGAAAGGTTGCTCTTTTTAAGCTCCTGCAAGGAGTTCATGAATACCTCGCAAATCCTGACATCTGCCGAAAGCACCTCCTCCAGCGAAAGAAAGGTGTCCTTCGGGTAATAGCAGGCAGTGGATATGCCGACTTGTGACAATTTATGCTTCACCTCTTTTCAATATTTAATAGTAATAAACACTTTTTTCAAACCAAAAAGGAGAACCCACCGATGAAAAAACACATATCAAAGCTCATTCATTCAAAAAGCCTTGCCGCAAGCTTCTCTCTTTCGTGTCTGAAGCTTGTCTATCTCACCTCATGCCTTGTGCTTTTGTATTACATATTTCTTGACAGCACAGGCGGAGTGAAATACACCGAAAAAATTATTCTGCGCGAATGCCTTTTGTATCTCGGCACCTCGGCGGGACTTTCGGTGTCCTTCGGACTTTTAATCGACCTTTATCTCAAAAAAAGCGGGAAATAAGACAACTTACTTGCACCTTTTTGTCCATGTCGCAGGGAAAAGGACAAGCAGAAGAGGATAGATCTCAAGTCTGCCGAAAAGCATACAAAACGACAGCACAAGCTTTGATATGGGAGAATAAAATCCAAAGCCTCCCATGGGACCCACCTTTGCAAAACCGGGACCCACATTGTTAAAGCAGGTGACTGCGGCGGTAAAATTCGTTTCAAATCCCGCCGCGACAGGATCGAGACTGATGATAAGATAGGTTGTGAGAATACAAATTATATAAAGTGCAAAATAGACGCAAACTCCGACAGCTGTCTTTTCCTCAACCGTTTTTCCCTCAAGGCGCACGGCGTTTACCGAACGGGGATGGAGCGACTGCTTTATCTCACGGCCGATGACCTTGAAAAGAAGCAAGACTCTTGATACCTTCAGACCGCCCGCGGTGGACCCGGCACATCCGCCCATAAAGATGAGCATGAAAAGTATTATTCCCTTTGAAAAATCAGGCCACAAATCAAAATCAACGGTGGAATATCCCGAGGTAGAAATGATAGATGTCACCTGCAAAAAGGCATGGCGAACCGTTTCCGAAAAGCTTTCGTAAAGCGAGCCGAGATTTATGCAAAGGAGAATTACCGCCGTTGCGATTATTCCGAGATATGCCCAAAGCTCTGTTGATTTGAATGCCGCCTTTGCACGACGAATGAGTATAAGATAATAAAGGTTAAAATTTATTCCGAAAAACAGAATAAAAATACCGATGACCCACTGGCTGTACGGCGAATAGGATGCAAGGCTGTCTGCTTTCATGCCAAAACCACCCGTTCCAGCCGAACCGAAAGCATGGAAAAAGCTTTCGAAAAGATCCATCTCTCCAAACGAGAGAAGCGCCACTTCGACAAGAGTCATGACGATATAGATAAGATAAAGTATTTTTGCGGTATCTCTTGCGCGGGGCACCAGCTTTCCGACAACAGGACCCGGCATCTCGGCACGCATGATATGTATCGAGCGGTCTGAAATACTGGGAAGAAGTGCCATGACAAAAACAAGCACTCCCATTCCGCCGATCCAATGGGCAAAGCTACGCCATATAAGACTGCTTTTTGACAAAAGCTCCACATTCGGAACGATAGAGGCGCCTGTTGTGGTAAAGCCGCTGACAATTTCAAAAAAAGCGTCGATATACGACGGAATATCCCGGTTCAGAACAAAGGGCAAAGCGCCCACCGCCGACATAAATATCCATGCAAGGGCAACAATGGCAAAGCCTTCCTTTGCGTAGATGACGCGGTTTTTCGTTCTTGTGGCAAGCGTCATGGCAAAGCCTGCCGCAAGAGCAATGACAATTGTGACAAGAAAAGCTGTGACCGACAGCTTTTCTCTGTATATGAGGGCAACAGACAGGGGCACAAGCAAAAGCAGCGCCTCTGTTTTCATAATGCTGCCCAGGGTGTTGAATACCATTTTAAGATTCATGAAGCTCGCACCGCCCTTCCGTTAAGCGATGATGTCCGAAAGATCCTGGAGTCTTGTTTTTGATGCCAGGACAACAACCTTATCGCCGGGCAATATCAAGTCATCGCCCGAGGGAATAATCGTGTTTCTGCCACGTAAGATTCCCGCAAGAAGAATGTTTTCTTTCAGCTTCATTTCTCTCAGAGGAATGTTGATAAATTCAAAGTCCTGCTGCACCGAAAACTCCAGCGCTTCAACAGAACCGTCCATAAGCTTATAAAGAGTCTCCACAGAGCTTCCGACCGAATTTTCAAGCGCTCTGGCATAGCCGGTGATGATATCTCCCACCGTTTTCTGTGGCGAAACAATACAGTCAAGTCCAAGCTTTTGTGCCATAGAGGCAAGCTCGGGACGAGTTATCTTTGTGATAACCGTCGGAACCTTTTGTGCACGGGCAAAGCAGGAAATGATGATATTCTCCTCATCCATGTCGGTAAGTGACACAAAAGCGTCTGCAGAATCGATGCCTTCTTCAAGCAGAAGCTCCTGCTGAGCACCATCCCCGTTGATGATAACAGCCTCAGGAAGCTCGGATGCAAGCTCCACACAGCGTTCTCTGTTCTTCTCGATGACCTTGACAGAATTTCCTGCCGAAATAAGCATCTTCGCAAGATAGAAAGAAGTCGTGCTTCCGCCGAGAATTATGACATTGCGGGCTTTTTTCTGCAGCATTCCGAGCTCTTTCAAAAGCTTGTGAAGCTCGATGTGATTTGCCGTGATACCTATCTTGTCACCACCGCGAAGCACAAAGTTTCCGCCGGGGATAAAAGCTTCCTCACCCCGCTGAACGGCACAGACGAGGAATTTTGCATTGTATTTTTTTCTGATATCCATAAGACGCATTCCGTCAAGGGGAGAATCGTCTTTAAGAATCAGCTCGATCATTTCAAAATTTCGCGCCGAAAAGGTCTCGATATTGACAGCGCTGGGAAATTTAAGAATATTGAAGATCTCATGTGCCGTGGCATATTCGGGGTTTATAGAATCGGAAAGCTCAAGATTGCGGCGCAGGAAGGTGATGCTTTTGTCGTTGTATTCGGGTGTACGGATCCTTGCGATGGTATATGCCGCGCCCATTTTGCGGGCAAGAAAGCAACTGAGCATATTCATCTCGTCGGAGCCCGTCACCGCCACAAAAAGATCTGCTTTTCCGGCATCGACCTCGGAAAGAATGTCGCTGTCGGCACCGTTGCCGCAGACACACATGACATCGTAAACATTCGAAAGCTCATCGATAACGTGCTGACTTGAATCAACACCGATAACATCATGTCCTTCCGACGCAAGATTTGCAAGGATAGATGAACCTATCTTTCCACAGCCGACAATTATAATTTTCATATTTCAAAATTCCCTTTTTTCAGAAAACTCAGTGATTGACCTTGTCCTTGACAAGCACGTCATGTGCTCCGCCCTCAACGATGGATACCGCACTGACAAGGGTAAGCTTTGCCTTGCTCTGAAGCTCGGGAATGGTGAGCGCACCGCAGTTACACATGGTCGAGCGCACCTTGCTCAAGGTTATTGCCACATTGTCATGCAGAAGTCCGGCATAAGGTACATAGCAGTCGACGCCTTCGACAAACGAAAGCTTTGCCGCACCGCCCATGTCGTATCTCTGCCAGTTGCGGGCACGGGCACTTCCCTCGCCCCAGTATTCCTTCATGTAGCTGCCGTTGACAAGCACCTTGTTTGTGGGGCTTTCCTCGAAGCGGGAGAAATATCTTCCGAGCATACAGAAATCACAACCCATGGCAAGGGCAAGAGTGATGTGATAATCGTGAACGATACCGCCGTCCGAGCAGATCGGAACATAGATACCTGTTTCCTTGTAATATTCATCGCGTGCCTTTGCAACCTCGATAACAGCTGTCGCCTGACCGCGGCCGATACCCTTTGTTTCACGGGTAATGCAGATCGAACCGCCGCCGATACCGATTTTGATAAAGTCAGCACCTGCATCCGCAAGGAAACGGAAGCCGTCGGCATCAACAACATTTCCTGCGCCGACCTTTACTGTGTCACCGTATTTTTCACGGATGAAAGCGATGGTGCGACTCTGCCATTCGGTGTAGCCTTCGCTCGAGTCGATACAAAGAACATCGGCTCCTGCCTCCACAAGGGCGGGAACACGCTCGGCATAGTCACGGGTATTGATACCTGCACCGACCACATAGCTCTTGTTCTTGTCAAGAAGCTCGTGGGGATTGGTTTTGTGCTGGTCATAGTCCTTTCTGAAAACAAAAGCAACAAGACAGCCGTTTTTGTCAATGATGGGAAGAGAATTGAGCTTGTGATCCCAGATAATGTCGTTTGCTTCCTTGAGGGTGGTTCCCTCGGGAGCTGTCACAAGTTTTTCAAAAGGAGTCATAAAGCTTTCGACCTTTTCGTCGGTGGACATACGGCTGACTCTGTAATCACGGCCGGTCACAATGCCGAGAAGCTTGCCTGTGGCAGAGCCGTCCTCGGTGATGGCGATGGTCGAATAGCCGTTGCGCTCCTTCAGTTCAATGACGTCGGCAAGAGTCGCGTCGGGACGAAGATTCGAGCCTGAAACCACAAAGCCTGCCTTGTAGCTCTTGACTCTGCGTACCATGGCCGCCTGATCCTCGATGGTCTGGGAGCCGTAGATAAACGAAACGCCGCCTTCCTTTGCAAGGGCGATTGCCATTTTGTCGTCAGAAACAGACTGCATAATCGCCGAAACCAGCGGAATATTCATCGAAAGAGCAGGTTCCTCACCCTTTTTGAACTTTACAAGCGGAGTTCTCAAAGAAACATTTGAGGGGATACATTCGGCGCTTGAATAGCCGGGAACAAGAAGATATTCGCTGAAGGTGTGTGAAGGTTCGCTGTAATAAAAAGCCATGATTTTTCTTCCTTTCTGAAAATTTTGATGGATATCAAAAATTCTTAACAAAAATTATATATTTAATAAGGTATTATAATACATTTTCTTGAAAAAATCAACCTATCAGGGGATATTTTTAGAAAAAAGCCGATATTTTTACCAAAATAACAATATCCGACGCTTTTTCAATCCTCTTTTTGTTTGACTTTTTACAGCCTTTGTGGTATAGTATAAAATGGAAATGTATGGAGGTTCCAATGTATGGCAATATGCCTATATTGATTTCAGCTGATTTTTTACCGATATCAAAATCTTCGCCTTGTAAAAACCACACCTCCTCTCACTTATCCGCATACAGCAAAAGGAAAATCAAAAATGCACGAAACAAACAGCTTCAAAAAAGGAATATTTGACGGACTCCCGATCTGCCTGGGCTATCTCACCGTCGCTTTTGCCTTTGGCATCTCGGCGTGCGAGGCAGGTCTTACAATAATAGAAGTGCTTCTCATTTCGATGACAAATGTCACCTCGGCAGGTCAGCTTGCGGCGGTGCCCATCATGGCTCAAAGCGGCTCGATCATCGAGCTTTGCGGAGCACAGCTTGTCATCAATATGCGCTATTCGCTCATGTCGGTGTCGCTCTCCCAGAAGCTCGGAAAAAGCGTGAGACTGCGCGACAGATTTCTCATTTCCTTTGTCAATACCGACGAAGTTTTTGCCGTCGCCTCGGCGCAAAAGGGGACTGTCGGCAGAAAATATCTTTACGGTCTGATCTTGACTCCCTATCTCGGCTGGAGCGCGGGCACACTGTTGGGTGCTGCCGCAGGAAACATTCTCCCCGAAGTTGTGGTTTCAGCGCTGAGCCTTGCCATCTACGGAATGTTTGTTGCCATCGTCACCCCTGCGGCAAAGAAAAGCCGAGCCGTGGCGCTTTGTGCTCTTTTTTCGGCGGGACTTTCGTGCCTTTTCCGCTATACGCCCTGTCTTTCAAAAATTCCGTCGGGATTTGTCATCATGATCTGCGCCCTTACGGCAAGCGCGATTTTTGCGTTGATCTTCCCTATAAAGACCGAAGAAAAGGAGGAAATGTGACATGGATTTTCTCAAATTTCTTCCCTATCTTGTAGCCTGCGCCGCAGTCACATATCTTGTGAGAATGTTGCCGATGGTGCTGGTACGCCAAAAGATCGAAAACCGTTTTATCCTGTCATTTCTGCATTATGTACCCTATTCGGTGCTCACAGTCATGACCATACCCGATATTTTTTATGCATCCTCCAATCCCGTCTGTGCAGCCATAGGCTTTGGAGTGGCGCTTGTGCTTGCATTTTTTGACCGCGGTCTTCTGCAGGTGGCGGCTATCTCCTGCGGCGCAGTGCTTGCCGCCGAGCTTTTGCTACCGTATATAATCTGAAAACCACCGAAAGGAAAAAACATGGGATTTTTTAACAAAAAGAAAGAAAACAAAGAAAAAACAATAACCGAGCTCGCCCGTCCCGAAAACGAAAATGTTGTCTACCGCGACGGAGTCTTCGAGGTTTTTGAAGATACCGCTGACGGCAAAAAATACGGCAGAATCCTCAAATATCACGGCGGAGAAAGGATTATTGAAATAACCGACAGGGAATTTGAACTCTGGCGCGATGCCTCCGAAAATTTCGGAAAATACCGCATAACCTATGAGCGCGACGAGGATTTCTTCATCGAAAAGGCTCTCATCGAGATCGCCTCCGAGCCCAAAGCACCGGAGATTTCCCCCAAAACCGTAGAGGCTCCCGAAAGACCTGCCTCGCCTCCCCTTTCGGAGGAGGATAAACGCGAGTTTTCCGAGCTTGTGGAATTTTATAACAATGCCATAAAAATGCCCGACGCAGACAAGGCCACATCTATCCGCGCAGACCTTGCCCAGAGTATTGCAACAGCCGCTCTCTGCGAGCGCAAGATCAATGAGCTTATCGCCAAGGCAAAGCAAAACGCCCCTGCAGGCGAAAAGGTCAAGGTTCAGATACCCAAATCTCTCGACACCCTCTGCCAGAATGCCAAAAAAGCGCTTTTTCAGAATGTTTCATGCGCAAAAAGCCTTTTTGTCATCTATTCCGAGCACACAAAACGCCCCCATTCGGCAGGCGGAAACGCTCTTGTGGCGCTGACACGAGAGGTTGCCGACACCTTGGCGTCGGATTTTCTCACCAAGGGTCAGAAAGTCTATGTTCAGGAATTTACCACAACTCCCGACATTTCCTCGCCTCCCGCAGCATCAAGGATAGTTTCCGAATCGGCAACGCTTGGTCTTCGCGGTATCAGATTTATTTATAAATTCGCCTTTTCTACTCTCATCCAGCTCAACACCGAAGAGCTTATCAAAAAACAGACCTTCCCCGAAAACGTTCTTCTGCGTGCTGCCATGTCGGGATTTTTCCAGGATCTCCGCAACGGCGTTCCCGCAGAAAAGCTCAAAAACGCCGAACTTGCAATGTATGATGCTCTTTTCAAGGCAACTCTTTTGCAGCCCTGCATGAAGAAAGACCCCGAAAACGGAGAGCTTTCGGTCGCCATCGTCAAGGACGACAAGGGCTCCTGCCTTCTTGAGCTTTTCACCTCTGCCGAGCTGATGGAACGCTCGGAAGGCTATATCCGCTTCAAAAATGAAGCGCCCGAAGCCTCGGGCTACAAAAAATGGAGTTTTGATGAGCTGATGACAGAAGTTCTGTCCGAAAAAAACACCGTCAACGGCTTTATCATCGACAAGGACTGCATCCCCGTACCTTTCACAGGTGCTTCGCTTGAAAAAATCGTAAAGCTCAAAACCATCTGGGACAGCAACAGCAAAAGCTTTGCCAAAAAGTAATATCAGGAGACAACAATGGCAAATATATTTGACCTTTTCAAAAAAATCGAATCGGAATCAGCTTCCGCCGAGCCCATAAGCTTCATCATTGCAGGTCTCGGAAATCCCGGAAGCAAATACACCTTCACCCGCCACAACGCAGGCTTTCTGGCTCTCAGCTATATCAGCCAGAAAGAAAATTTCACCATCAACCGCTCGAAATTTTCGTCTCTTTGCACCAATGTGACCTTCGGCACCAAAAGATGTCTTTTCATGCTTCCCCAGACCTTCATGAACAATTCGGGTCAGGCTCTGCGCGAGGCTGCGGATTTTTATAAGCTTCCTCCCGAAAACATCCTTGTCATACATGACGACATCTCACTTGATGTCGGCGTCATGCGCATCCGCCGCAAGGGCTCAGACGGCGGTCAGAAGGGAATGCGCTCTATCATCGAGCATTTCGGAACAGACGCTTTCCCTCGCATCAAGATCGGTGTGGGGAAAAAACCTCATCCAGAAATGGAGCTTGCCGACTGGGTGCTCAGCGGCTTTCCCGACAACGAAAAAGAAACACTCTTTTCACTCTTCGGAAATGTTCTTGACGCCTCAAAGCTCATAGTCGGCGGCAAGATCGACGAAGCGATGAACAAGTTCAGCAGATAATTTTTTGCAAAGGAGACAACTTCAATGACCTATGAATCGGCTGTGAAAAATCTCATAAACAATCTTTTCTCCAAAGCAGACGCCGAGCTTCATGCCCTGACGGTTTACAGAAACGGAGAAAAGATCTTTTCGGGATCTCCCGCTCCCTATTCTCCTTACCAGAAGAACCATGTCTATTCGCTGAGCAAATCGTTTTGCTCGACAGCAGTCGGAATTGCCTGCGACATGGGACTTCTTTCGCTTGATGAAAGGATCGTCGACATTTTTCCCGATAAGTGTCCTGAAGAAATTTCTGAAAATCTTTCAAAAATGACCCTGCTCAATGTTCTTTCGATGAACACAGGTCACTCAGGCTGTGTCATGAAAAGCATGATGCGCTCGGACGATCCCGTCGCCGCTTTTCTTGCAAACAAGGTGGAGTTTGTCCCCGGCACCCATTTTGCCTACAACACGGGAGCAACTTGTCTTTCAGGCGCCTGCGTAACAAAAAGAACCGGGCTTTCGGTGCTTGAATTTCTTGATCTGCATCTTTTCAGACATTTGGGCATAAAAGGCTCGATGTGGCTTTCGCACAAGGGCTATTCCGAGGGTGGGGTCGGCTTTCATGTTTCGTCGGAGGACGCGGCAAAGCTCGGACTTTTGTATCTTTCGGGAGGAATTTATAACGGAAAAAGATTTCTTTCGGAAGAATTTGTAAAGCTTGCGAGTTCAAAGATTTCCGACAACAGCGGAAACGGCGCTCCCGACTGGTGCTCAGGCTATGGACTCCAGTTCTGGTGCAGCTCCCGCGAGGGCTTCCGCGGAGACGGAGCTTTCGGTCAGCTTTGCCTTGTTTTCCCAAAAAGGAACACTGTCATCGGTGCCGTCGTCGAGGTCGGTGTGATGCAACCCGAAATCGACTGCTTCTACAACTTCCTCGACGAGCTTGAGGAATGCGACAGTCACGGCGACGAAAAGGAGCTTGAGGAATTTCTCGCCTCCTTCTATCCTCCGTCAGACTTTGAGCCCGAAAAATGCCCGCTTGTCGGAAAAGCCTATGCCTTTGACGAAAACATCTGCTCTTTCGGACAGGTTTATTTTGACAAAAACGAAGAGGGTGGTATCGACATTTTGATAACCTCCAAAAAAACCTATACAAGCGTAATCCATCTTGTTCCCCGAAGCTGGACTGCAGGCACTCTTTACGGCGATCATGTGAAACCGACACTCACAGATCTCACAGCTACCTTTGACGGCAATCTTGATTTTGCCGCCTGCGCAGAAAATGACGGCGAAAAGCTCATCGTCACCCTGCGCGGCACCAACTGCCCACACAGAATAACCTACTCTTTCGAACAGACCGAAGAGGGTATCAGCATCAACCGCAAGACAAAAAACAATCCCGGTTATGCCACAAGCTTTTCGGGAAAAGAGATATAAAACCATGAATGACACCACAAAAAAGCGGGTTCTCTGCGCCGTAAGCGGCGGAGTTGACAGCGCGGTCTCGATGCTCCTGCTCAAAAACGAGGGTTTTGAGGTCGTGGGGGCAACTCTTTTGCTGTGCGGCAACGAAACCGAGGCAAACGACGCAAAAACGCTTGCGGCGTCCTTGGGTCTTTCGCATATTCTTCTTGACAGAAAAGAGCTTTTTGAAAAGGAGGTCATCACCTCCTTTGCGAAAAACTATGCCGACGGACTCACTCCCAACCCTTGTGTCGAATGTAACAGGCACATCAAATTCGGCATCCTTTGCGAATATGCCAAAGAAAAGGGCTTTGACCTTGTGGCAACGGGACATTACGCAAGAACAGACTTTTCGCAAAAATACGGCAGAAAAGTCATTATGAAAGCACAGGATCCAAAAAAAGATCAGAGCTATGTTCTCTGGCAGCTCACCCGTGAACAGGTGGAATTTGCCCTCTTCCCGTTAGGCTCGCTTGATAAAACACAGGTGCGCACCGTCGCCGAACAGAACGGCTTTGTCAACGCCCGCAAAAAGGACAGCCAGGACATCTGCTTTGTGCCCGATGGAAAATACGGCCAGATCGTCGAAAAAACCCTTGGCAAAAGCTTTGATCCGGGAAATTTTGTCACCGAAGACGGAAAAATCCTCGGCACTCACAAGGGTATCATCCATTATACCGTGGGTCAGCGCAAGGGTCTTGGTCTTGCTCTTCCCGCACCCCTTTATGTCAAAGAGAAAAAGGTCTCATCAAACGAGGTGGTGCTTTGTCCCGAGGACAGGCTTTTTTCGTCGGTGCTTTATGCAAAAAATGTGAATCTTCAGGCTTTCGACAGCATCGATGTGCCTTTTCGCGCCAAAGTCAAAACAAGATATTCGGCAAAAGAGGCAGAAGCATCGCTCTCTTTTGAAAACGGTCTTCTGAAGATCGAATTTGACTCCCCCCAACGAGCCCTGACCCCGGGACAGTCGGCAGTCTTTTATGATGACGACGGAGTTCTTTTGGGCGGCGGAGAAATTATCTGACAAAAAGGAGAAAATGAAGTGCATATTCCCTCCCGCGAAACCCACACGCTTTCGCTTCTGACCTTTGAGGACGCCTTGCATGATGCGCTCAGAGAGCAGGAAAGCTATGATATAAAAAAGTGGCTCTATGTGCCGCCCTTTTACAGCGAATACCGTTATATCCTCGGCACAAGGGGAAAGGATCCTCTCATCTGCATCGGCATAAATCCTTCAACCGCAGCTCCCGACGACCTTGACAACACCCTCAAATCGGTCGAGCGCATCGCAAGCTTCAACGGCCACGACAGCTTCATCATGTTCAATGTCTATGCCCAACGGGCAACAGACCCCGACGACATGGAAAAGATATGCAACAAAGAGCTCCACACCGAAAACATCAAGGCTTTTGAATACATACTTTCAAACTGCGAAAAAACCCCGTCGGTTTGGGCGGCATGGGGCGCCATAATCGAAAAGCGGGCATATCTGCCCTCGCTTATCGGGGATTTTTATGAGATTTCGAAAAAATACGGTGCCCGGTGGTTTTCCTGCGGCGCCATATCTAAAAAGGGACATCCCCACCATCCGCTGTATCTGCGATCGGACACGAAAAAAGATGCCTTTGACATCGAAGGCTATCTTAAAGCCCAAAGGTTGCGCGTGTGATTGACAAGAGCTCTTTTGCGCGTTATAATATAAAAGCAATAATCCGAAAGGATCAGACAAGAAAATGATAAAAAATCTCACAAAAAGCATACTCTGCGCTCTTCTTTGCGCTTCATCCGTTTTGTGCTTTTCCTGCACCGGAAAAACAGAAGATCACGCCCTTTGCGGATATGACAGCGAGGGAAAGCATATGTCCGAAGCCTGCATGACCGAAGGCATGTACAGCTTCTTTCTTTCCCAGAAAAAATCGGAGTATCTGCCTGTGCTTGTGCTCAATTACAGCGATTTTTCCGGCGAATACGATGAGCTCTGGGGACTTACCGCTCCCGACGGAAAAACCTATGAGGAGCATTTCACAGATATTATCCTGGACGATGCAAAAAAGATTGTGGCAGCAAATGTGATACTTTATGAAAACTTCGTTTCGCAGGACGCATATCTTGATTATATGACCGCCACCGTCGAAAACTATGCCATCGAGCAATATGGCTCGGTCATGAGCTTTGAAAACTATCTTTCCGCCTACGGCACAAGCTACGACGATTACGAAAAGCTTTATCTTACAACCTGGAACAAAGACGCTCTGAAGGAGGCTTTATTCGGTGACGGAGTGGGAGTCGCACAGATTCCCGAAAGTCAGATCAAACAGTATTATGCCGAAAATTATTACACCGTCGAGCACATCTTCATCACCACGGCATATCAGGAGAAGATCGACGGCACCCGAGCTCCCGTAAGCGAGGCTGAAACAGCAAGAAGAAAGCAGACCGCAGGCGAGATCTTTGAGCTTGTAAAGGACGGCGCCTCCCTTTCAGAGATCGAAAAGGCATATCCAAACGACTATGTTGTGGTCTACCCCAACGCCTCTGCCATGGACTCAACAGGCCAGACCACAAACGCTCCTGAGCTGGGTGAGGCTCTCAAGCAAATGGAAATCGGCGAGGTGCGCTCTGTCGATTCCACCTATGGTGTCCACATCATTAAAAGAATAGAAACTGATCCCGAAAACTATAACACAAACGAAACCGCCGTTGAAACCATCCGCACAAAGCTTGAGGACGCAAGCTTTGAAGATCTTCTTAACACCTATGCCGAAAAGGTCAAGGTAAATCACGATCTTGTTTCGCTTCACACCATCGCCGCGGCTCCCATGCCGTAAACTCAACAAAAAAGGGGAAACACCTTGCTGAAATTTCTGAAAAACAAAAAAACCGAGATATTTTTTGTCCTGTTTTTTATTGTAGCTTTTATACTTGCCACAAAGCTTATGCCGCATCTTGCCATAAGCTTTTCGTCGGTTGCGGGACTCACGGTAAAAGCAGATATCCTGCTCTGCTCGGTCATATCGATGGGACTTCTGGGCGGACGGAAAAAAGCAGCATACTTCGGACTTATCACAGGCTTTGTTTTTGATGTTTTTATTGGAAGCCCTTACGCCTTCTCACCACTTGTTTTTCTCATTTGCGGCTATTTTGCAGGACCTTTCTGCAAGCCATTTTCGCACAGAACACCACTTTCCGCCATGCTTGTGGCGGCAATGCTCGTTTGGGCAAAATCGCTTTTCTCGTTCTTCTATCTCATCGCGGTAACAAAGGATGTGGGGCTTTTCAGCCTTCTCCTGCTTGGTGTTTTGCCCGAATATGCGGCAAATGTCCTCTGCTCCGCCATCATTTTTGCAGTGATGCGTATTCTCATGGCAGTATTCAGAATACCCACCGTCGAGGCAGGCAGATGAGCGGCAACAAATGCAGGCTCTGTCCGAGAAACTGCGGAGCCGACAGATCGAAAAAAAACGGCTTTTGCAAGAGCGGAGAGCTTTCCGCCGTTGCAAGAGCCGATCTTCATATGTGGGAGGAGCCATGCATTTCGGGAAAGCGCGGTTCGGGAACTGTCTTTTTTTCGGGCTGTGCACTGCGGTGCGTTTTCTGTCAGAATCATGTCATTTCCCATGCGCCCTTCGGCAGTGAGATCAGCGACGAAATGTTGGGGCAGATCTTTCTCAGCCTTCAATCGAAAGGTGCACGCAATATAAATCTTGTAAATCCCACCCATTTCACAAATAACATCCTGCGCGCCCTTGATATGGTACGCGGAAAGCTTAATATTCCCGTCGTCTGGAACACAGGAGGCTATGAAAAAGCTGAAACCATACGGCGCCTTTCGGGCTATGTTGACGTTTTTCTGCCCGATCTCAAATATGTATCGCCCGAGCTTTCGGGAAAATATTCGTCGGCGCGCGACTATTTTGAATATGCAAAGGATGCCCTTGCCGAAATGTTTGCGCTTGCGGGCTATCCTCGGTTTGACAATGACGGAATGATGACCTCGGGAGTTCTTGTGCGCCATCTTGTTCTGCCGTCAAACATCTCCGAAACAATGAAGGTCATCGACCATCTTGCAAGGAATTTTGACACCGAAAAGCTATATATCAGCCTCATGTGTCAGTATTTCCCCACCCACAAGGCTTTTGAATATCCCGAAATATCAAGACGTCTCACCACTCTCGAGTACCAAAAAGTACTGAAATATGCAGAAATCTGCGGAATCACCCACGGTTTTTATCAGCAGCGCTCGTCGGCAAAAGAAGAATATGTTCCGCAGTTCTATGAAAAACTCGATTTTTCGTAAATTTGTTAAAAACATAAAATACCGATTGAAATTTGCTCAACTTTAATATATAATATATCATGTAGATTTGTTTTTTCCGAAAGGATGTGGCGGAATGAAATTCACCGGGATGTGGCTTGTCATCATGGCGGCAGTGTCGGTTGTTTTGCTTTGTGCAAATGTTTTTCTCATTTTCTGCCATTTTTCTGCAAAAAAAAAGCAGGCGGAAGAAAAGAGGAAGACAACTCTTCTTCTTTCAACAACAGCCCACGACCTGCGCTCTCCTCTTACAGGCATAAAAGGCTTTGCCGATGCCATGCTTGACGGTACTGTCCGTGATGACAAAAGAGAGGAATATCTTGCCCTCATCTCGTCGGAATCCGACAGGCTTGCACGCATTACTGCCCGCCTTTGCGAGGGGGAGGAAATTCGCCTTACTCCGCAGATCTTCGGAATTTGCGAAACCGTTCGCAGAGCTTTTCTGCTTGTGGAGCGGAAGATAGCACTGCGCGGTCTTGAAGTGGAGTTTTCCTTTGCGGATGACGACGAAGTCTATGTCAGCGCCGACCCGGATGCAGTTTTTGAAATAGTTTTGAACCTTTTCGAAAACGCTGTAAAGTATTGCAAAGACAGAGGGCAAATCGCCTGGAACATCCTTTCCGATGGTTGCTCTGTCAGCCTTTCCGTGAAAAACTATGTTGATGAGCTTCCCGAAAACCCAGACCTATTTGCCGCAGGCGCAAGAGTGGAACGCAAGGGGACTTCGGGCTTCGGGCTTGGCCTTTATATTTCTCAAAAGCTTGCAATAAAAAGCGGCATAGAGCTTGTCTTTGACAAGGACACAGACCAAAAAGGACATTTCTGTACCTTTTCAATGAAGCTTCCCGCAGCGGAGGAAATATGAACTTCGTTCGCTTTTTTGTGCCCGGGACCTGCTGTATCTGCGGCGAAATTACAAAAAGTGCCTTTGATTGCAAAAAATTTTTCTTTAACAGCGGAAAAAACAGATTTGAAAGCCCTTTCTGTGAACACTGTACGCAACGCATGGAAAAGAGCTTTTATAAAGCGCGCCGCAAGATCGACGGCATCGACAATACAGCGGTCTTTCTCTTCGGATTTTCCGACGAAACGGTCGAGCGCGCCATATATCACCTCAAAACTCAGAACTGCGCTGCCTGTCGCGCATTTTTTGCAAAGCTTGCAGGCGAAGTTGTGAAAGATATGCTTTCGGAAGAAACCGAAGATTTTTGTCTCAGTTATATCCCGCGGAGCATTTCGCTTTTTGACAAATACGGCTTTGACCAATCGGAGGAGGTTCTTCGAACTTTTGTTCTTTCTAACCCCTCTTTCAGTTTCATGAAGCTTTTTGAACGGGACAAACGGTATAAGACACCACAGAGAGCTCTCAACAAGAAGCAAAGATTGATAAATGCCGGAAGAAGTCTGAAGCTTTCGGCAAACTCTTATATTCCGCAAAGAATAATCATTCTTGATGATATGATAACCACCGGAGCTTCCGCTGCAACAGCGTATAAGCTTCTGTCGGGTGTCGGAAGAGAGAATGTCAGCTTCCTGTTTCTTGCAGGAACGGAAAATATTAAAGAAAGGAGAAATAAGAATGAATGATATTGCAATAGATCTCGGCACATCGACAGTGCAGGTCTATGTCAAAGGTAAAGGCGTTATAATCGAAGAACCGTCAGTTGTCGCTGTCGACAGAGTAAGCGGCAAGGTTCTCAAGGTCGGCAAGGAAGCCGAACAGATGCTGGGCAGAACCCCCGGCAATATTCTTGCAGTACGCCCGCTTTCGGGCGGAGTCATATCCGACTATGGCGCAACACTTACATTACTTCGTTCACTGATAAAAAGAGCCGCGGGTACAGCGTTTTTCAAGCCCCGTGTTATCATCAGCGTTCCCTCAAGTATAACAGAGGTCGAAGAACGCGCTCTTTGTGATGCTGCAATCTCTGCAGGTGCAAAGAAAACATATCTCATCGAAGGTCCCGTTGCAGCAGCCATCGGTGCAGGAGTTGACATTTCAAAGCCTGTCGGAAATCTCGTGGTTGATATCGGCGGCGGCACCACAGATGTTGCCGTTATTTCGATGCACAATGTTGTCACCTGCGAATCAATAAAGCTCGCCGGAGATGCGGTGAATGAAGCCATAATAAAGTACATCCGCAGAAAATACAATATTCTCATCGGTGAGCGTACAGCTGAGGATGTAAAAATAAATATCGGATGCGCATGGCCCTGCGAAAAGATCACCACCATGGAAATCAAGGGCAGATGCCTCATCGAAGGTCTTCCCAAGATGATCGAGATATCTTCTCAGGAATTGCTTGAAGCAATCGAGGAGCCTGTTACTTCCATTGTCAATGCAGTCTGTACTGTCATCGAGCGTACGCCTCCCGAGCTTGTTGGCGACATTTCAGCATCAGGAATTGTTATGACCGGAGGATCAGCAAGACTTTTCGGACTCGACAAGCTTGTTGAGCATGTCACAGGCATCAGAACTTTTATTGCCGAGAACCCCGAAAAATGCGTTTGTATCGGTTCTGGCAGATCACTCGACAGTCTTACACAAAAGGAACCGGGCACAATCAACCTTGCCCGTCAGCTTCATGAGAGACTTTGAGAAATCCTCAAAATTCAGAAAATATTCATCACTTTTGCTCATGTTTCACGTGAAACATGGTACAAAATGTTTCATGTGAAACATTGAAGTATGTAATTAAACACTTTAGTCATAAATTAACGGAGAGACAAATGCAGGGCGGCAAAAAAATTCCTGATATATCTGCACTGACCGCGGGAGAAAAGAGAGTTCTGACAAACATCTTATTTGCTTTCTCCCACGGAAATTTCGCACATTCATATGTCCTTGAAGGAGGCAGCGGTGCCGCAAGATTGCGCTGCGCCGAAATAATTGCCTGCGCCGCAGTCTGCGCGTCAGAGAAAAAGGGCGGATATCCCTGCTTTATTTGCAATCAGTGCAGAAAAGTACTCGAACACGACCACACAGACATAAAGGTCATTTCGCCCGAAAAAGAAGCAGGAAAAAGCAGGCTTGAGATCCGAGTCGACACCATACGAAACCTGAGAAAAGAAGCGTATGTTATGCCGACAGACTGCGAATATCATATATATATCCTCAATGAAAGCGAAAAAATGAATGCGAACGCGCAGAATGCTCTGTTGAAGATACTTGAAGAACCGCCGCAAAACACGGTTTTTATCCTTCTGACCCCCTCGAAAGAGCTTCTTTTGCCAACAGTTGTGTCCCGCGTACAGCCACACACTCTCGGAAAAAGCACAAGCGCTGAGACACAAGAGGTTCTACTTGCAAAATTTCCGTCTCTTCCAAAAGAATCAGTCATAAGGGCTGCTCGTTTGCAGAGCGCTCTTGACAAAATCGAGCTTGATGCATCGTCTATCAAGACAGCAGATTCGGCATACGGGCTTGTAAAACAATACTTTATCGAAAAAAACCACCGTCTGACCGAAAGTCTGCCTCAAAGCAAAGACGAGCTTTTCCTGACACTTTGCGTCCTTGCGATGGCGAGCAGAGATATCGCGGTTTCAAAGAAAAACGACAGTCAGGAGCTTTTCGTCTTTGAAAACGGCAAAGAATTTGACAGCGCAAAAAGCGCTGTGTCAATGCGTCGCGCCATGGAGCTATATGAAGCTTTTTCAAGGGCTGCCGAAAGAATACAGGCATCAGGCAATGTCGGCTCGGTACTCGCAGAACTTTTTTCAGCTGTGAGAAAATAACCGAGCGAAGAAAGGTAAACTTATAAATGGAAAAAAAAGACAGAAACTCAAAGCCCGGCGACAACGAGATCGTCACAAAAAAGGGCTTTCTGATAACACCGCCAAAGCGAAATAAGGACAAGAACAAAGCACCTGCGGAAAGCAACATTAAACCTGCCGTAACCGTTAACCAAAAATTCGAAGAAAAAAAACAGGGCGGAAACGAACCAAAGAATCATGACAAAAATAACCGCAGAGATCACAAACACTTCGGCAAGAAAAACCACTCCAACAACCAAAAACACGAGGAAACTGCCAATCAGCCAAAAGAATCGCTTCAAAAACCCCAGAAAAACCGCGGTGAAAAACAGTCCGGCGAACAAAAGAACGACAAGCAGAGAAACGACCGTCAGCAGAACCGCAGAGATCGTGACCGCAACCGTCAGAACCAGCAGAACCGCGACAATAAGAACAGGGAACAGAATAAACATGGCAAAAAGAACGGCGCAGGAAAGATAAATCCTTCCATTCTTGGAGACCTGGGCTTTGTACACAGCAGTTTTTCCAAAAACAACAAAGCAGAGGAAGCTATCTCCAATGAGCCTGCAGAGGTGATCGATTACTCCAAGGCAATTCCTCTTCGTGACCAGATTTATCCTCCCAAGAAAGAAAAATCGCCAATCACCGAGGAGGAAAAGTTAGGCAAGACTGAAATCATCGGCATCCGCTTCAAGGAAGCAGGAAAGATTTATTATTTCGATCCCAACGGTGAAGAAGTGTCTTTCGGAACACCTGTCATCGTCGAGACCGCCCGCGGTCTTGAATATGGCTTTACCGCCATCGGCAACCGATTCATTCCTACCGATTCGATAGTTTCGCCCCTTAAGAAAATAATCCGCATCGCAAACCGCGAAGACACTGAACGACTTGAGGCAAACAAACGCCTCGAAAAGCAGGCAGAAAGTGTGTTTATTGAAAAGGTCGCAAAGCTCGGACTTGAAATGTCTCTTGTCGGAGTTGAATACACCTTTGACAACACAAAGATTCTATTCTATTTTGCGGCGGAAAACCGTATCGATTTCCGTGAGCTTGTCAAAGAGCTTGCCTCTGTATTCCGCACAAGAATTGAACTTCGTCAGGTAGGTGTTCGTGACGAAGCCAAAATGCTCGGAGGACTCGGTGTTTGCGGCAGACCTTTGTGTTGCAACACATTTCTTGGTGAATTTGCCCAGGTTTCCATAAAAATGGCAAAAGATCAGAGCCTTTCACTCAATTCCGCAAAAATATCCGGCACCTGCGGCAGGCTCCTTTGCTGCCTGCGTTATGAGGACGAGGTTTATCAGCAGGAATATGAGCGCACTCCCAAGGTCGACGCCATTGTCGATACCGAAGAGGGCAAGGGCGTCGTAGTCGAAACAAACCCTCTCAAGGGTGTTGTTCGTGTCAGACTCGATTCCAACAAGGAAGCTCCCCCCAAGGCTTTCCACCGCGACAAGGTGAAGATTCTCGGATATCTTAAGAAGAATGACTCTCCCGTGGATGCCGAGCTGAAAGCTCTTGAAAAGGAATAAACTTTCTTTTAAAGTGAAAATCGAGTGAAATATTCGCATTTTCTATTGACATATACAGGAAAAAAATATATAATAATTAGCGTGCTAACTTTTAGCGCGCTAATTTTTTCTGTCAAAATTGCATAATATATCATTAGCGAAAGGAGTTACATAATGGAAAAGGAAAAGAGCACTCCAAAGCTTTCAAATCACGAGCTTGTAAGGCTTTTTATCCACACCGACAAGCTACACAGAAGTCTTATCGAGCAGCGGATGTCAGACCTCAATCTTCACCGCAGTCAGCATATTATGCTGATTTGTATTTCAGGCTTTGATGTTCCCCCAACACAAAAGGATATAGCAAAAAAGCTTGATATTTCGGCTGCTACAGTTGCCGTCACCATAAAAAAACTTGAACAGGCAGGCTTTATTACAAAAGAAATAAACGATGGCGACAACAGATGCAACAGGGTCAAAATTACAAAAGCAGGAGAGGAAATCCTGTCCTGCGCAAAAAACATATTTGACAGTGTAGACGGAAATATGTTCTCGGGTCTTTCGGAAAAAGAGCTGTCGATTTTTGTCGAATGTCTTGAAAAAATCCAGAACAACTTGCGCTCGGAAGGCGCTGTTATGCCGCAAGGCTGCAAAAAATAACTCTGTTTTTATTTATCAAGAAAGGATGATATACTTTTGAAACGCTGGTTAAGCTATGTAAAGCCATATAAGCTTTATTTTATTCTCGGACCTTTATGTATGATAATTGAGGTTGCAGGCGAGGTTTTAATGCCAATGTTCCTCGGCATGATAATTAACGGAGCAACCGACGGAACTCTCACTCCCGCAAAATCCATGGGAATTGCGGGACTCATGATACTTTCTGCTGTCTGTATGATGGCAGGCGGTGTCGGCGGAGCATATTTCGGAGCAAAAGCGTCGGTAAACTACGCCAATGATATAAGACGCGATATTTATAAGAAGGTGCAAAAGTTTTCTTTTGCAAACATTGATAAATTCTCCACCGGCTCTCTTGTGACAAGACTCACAAACGACATCCAGCAAATACAGAATTTTGTCAATATGCTTCTTCGTATGTGTCTGCGCTCGCCGGGTATGCTCGTAGGAGCTCTCATTATGGCAATTTTACTGCGTCCTTCACTGTCAATCATTTTTGCCGTGACGGTACCCCTTATGATAATTGCCATTCTACTTGTCATCCGCACAGCTTTTCCACGCTTTTCGATAATGCAGAAAAAGGTCGACAAGCTCAATTCAACAGTACAGGAGAGCGTTTCGAATGTGCGCGTTGTCAAATCGTTCGTAAGAGGCGAGTATGAGACCGAAAAGTTCGAAGAAGCAAATGCAGACCTTAAAAATTCGGGACTTTCCGCCATGAAGATCATCATTCTCAACGGCCCGATCATGACTCTTTTCATGAACATAACCATCGCTCTTGTTGTTTGGTTCGGTTCACAGCTGGTCATGGGCGGCGGAGAAAACGCCATGCCCGTCGGTGACCTTTCACAGTTCCTTACATATGTAAATCAGATACTCATGTCTCTCATGATGCTCACATTTATGTTCATGTCCACCTCTCGCGCCATGGCAAGCGGAAAGCGTATCAACGAGGTGCTTGACGAAAAGATCGACATAACCGACAACGGCTGTGCACAACCCGAGGCTGTTGTCACCCGCGGCGATATTGAATTCAAGAACATCACCTTCCGCTACTTCAAAAACAGCGAAGACCCTGTTCTCGACAATATCAGCCTGAAGATACCCGCAGGCTCGACAGTCGGCATCATCGGTTCAACAGGCTGCGGAAAAACAACTCTTGTGTCGCTTATTCCGAGACTTTATGACGCCGACGAAGGAGAAGTCCTTGTTGACGGCGTGAATGTAAAGGATTACAGCCTTTATAATCTCCGCGAAGGCGTCGGAATGGTGCTTCAGAAGAATATTCTCTTTTCCGGCACCATCGAAGACAATCTCCGTTGGGGAGACGAAAATGCAACAGAAGAAGAAATCACAGCTGCTGCAATTGCTTCGCAGGCAGACGGCTTTGTCCGTTCTTTCAAGGATGGATACAGGACTGAGCTTGAGCATGGCGGAGTAAATGTATCGGGCGGTCAAAAACAGAGACTTTGTATTGCAAGAGCGCTTCTCAAAAAGCCTAAGATTCTCATTCTTGATGACTCAACAAGTGCTGTAGATACAGCAACAGAAGCCAAAATCCGCGAACAGTTCAAAACAGGCCTTCGCGATTCCACAAAGATAATTATTGCCCAGAGAATCACCTCTGTCATGGATGCCGACAAGATAATCGTCATGAACGACGGAAAAATAACCGGCATCGGCACACACGAAGAGCTGCTTTCCTCCAACACCGAATACAATGAAATTTATGTTTCTCAGATGGAAGGCAAGAGCAACAAACCCACAGAAAATACCGCAAAGGAGGGCTGAGAAGATGGCAAGATCATTAAGCGAGCTTCAAAAACAATACAATTCCTCAGCCTCCGCGCAAAAACCGGGTATGGGAATGGGTGGTCCGGGCGGACCCCGTGGCATGATGGCAAAAGGCAAGCCTAAAAACACAAAACAAACAATAAAAAGACTGTTCGGTTATGTCGGAAAATATAAACTCCGTCTTATCTCCGTGGTCTTTTGTATGCTGCTTTCAGCAGTCGCAGGTCTTATCGGATCGTTTATGCTCGCACCGATCATCAACAAAATTTCGGTATACATCGGTATTACAGGTGAAATGAGCGCCATGGAGACCATGACCGACAGTGTCATCTCATTCATCGTAAATGCCGTTCAGGAGCCGGTCAAAAACCTTATAAATTTTGTAAATTTCGGCAATTTTGCTGATGTAATGGTATATATATTCGTGGCGCTGTTCATTCTTATTGCAGTCTATGCCGTGGAGGTCGTCACAAACTACCTTCAGAGCCGAATCATGATGACAGTGTCGCAGGGCTCGCTTGAAGCTATCAGAAACGACCTTTTCAGAAAGCTTCAGAAGCTTCCGGTCAGATATTTTGACAATCACCCCACAGGCGAAATAATGAGCCGTTTTACCAACGATGTGGACAATATCGGAATGATGCTTGACAACTCCCTTGTTTCGGTGATTTCAGGTCTTGTCACTCTCATCGGAACCCTGACATTCATGATAACCACCAACATCTGGCTGACCATAATTACCGTAGTTTTTGTACCCATTTTTGCTAAAGGCGGCGTTATAATCGCAGGAAAAAGCAGAAAGTTTTATTCGGGACAGCAGGCGGCTCTCGGGGCCATCAACGGCTATATCGAAGAAACTGTCACAGGTCAGAAGGTCATCAAGGTATTCAATCACGAAAACGATTCGGTCGAAGAATTCTCTTCTCTCAACGATGATCTGCGCGACAAGCAGTTCAAAGCACAGTTCTATGGCGGAATCATGGGTCCCATCATGGGCAACACCTCGCAGATAAGCTATGCTCTTACCGTCGGAATCGGCGGCGTGCTTATGTGCACAACAGGTCTCACCCCCGGTGCACTCACTGTCTTTGCACAGTATGCAAGGCGTTTTTCATTCCCAATCAATAATATTTCCCAGCAGATGAGCTCGATCTTTTCGGCTCTTGCGGGTGCCGAGCGTGTTTTTGCCGTCATTGACAGCAAGGAAGAGCCCGCAGATGTCGAAAACGCTGTCGATTTCACTCCGGAAAATCCCATGCAGGGTCATGTAATCCTTGAAAATGTTTCGTTTGGTTATATTCCCGAAAAAACCGTTCTCAAAAACATTTCTCTTTACGCAAAGCCGGGACAGAAAATTGCCTTTGTCGGCTCGACAGGTGCCGGAAAGACAACTATTACAAATCTTCTCAACCGCTTTTATGACATTGAAGATGGAACAATCACCATTGACGGCGTGAACATAAAGGACATCAAAATGGATGTTCTGAGAAAAAATATTGCAATGGTTCTTCAGGACACCCATCTTTTCTCGGGAACAGTCAGAGAAAACATCCGCTATGGCAGACTTGATGCCACCGATGAGGAAGTCGAGCAGGCAGCAAAGACCGCCAGCGCCCATTCCTTCATCATGCGTCTTGACAACGGCTATGACACGATTCTCGAGGGAGATGGTGCAAATCTTTCTCAGGGTCAGCGCCAGCTTCTTAATATAGCACGTGCTGCCCTTTCAAAGGCTCCCATTCTTGTTCTTGATGAAGCGACAAGCTCGGTCGACACAAGAACCGAGCGTCATATCGAGCATGGTATGGACAGACTCATGAAAAACCGCACAACCTTTGTCATTGCCCACCGCCTGTCGACAGTCAGAAATTCAAACGCCATCATGGTGCTTGAAAAGGGCGAGATCATTGAGCGCGGAAGCCACGAAGAATTGCTTGCTCTCCGTGGCAGATACTACGAGCTTTATACAGGAAAAGTAGAGCTTGATTGAGAACTCAAAAAGAAGATCCGAAAAGGGTCTTCTTTTTTTGCTGTGCAGACCTCCGCACATTATTGTTTCCCACAATTTTCGGAATATTTATCTATATAATTATATAAAAGCTCTTGAAAATATTTCTTCATTGTGGTATAATTACAATGTGTATTTTTACTGTGGGTGAATATTGCAGAAAGGAGAAAATGTCATGTCTTCAGAATCCGAGATTTGGCCGTCAGTGCTTGAACTTCTTGGTGAGAGAATAGAACGAGAGGTTACCTTCAACCTTTGGTTCAGCGACCTTGTTCTTCAAAAGCTTATTGAAGACAGGGCGTATCTTCAAACCACAAATCTTTACAAAAAAAAGATCATCGAATCCCGTTTTATGAATCAGTTGAAACAAGCCTTCGCTGATGTTATGGGATTTGAGATCACACCTTACATTATTTCCGTCGAATCCCGTCCCTTTGACGAACAGTTTTTTGAAATTCTTGAAAAAGAAGCTCAGGAGCAGTTCCTTGAGGAGGAAAAGAAAAAAGGCATCGTTTTCGATCCCAATTATGTCGATCCGGATCCCGACGACGAACCTGAGCTTGTTGAACCCCGCACATATTCAGGCTCCTTCAAGCTTTCAAAAAAGAATCTCAATTTTCCAAAGGTCTACAATTCCGAAAGCGACAGCCTTGAAAACATTCCCCTTGTGAATTATTTCGAGGATCTCGGAAATCGCGACGGAATGTTGATGATGTCTCAGTCGGTGCCCGAATACCGACCCAGCTACACCTTTGAAAATTTTGTTGTCGGCGACTCCAACCGCATGGCTTACGCCTCTTGCGTTTCGGTGGCTCAATATCCCGCAGCACAAAGCAATCCGCTTTTCCTTTATGGACCACCCGGCATCGGAAAGACCCATCTTCTCTATGCCATTGCTCACCACATTGAAAGAACCAGACCGTCCTTCAACATTGTTTATTGCACAAGCGAAGATTTCACAAACGAACTTGTGGCGGCAATAACCCACAAGACAACCGCCGATTTTCGTGAAAAATACCGCTCAGCCGACATTCTTATGATCGACGATATTCAGTTCATAGGCGGAAAAGAAGCAACACAGCTGGAATTTTTCCACACCTTCAACACCCTTTATGAATCAAACAAGCAGATAATCGTGGTCAGCGACAGACCTCCCAAGGACATCGCAGTCCTTGAAAAAAGGATTCGTTCACGCTTCGAATCGGGTGCTATCATTGATATCAAGAATCCCGACCCCGAGCTTCGTTCTGCCATAATCCGCAGAAAAGCAATAGATATGGGAATCGATATTCCCA
This sequence comes from Eubacteriales bacterium, assembly GCA_045532035.1. Taxonomy (GTDB): domain Bacteria; phylum Bacillota; class Clostridia; order Oscillospirales; family CAG-382; genus UMGS1052. The sequence continues at coordinate 24,562 of JAZSFD010000018.1, read as the reverse complement.
ACAGCGCCATCGACTATATTTCAGACAATGTCCGCGAAAACGTTCGTCAGATCGAAGGCATCATAAAGCATCTCAATATCTACGCCATGCTTAAAAAACAACCTATCACCGAAGAGCTTGTACGCTCTGTGGTGGGAAATGTTGTAACAGGACCAATCGAGATCAGCCCCGAAAAAATCATCGATGCCGTTGCCCGACACACCGATGTTTCCCGCGAGGACATCCTCGGAAAAAGCCATGCTAAAAACATCACCATGGCGCGACACATTTCGTCTTATCTTTTAAGAAAGCTGACCGATATGCCATTGCAGCAGATCGGAAAATTCATCGGCCGCCACCATTCGACAGTGCACGATTCGGTCAGATTCATTGAAGACGAAAAGCAGGCAGACAAATCACTTGATGAACAGATAAAGGCAATAATGCGTGAGTTGGGACAAAGATAACATTATGGAAGTTTTCCACAAAACCCACAATAGTTTTTCCGAAAAACCCGAAATTTCCTTTTGTGGAAAGCTTCGGAAAAATAAAAAGCTTTTCCTCATAAAATTTCCGAAAAAAGCATAATTTTTCCACAACAAAAAAATGGGACAAACCCCAATATAGCAACAAAATACAAAAGTTTCCCGAAAACCCACAAACTCTACTAAAACTATTACTGACCTTTATCATATACATAATCATATTGTGCGGGAGACAGAAAAAAATTTCCAAAAAGAAAGTTTCCCGAAAAAGAAAAACTTTATCTCCTTCATCTTTCAGGAAAGGAAAAAAGAAAAATGAAATTTACAGCCGACAAAAAAATGCTTGAAAAATCCATTGCTCCTGTTTGTCTCGGAGTAGCACCGAAAAACACAGACCCTATTCTCGAAGGCATCTTTATCGAAGCAAAAGACGGAATTCTCACCATGTGCTCATACGACCGCGAAAAGGGTATCAGAACAACTCTTGCAGTTGAGGTTGAAAGAGAAGGCAGAATCGTTGTTGACGCTCAGAAAACCTCGGCAATTATTCACTCTCTTCCCGACGGCCCTGTTACGGTCGAAGCAGATGAAAATCTAATCATGAGAATTGTGACAGATGAAGCAGATTTTCAGATATCCGGCAAGGATGCCTCAAACTATCCCGGTCTTCCGGATGTCAGAGGAGATCTCAACTATACTCTCCAGCAGAACAAGATCCGTGCAATGATAAACAAGACCTTGTTTGCCGTTTCCCAGGATGACTCAAAACCCATCTACACAGGCTCGCTTTTTGAGATAAACGGAAACTCACTGCGCATCACAGCTCTTGACGGCTTCCGCGTTTCGATGAGAAGTGACGAGGGATTGACAGAAAGAGACGATCTCGATCTTCGCTTTATCATGCCGGGTAAAGCACAGAGCGATCTTCTCCGCCTCATTTCCGACAGCGACAGACCGATATCTGTAAATATGGCAAGAAAGCACATCATCTTCACCTTCGACAATGTTTATTTCATCACAAGACTTCTTGACGGTGAATTTCTTGATTACAAAAAGAAGATTCCCCCTCAGCGCACAGTTGAAGCAAGAGTCAACACCGCAAGATTTATTGACAGTATCGAGCGCGCAGCACTCATTATTGATGAACGAATCAAGAGCTCGATAAAGCTCAGCTTTGCCGACTCGAACCTCAACATCAGTGTTGCGACTATGCTCGGAAAGTTCAAGGACGAGTTTTCTTATGAAGAGTCAGTCGAAGGCAAGCTTGATATTGGCTTTAATCACAAAATACTTCTTGAAGCACTCCGCGCTATCAACGAAGAATATATCACGGTGACCCTTTCTCACAATCTCGGTCCCATGATAATCACTCCAGATGCAAAATCCGAAGGTAATCCCGAGCGCTTCCTTTATATGATACTTCCCGTTCAGCTCAACAACGGCTGATAACAAAGCATGAAGCTTGATTTTTTGAAGGCACAGAGCTTTCGGAATATTGAAAATGCAAACATCTCTTTTTGCGACGGAGTAAACCTGCTTTACGGCAAAAACGGTGCAGGTAAGACAAATGCTCTTGAAGCAGTTTATCTTTTTGCCATCTGCAAAAGCTTCCGCACCAACAAGGATGCCGATTTTATCATGCATGGTAAGGAAAAGAGCGAGCTTTCGATAGGCTTTTCGGATGGACTTGTCAAAAACGGCGAAAAACCTAAAGAAATGTCATTGGCATTTTTCTCGAATGAAAAGAAAAAAATGGCATATGATCGGGTCGGGATTACAAAAATCTCAGAATTTGTCGGAAGATTCCGAGCAGTTTTCTTTACTCCCGATCATCTTTCTCTGATAAAAGGCTCACCCGAGGAGAGGCGCAAATTTGCCGACATGGCTCTTGCCCAGATAAAACCATCGTATATTCACTGTCTTAATGAATATTCGAGGATTCTTTCCCAAAGGAACACCCTTTTAAGAAATGCAAAGCTTTCGGGAAAATGCGATAAAGATCTGCTTCTTGTATATTCCGAAACACTTGCGGCATCCGCCGCTGTTATCACAAAGCAGAGGGCGTATTTTGCCGAATATCTTGAAAAAGAAGCGGCAAAGTTCTATAAAGAGATATCAGGTCAGAAAGAGGAGCTTTTCATCCGCTATCTTTCTGCCGAAAAGGAAGACCCGAAAGATCCCGAAAAAACAAAAGAAAAATATCTTTCGCTTTACACTTCAAATGTTGATAACGAAATAAAATACGGTGCAACAAAATATGGTCCGCACAAGGACGACCTGCTCTTTTATATCGGAAAAAACGGCAGATGTGACAGCTTTTTTGATGAGGAAAGCGAAAAAAGCTGTGAGTGTGACGGCGATAATTGTGACATAGTCCGCGATTTTGACGATTGCGAAAAGAAAAAAGAAAAAAATCTCATCGAATTTGCCGCCCGAACCTTTGCATCTCAAGGTCAGCAGCGATCGGCTGTTCTTTCATTGAAGCTTGCCGAGGGAGAGATAATAAAAGGCCTTACCGGAGAATATCCCGTATATCTTTTTGACGATGTTTTGTCAGAGCTTGACAGTGGCAGAAAAAGTCATCTTTTATCACTTTTTTCGGATAAGCAGGTCATCATCACCTGCTGTGACGAAAATTCTTTTGACGGCGCTCTTGTGAACAACAAGGTAAAGGTTGAAAACGGCTGCTATTTTGCCGAGTGATAAAATTTTGAAAGGAGAGAAAGAAAATGCATATAAATATCGGCGCAAACAAGCTTGTGCGCAAAAAAGAGATCGTCGGCATTTTCGATCTCGACACTGCCTCCCACGAAAAGGACACAAAGGATTTTCTTAAGGCTTGCGAAAAAAAGAAAATCCTAGAAATGTGCGGAAACGATCTTCCCAAAGCCTTTGTGCTGACGGCAGATGATAAGAAAAAACAAAAAAACAGCAAGGTATATCTGACAACTTTGTCCTCCGCCTCCCTTGCAGGCAGAAATAAATAAATTTAAGTAATTTCGGATAAAACCCACAGAAAGGAAACACAAAATAATGCTTGAAAACGAAAACCAAAAGGAATTTGAAGCACTCGATGAAGGCGAAGTGAAGCTTTCCGACACAAATGTCGATGAATCGATGCACAAATATGACGAAAGTCAGATTCAGGTTCTTGAGGGACTTGAGGCTGTGCGCAAGCGTCCCGGTATGTATATCGGTTCGACTTCTCAGCGCGGTCTTCACCATCTCATTTATGAGATCGTTGACAACTCGATCGACGAAGCTCTTGCCGGCATTTGTAACAAGATCATCGTCACCATTCACGAGGACAACTCGGTATCTGTTGAGGATAACGGACGAGGTGTTCCGTCGGGTATTCATCCGAAAATGGGAATCCCTACTGTTGAAGTCGTTTTCACCGTACTTCATGCAGGCGGTAAATTCGGCGGCGATGGTTATAAGATTTCCGGCGGTCTGCATGGCGTTGGTGCGTCTGTTGTAAACGCTCTTTCCGAATGGACAGAGATTGTCAACTGTCATGACGGCAGAAAATATACCGAGCGCTTTGAACGCGGTGTTGTGACCCGCGCACTTTCTGACGAGGGCGAAACTGAAAAACACGGTCTTTATGTCCGTTTTAAGCCTGACCCCGAAATTTTTGACGAAACTGTATTTGATTATAACATTGTTCTCAACAGACTCCGCGAGCAGGCATTTCTCAACGCCGGTCTTATGATCGAGCTCAATGACCTTAGAACTGATATGGAGGATGTGTCCGCAGAGGATATTTCCGAGGATATGAAGGTTGAAGAGGATGAGCATATCACAGAAGAGGGAGTAACAGAGCGCGAAGTAAAAGATGATACTCCCAGAACACGCCACAAGGTTCTTCATTTTGAGGGCGGTATCAGAAGCTTTGTAGATCATCTCAACAAGAAAAAGAGATGTGAGGTGCTTCATCCCGAGGTTATTTATGTTTCGGGTAAAAAGGGAGATGTTTCGTGTGAAATTGCCCTTCAGTATAATAATACCTACAACGAAACTCTTATTACCTTTGCCAATAACATCCATACAATCGAGGGTGGTACACATGAAACGGGATTCAAGAATTCGCTGACAAAAATACTCAACGATTATGCAAGAAAATACGGATTCTTAAAGTCCGACGACAAAAATCTTTCGGGTGAAGACTTCCGCGAAGGTATTTGTGCAATTGTCAGCGTAAAGCTTCCCGAGGCTCAGTTTGAAGGTCAGACAAAGAGTAAGCTCGGAAATGCTGATATCAAGCCTTTTGTTGAAAGCGTAATGCACGAAAAGCTTGAAGCATATTTCGAAGAAAATCCCAACACCGCAAAAACAGTTCTTGAAAAGGCTCTTACTGCAGCGAGAGCAAGAGAAGCTGCAAGAAAAGCAAGAGAGCTCACAAGAAGAAAAACAGCTCTTGAAGGAAACTCGCTTCCCGGAAAGCTTGCCGACTGCCAGTCGAAATCGATGGAAGAATCCGAACTCTTCCTCGTCGAGGGTGACTCCGCGGGAGGTACTGCAAAGGATGGCAGAGACAGTAAATATCAGGCGATCCTTCCCATGAGAGGTAAGATCCTCAATGTTGAAAAGGCACGCCTTGACAGAATTCTCACCAGTGTTCAGATCACTCCCATCATCATCGCACTCGGTTGCGGTGTCGGTGAAGAATTTGACATTTCAAAGCTTCGCTACGGCAAAGTCATCATTATGGCGGATGCCGATGTCGACGGTTCGCATATCAAAACACTTCTTCTCACCTTCTTCTTCCGTCATATGCGTCCTCTCATCGAGCAGGGACACATTTACTGCGCAATGCCTCCTCTTTATAAGGTATTCAAGGGCAAGCAGCAGAGATATGCTTTCTCGGACGAAGAAAGAGATAAATACATTGAAGAGCTCGGCGGCGTGAATGTCGAGGCCGAGCGCTATAAGGGTCTTGGTGAAATGGATGCCGAACAGCTTTGGGAAACCACAATGGACCCCGACAGAAGAACACTTATAAAAGTTAATATTGAAGACGCATATGCCGCAGATGAAACTTTCTCGCTCCTCATGGGTGAAAAGGTCGAACCCCGCCGCGCCTTTATTCAGGAAAACGCAAAATACGCAAAGAACATCGATATCTGATAAGACGATTTGTGCGTTATCTGAAACAAAAAGATATTTTTTCACACTAAAGGAGAATTATAAAAATGAAATGGACAGGACTTAATGAGCTTCGCGAAAGCTATCTTTCCTTCTTTGAAAGTAAGGGACATTTAAGACTTCCCAGCTTTTCTCTCATCCCTCAGAACGACAATTCACTGCTTCTCATAAACTCGGGCATGGCACCCATGAAGCCTTATTTTCAGGGAACAAAAGAGCCTCCGAGAAGAAGAGTTACCACCTGCCAGAAATGTATTCGTACTCCCGACCTTGATAATGTCGGAAAGACCGCACGCCACGGAACATATTTTGAAATGCTCGGAAACTTTTCTTTCGGCGACTATTTCAAAAAGGAAGCCATCGAATGGTCTTGGGAATACTTCACAAAGGTGCTTGAAATTCCCGAAGAAAGACTTTGGCCCTCGGTTTATGAAAACGACGAAGAGGCATACAATTTCTGGAAGCAGTATGTGCCCGAAGAGCGCATTGTAAAGCTCGGTAAGGCAGACAATTTCTGGGAGCATGGCTCGGGCCCCTGCGGTCCCTGTTCCGAGATCTATTTTGACCGCGGAGAAAAGTACGGTTGCGGCTCTCCCGACTGTAAGCCCGGTTGCGAATGTGACAGATACATGGAGATCTGGAACAATGTTTTCTCGCAGTTTGACAATGACGGCAAGGGCAACTATACAGAGCTTGTTCAGAAAAACATCGATACAGGCATGGGTCTTGAGCGTCTTGCCTGCGTAATGCAGGGAGTTGACAACCTTTTTGAGGTTGACACCGTAAGAAAGATACTTGACACAGTCTGCGAATATTCGGGCAAAAAATACGGCGACAATTATGACAACGATGTATCCATCCGAATCATCACCGACCATATCAGATCTTCAACCTTTATGATCTGCGACGGAGTTATGCCCTCCAACGAAGGCAGAGGCTATGTTCTGCGCAGAATTCTGCGCCGTGCCGCACGCCACGGAAGATTGCTCGGAATCAAGGGAGCTTTCCTTGCAAAGCTTTCGGATGTGGTCATTTCTCAGAATGAAAACGCATACACTGAGCTTTCAACAAAGAAGGATTATATAGCAAAGGTCATCTCCATCGAAGAAGAACGCTTTGATGCCACCATCGACACAGGACTTTCACTCCTTTCCAAGATTATTGAGGAAACAGGCGAAAAGGGCGGCAAGGTAATTTCGGGTGAAGATGCGTTCAAGCTTTATGACACCTACGGATTCCCGATCGATTTGACAAAGGAGATCATTTCCGATGCAGGCTTTGAGGTAGATGAGGAAGAATTCAAAAAGCTCATGAATGAGCAGAAGGTTCGTGCCCGTGAAAACCGCAAGGCAGCAGGAGGCTGGAGTAAGGATGACGCAGACCTTTTTGAAAAGTGTGCAGAAACTGTATTTACAGGCTATACTTCCGCCGAAAATGAGGCAGAAGTTATTGCAGTTGCGGCAGAGGGAATGCTTGTGGACGAGCTTTGCGACGGCGAAGGAATCGTTGTTCTCGATAAAACACCCTTCTATGGCGAGGGCGGCGGTCAGGTCGGCGACACAGGAAAGCTCTGCGGCGACGGCTTTGAAGCTGAGGTTGTTGATACAAAGAAAGCCAACGGCAAATATATGCACATAGTGAACCTTCTTTCGGGTAAGATCAGTGCCGGCATGAAAGTGACAGCGGCAATTGATACCGAAAAGCGTGAAGCGATCCGTCGTAACCATTCGACAGTACATCTTCTTCAGGCGGCATTGCGCAAAGTTCTTGGCGACCATGTTGAACAGGCAGGTTCATATGTTGACGCTGAAAGATTCAGATTCGACTTCTCTCACTTTGAGCCCATGACAAAGGAACAGATAGCTCAGGTTGAAGCTCTTGTCAACACCTGGATTCTTTCGGGAACCGAAATCGAAAACTTTGAAACTGATATTGAAAGTGCAAAGAAGATGGGAGCAATGGCTCTCTTCGGAGAAAAATACGGCGACACTGTAAGAGTTGTTAAAATGGGCGAATTTTCCACCGAGCTTTGCGGCGGTACTCATATGACAAACACCGCAAAGGCAGGTCTTTGCAAAATTCTTTATGAAAGCTCTGTTGCGGCAGGCGTCAGAAGAATCGAAGGTATTACCGGTGAAAATGTTCTTTCTTATATCTACGAAAACCTTTCTATCATGCAGGAGGCTGCAAAGAACCTCAAGGCTCAGAGCATTGCGGATATCGCTGATAAGGCAGCTTCTGTCTCGGGCGAAGTAAAAGAGCTCAAGAGCAAGATCGAAGAGCTTTCGGCAGAGATTGCAAAGTCAAAGACTTCTTCTCTCACCGATAACGCACAGCAGGTCGGAGTATACAAGCTTGTCACCGCGCGTCTTGACGGCATGAGTGCAGACGAGCTCCGTGCTGCAGGCGACATTCTCAAGGATTCCGATGAAAACATCGTTGCAGTTCTTGGTTCTGTCACCGACGGAAAAGTGACTCTTCTTTCTGTCTGCGGAAAAGCGGCGGTTAAAAACGGTGCTCATGCAGGAAAGATCATCAAGGAAACTGCAGCTATCGTTGGCGGAGGCGGAGGAGGAAGACCTGACAGCGCCCAGGCTGGCGGTAAGGATGCATCGAAGCTTGAGGAAGCTCTTTCAAATGTCAAAAATCTTCTTGCTTAAATCAAAATAATAGAGGAATATACTATGGACTGCATTTTTTGTAAAATAATCGCCGGCGAAATCCCGTCGTCGAAGGTATATGAAGACGAAAAGATCCTTGCTTTCAAGGATATCAACCCCATGGCTCCCGTTCATGTGCTTGTTATTCCGAAAGCACATATTCCCTCATGCGACGGTATCACTTCTGAAAAATCGTCGTATGTGGCACACATTTTTGAAAATATTCCCGCTATTGCAAAGGCGGCAGGCTGTACCAACGGTTACCGTGTCATCACCAACTGCGGCGAAGATGCAAAACAGACGGTAAAACATCTTCATTTCCACATTCTCGGAGGAAAATCTCTCCCCGAAAATATGGGTTGAATGATATTTTCAAAACTAAAACGAATTTTTTCCCGAATATGGAGGAAATTTTTCCATGGCTGAACAGAAATATTACAGATTGAAGGTTGCGGGAGTTGAGCGTGACCTTCCCATCTGTCCCATAAACGAGCATCTTGATATTGCAGGATTTGTTATTTTTGGTGATATCGAGCTGACTCATGCGTGTGCTGCCGAACTTGTAAAAAAGATTCCCGAGCACGATTATATGATAACTGCCGAATCAAAGGGCATTCCGCTTATCCACGAAATGGCGACGATTCTTGACGAAAAGAAGCATTTTGTGGCAAGAAAAGGACTCAAGGCATACATGGTCGATCCCATCAGCATTCAGGTGAAGTCGATCACCACGGCTGCCATTCAGACCCTTTATCTTGACGGTGCAGATGCGGCTATGATGAAAGGAAAAAAGATTCTGATCGTCGATGATGTTATCAGTACAGGCGAATCAGTGATTGCGCTCGAAAAGCTTGTTGAGGAAGCCGGCGGAACTGTCTGCGGCAGAGCGGCAATTCTTGCCGAAGGTGATGCCGCACAGCGTGATGACATTGTTTTCCTCGAAGAGCTTCCGCTATTCTTCCATTGATCTATGGCAGGCTATTCAAATTTCAAAAAGAAACAGACAAAAAGCTCGGATAATGAAAATTTATCCGAGCTTAAAGCGCGTATAAAGGAAAAAAATCCGCAGGGCATATATCTTTTCCGCGGGGAAGAGGAATATATGAAGCGGTTTTATTTTTCCGAGCTTTGCAAATCCTCCGGAGACAGCGACAGCAACGTCAATGTAATCGATGCGGAAGATTTCAGCTATGAAAAACTGCTTGACGCGGTAAATACGGCCCCTGCTATTGATTACAGTGATAGCTTTTTTGCCGACGAGACTGATTTTTCGGGTCCGCCTGCGGTGCGTGTCATCAAAGCTGACTGCGTTCCGCTTGACAAGATGAGCGACAAGGAAAAGGCGGATCTTGCCCGTCTTTGCGAATATTTTCCGTCGGGAGTTTGTCTTGTTTTTTATTATTCATATAACCCGAAAAAGGAATCGGAATATGCAAAAAGTGCCAAAGTGCTTTCAAAATGTGAAAACGTTCTTGAGATCGAATTTGACCATGAATCCCCCACAAGTCCGTCATTGAAAAAGTGGGTCAAGCGACATTTTGACGCAAAGAAGATCGTTATTGATGCTTCGAGTGTTGATTATTTCATCGAGGCAGTGGGAAACGATATGTGCACGCTCATTTCCGAGATCGAGAAGCTTTGTGCCTATGCTTTGTGCCGTGAGCTTCCGACAGTTTATAATGATGATATTGATTTTGTTTGCATAAGAAACACCCAGGCCAGGCTTGATGATGTGTCAAAAGGCATTTTTGATGGTGATTATGGCCGCGCCATGGCTGCTCTTTCGGTGTTGAAAGCCGAAAAAGAGTCGGAAATTTATATTTTCGGCGCCATTTCCAACAAAGCAAGCGAGCTTTATACCGTTGATTATTATAAGAGTCTCGGCATGAATATGGCGGAGATATCGGCAAAAACCGGTATTCGGGATTTTGTCGTCAAAAACGATTTCCGTATACTTTCAAACCTTTATGCCAGAACAAAAAACGGTGCACCAAACCCTTGCGAACGCATTGTGAAGATCATTTCTTCGTATGATGAAAAAATGAAATCCTCCGCGGTGAATAAGTATCTTTTGCTCGAAAACATGATTTTCAGATTATGCAGATAAGTAGAAATTAGTACGGAATTTACAAATAAAACGGAAAAAACTGACATTTTTAGGTCGGTTTTTTCCGTTTTTTATATGGTTTTTAGTTGGTTTTTGCCTATTTTTTCACTTTTTTATTAAATTTTTCAGGGTTATTTTATCGGAATATAGGTCAGCATCTCACATTCTCCGCGGTTGGAGAAAGCAAAATAGGGGATCATCTCAAGAGTTCCTTCTGTTTTCTTTGGCAGTTCTTCCGAATAGATATCGTCCGACGAAATCTGTCTTTCGCCCGAAAGGACAAGACTAGGCACGCCATATTCTCCGTCGATCACCGAAATTTCGGCATTTATATCTGCAAAGAAGTTTTCGACAGAAGTGTTATCGACAGTTTCAGCACAGTAAACACAAGGACCATACATGACAGCGGCACGGCCGATGTTGTCATAGATATTGGTGTTGGCATAAACGAATCTTGCGCGCAGACAAAGATCGATCGAGATCTCGCATTTGCCGTTCACATCAATGAAAGCATAGCCGTTTTCAAGAGTGTAGTCGGCTGAAATTTTGGGATCCTTGCTGTAATAGGGAATTCTTACGGCAATCTTTGAGAAGCCTTCGGCTTTGATAGAAATTTTTCCGTTTTTGGGAAATTCTGTTGATATCTCGATTTTCTTTCCATCCTTTTCGTATGCCGACGAGATGAACTGGTTGACAAAAATGATATCTTCATCGGGAGCGTAGGAATAGATATAATCTCCTATTCCTGCCACAGTGCGTACAATATTGGGAGGACAGCAGGAGCAGCCGAACATTTTCTGACGGACACGGGGAATATAATGTCCCGCGCGAACGAAATCATAAAACTTCACGGCATAATCTTCGTTTCTGATCTCAAGAGGGTTTTCATAGAAGAAGGAGTCACCGTCAAGAGATACTCCCGAAAGGGTATTGTTGTAAAGGGTGCGTTCCATAATGTCTCCGTAATAGGAGTTTGTTTCGCAAAGCTCAAGACGACGGGCATACATGCCAAGCGAAATGGAAGCACAGGTTTCGGCATATGCCGTTTTGTTTGGCAGATGCCAGTCAGACATATATCTTTCACCCATATAAGTCGACCCCTGACCGCCTGTGACATACATTCTCTTTTTTGTGGCGTTGTCAAAAACTCTCTTGCATGCGCAAAGCAGCTCCTTGTCTTCTGTTTCATAAGCAAGATCACAGGCACCCGACATAAGATAATTAAGTCTTACACAATGACCTTCGGCAAAAGAAGCCTCTCTGATCTTCACATTGTCAAGGGCATAAAGGGGATCGTTGAAGATGGGCTTGTCCTTGTCGTTGTCAGAGCGCTTTTCGATGAAGAAGGAGCAGAGGTCGAGATATTTTTTGTTCTTGGTGGTTCGGTAAAGCTTGATGAGGGCAAGCTCGATCTCGGGATGTCCGGGAGTGACAAAATAAGCACTGTTTTCTTCAACAAAAATCTTGTATATAAGATCGGCAAAGCGGGTCATGAGCTTTAAGTATTCATCCTTACCTGTAGCGGCAAACACGCTGCTTCCATATGATGACCTGCACAGTAAAGCTCGTGGTTGTTTCTGTCGGTGAATCTTTCAGCAAGTCCGAAGAGATTGTAATACATATTGAAATAGCCGTCGTTGGTCATATTCTGTTTGAGACCTGCGACCATGTAATCGATTTTTTTCTCGATATCTTCGTTTTTCTCATGCATGAGGATATATGATGCGCCTTCGATCCATTTTGCAATGTCCGAATCCCAGAAAAGATAAGGCTTTTTTCCGTCTCCGTCGGCAGGCTTCCAAACACACCAGAAGGCTTCGATCTTTCCCATGTCGTCAAAACGGTTGTAGACGGCGTCAAGAGTAACGTTTCTGTTGATCTTCTGACGGTCTTTCCAGAAACCGTCGAGGATCTTCACATCTTTACAGCTTATCGCAACAGTTTTCATTTTGTTTGTCTCCTTGCAAAAAAATACTTGACTTGATGCAAAAATTGCTCTACAATTACATTATATACGAAAACAAGTAGTATTCAAGTCCAAAATTCCATATAAAAGTGAGAAAATCCGACATGATTGAAAATAATGTGTTTGAAAGTGAAAAAGATGATATTTGTTTTGAAAGCTGCGGTCAGTTTGTTTCGCGGGGAGAATGGATTCATCCCCGACGCATCGGAAACTCATACGAAATAATTCTTGTTCTTTCGGGAAAGGTGTTTATTGCCGAGGAGGACGAAAGCTTTGTTCTTGAAAAAAACGATCTGCTCATTTTTTCACCCGAAAAGGAACATTTCGGCTACCGTTCTTCGAAGGATGTTTCGTTTTTCTGGCTTCATTTTTATTGGGATGCACGCCTTTTGGAAAAGCATTTCAGCTTTTCGGACACAGCACAGCTGGTATCACTTTTCCGAATGCTTTTGCACAGCAAAAATACACCCTTTTATCCACGCTCATCTGTTGAATATCTGACCCGACTTATTATAAACGAAATTTCTTTTCTTTCAAAAAAGGTCGAAAAATCAGACAATGCCGCATATAAGGCGGCAGAATATGTGACCTCAAACTTAAGGCTTCGGCTGACTGTGGCTGATGTTGCGGTGCATCTCGGATATAATCCCGATTACCTCTGCCGTCTGTTCAACCGCGTTTTCGGGACGAACCTGAAAAAATTCATCGCCGATGAAACTGTCAAAAAAGCAAAAAACATCCTGAATGAGGGAGGAAAGACCCCCGGAAAAGCCGCGGAAGAGTTGGGCTTTGAAAATGAGAATCTTTTTTCAAAATTTTTCAAATATCACGAGGGAGTGACTCCGTCGCAATATATTTCCATGTGCTATAACACCCACATCAATTACAAATAAATGAAAGCACATATAACGAAAGCGTTACTGCCTGAGTAAAAAGAAAACAGCAAAAGCCAGTGAATATTATTGCCTTATTTTTCAGAAAAGCTGCCGACAGCAAAAACACAAGAAAAAGTGCCCAAAAGCAATATACTGCAAGCTCCGGCAAGGAAAAGGTTGCATATGAAAAGGGGATGCGGGCGAAAAGCTTTGCACAAATTTCAAGAAGCGCAATAAGATACCGCGGCATTAAAGCCATAACCGAAAGTAACGGCACAGGCAGAAAACAAAGAAAGGCGCAAATCACAAGTCCGAACATCAGCGGCGAAAAGAACAGCGACACAAAAAGATTCGAAAAAGGAGAAATAAGAGATATTCCGCCAAACATTCCGAGAACGGGAACAGCCGCGAAGGTCTGGGCGTGAAGACTTACGGAAAGAGAATTTTTCAGCTTGTAATAAATTTTATGTCTTTCTCCCGAGTTTCCGTTAATTGCAATACCTGAAAAAACTATTCCTGTCATGGAGAGAAAAGAAAGCTGTGTGCTTGTGTCGAAAATGCAGAAAGGATTTGAAAGTGCCACGACAATAAAAGATGTGGCAAGAGTTGAAAGAGTGTCGGTGTGGAAATTCAGCGTCCGCGCGACATGGAAGATGATGCTCATGATTGCTGCTCTCATCACCGAGCCCTGACCGCCTGTTATTATCATGATATATCCAAGAAAAGCGATGAGTATTGCTGCCCGCAAAGCTTTCGTTATATGTAATTTTTTAAGGATAAATTCAAGAAATGCCGATGAAATTACCACATGAAGCCCCGAAATGCAAAGCACTGCGGCAAGCCCCGAATATCTGAAAGCATCAACGGCGCTGTCGGAAAGGTATGATCTGTCGCCGGTAAGCAGAGCTGATGCATACGAAAAGGTGTCGACCGAGCCTATGTTTTCAAAGCAACGCTTAAGATTATCGTTGACATAGAAATAATAATTGTGCAAAAGCGACCGTTCATTTTTCGGTATTCTGCCAAGGTTTGTGATGCTTTTGGCATATATGCCCACAGTACAGCCCTTTGAAAGGGCTGTTTCTTTTGAAGGAAAGCCTTTGGTGTAAAATTCCGCTTGCTTGAGGTCATCAAAATCAAAAACAAAACCGTCAATTATGATTGAGTCATAGATTGTGGGCGAAAAATCGGTATCGTATATCACTGCCGCATTGACGCCGGAATATTTTTCATCCGAAAGGATCACATACAGAATCGTTTTGTCATACATTTCGGTTTTGTCCTGCACCACAGCGCGAGAGTGTATTATTTGATCGTCAGATAATTTCATGGCTGTACTGTATTTGCCGACAGAAAGGAAAAGTGCGGGATAGAGTGTAAAAAACGATAACAATATGCAAAAAGCCGATATTGCCGCAGATTTTGACCGAAAAGCGGCGACCACAGCAAGGACCGCAAGAACAATGGCTGCAAAAACCGGGACAGAAACAAGCTCTTTTGAGCAAAAAATTGCCGAAAAAATAAAAAAGAGGGCAAAAAGCACTGTCGGTCTTTTTGGGACTATTGTGCTTTTTGCCGTTTTGTTTGTCATATGTCGGTGTTTCCGTTTGCTTTTTAATCGTTGTATGACCAGTGGTCATAGAGGTCTTCTTCTTCGTAATATCTTTCAAAGCCTTTTGCCGAGAAATCCTTTACAAGCGACGAAAGCTCACTGTCATTTCCATACTCGACAGTCATTTCGAAAAGAAATTCATCGGCAAAACCGCCATAATAATTGATCTTTCCGTAAACAAAGCCATTATCAAGGATAACCTTATGGTATTCGCGGCATTTTTCGAGAAATTCCTCGCGAGAAGTCAGCTGGGAATAGAAGGCGATGTCAAAAACCATCTCTGTGCAGAGGGCATCGGGATTTTTGAGAGCAGCGCCCGTGATTTTTGTATCGTCAATGTTGATACGTACGGCGCGAGTTTCATTGGGAAGCTTCAGTTCGAGCAGACTTTTAAGAATATTGCTTCGCGCCGTGAGGTATTTGTGCTCATAATAATTGTTGTAGCCGTCGATGATGTTATCGGGATCTGCGGCACAAATGTCGGCACTCATTACCGCGTCCTCCGAAAAGGAGACCTTTGTCATATATGCCTTTTCGTCAAAATCGTAATAGGTATGCCTGATCTCGGGAGAGGCTGCGCCATAGCTTTCGTCGATATAGTCGAGATTCTTCTTCTGTGCCGAAAGTGCCGAAAAAGGATCTCCGAAAAGAAATGCGTAAAAAAGTATTGCGGCAACAAAAAGAATTATCGAAAGGGCAACGATCGGAAGCTTTTTTCCGTCTCCGACAAAAAGAGTTACCACAAGTCTTTTTATAAAGATTCCGACTGCGGCAAAGGCACATGCCACAAGGGCTGTGATGACTGCGATCTTCACCGAGCCCGCCTCAATGAGAATTAAAAAGAGAACAAGCACAAAGGTGAGAGCGGCGGTCAGCCGCTTTTTGTTATAAAAGAGAGTGGCGAGGGCGGGAAGCAGAAAAACAAGGGGAAAAGTGCGCAGGATTCCGCCAGATTCGAGCATACTTGCCGTTGCGCCTATCATCAGAATAATATAGACTGCGAGAAACAGCACAGCTTTGATATAAGAGAGCTTTTTTGTGTTTTCAGTCATGAGTTTCCGCCTTTCTTTTTATTTTCTCTTTTTGCCGACGGTTTTGCGTGTCGGCTTTTTTGTTCCTTTTCCGTATATTTTTGCCGAAGAGCTCATTTCGGGAGTGACTTTTCCCGAGCGGGCAGAACGCGGGTTTTTCTTTGATGTATTTTGCGATCTTGCGGAGGTTTTTCCTTTCGCTGCACCCTTTTCGGGAGGTTTTTTGCCAAGCAGCGCAAGATATGCGTCATATCTTCCCGAAAGCTTTATTGCCTTTTCCACAAGGGGGCGGTTTTCGGGTCGGTTGTATTGCAGAAGTGCGCGCTGGAGTTGTTTTTCTTCGTAGCTTTTGGGAACATAGACCTCTTTTCCGCTGAACGGGTCATATCCCGAATAATACATGGCGGTGGATGCTGTGCCGGGGGTGGGGTAAAAATCCTGCACCTGCTCGGGACGGATGTTACCCTTTTTGAGATAAAGAGCAAGGTCGATGGCATCCGACAGGGTGCTTCCGGGATGGGAGGACATGAGATAGGGTACAAGATATTGCTCAAGTCCGCACTTTTTGGAAATATCAAAATATTTTTGGCAGAAAGCGTTATAGATGTCCACATTCGGCTTTCCCATGTGAGAAAGAACCCTGGGAGAGATGTGTTCGGGAGCGACTTTTAGCTGACCGCTGACATGGTTTTTCACAAGCTCGCGCAAAAATTCGTCGCTTTTGTCTGCCATGGCATAGTCGAAACGCACGCCTGAACGGACAAATACCTTTTTGACCTTGGGGAGAGACCGTACCTTTTTGAGAATGTCGATATATTCGGTGTGATCGGCAATAAGATTTTTGCAGGGGGTCGGAGAAAGACAGCGGCGGTTGTTGCAGACAGCTTTTTTGCCCTCCCGTACAAGCTTGCAGGGACCGTGACGGAAATTTGCTGTGGGGCCGCCCACATCGTGGATATATCCCTTAAATCGCGGAAGAGTTGTGAGAAGCTTTGCCTCCTCAACTACCGATTCCGCAGAGCGGGAGATGACATTTCTTCCCTGGTTGTAGGCGATGGCACAGAAAGCGCAGGCGCCGAAGCAGCCGCGGTTGTGAGTTATCGAAAACTCCACCTCGTCGATGGCGGAAATGCCGCCGACGGCATCATATTTGGGGTGCCATGTTCTTGTAAAGGGCAGAGCATAGATCTCGTCAAGCTCGCGGGTCGAAAGAGGTGCAGGCGGTGGATTCTGAATCAGACGGACACCGCCGTCATAAAACTCCACGATCGCCTTGCCGCCGACAAAATCCTGATTTTCATACTGAATTTTGAAGGCGTTGGCGTATGCCTTTTTGTCGGATTTCAGAGTTTCGTAAGAATAGGTATCGATATATTCGTATTTCGGGGTATAGTCGTCCTTGACGCAAACGACAGTGCCGCGGATATCGCGCAGTTTTTTGATCGGAACGCCTTTTTCGAGATATTTTGCGATCTCGGGAATAGAGCGCTCACCCATGCCGTAGCTTATCATGTCGGCGCGCGAATCGATGAGAATGCTTCTTCTCACCTTGTCGTCCCAGTAGTCATAATGGGCAAAACGGCGCAGCGATGCCTCAAGACCGCCGATGATTATCGGCACATCACCGTAAGCCTCGCGGATGCGGTTGCAATAGACGATGACTGCCCTGTCGGGTCGGAGACCTGCTTTTTTTTCGGGGGAATAATAGTCGTCCGAGCGGCGCTTTTTTGCCGCAGTATAGTTTGCCACCATCGAATCGACATTTCCAGAGCTTACAAGAAAGCCGAGACGCGGTCTTCCAAAAACACAAACACCCTTTCCCGAGCCGTCGCGGAAGCTTGTCTTATATTCGGGCTGAGAGATGATGCCGACAGTAAACCCTTGGGATTCAAGAAGCCTTGATATCAGGGCACAGCCGAAGCTCGGATGGTCGACATACGCATCCCCTGTGACATAGACGAAATCGGGAACCGAAACTCCCTCGGGAAGCTCGTCGGGCGACATGGGCAGAGGTTTTTGTGCAAGCTGTGTGTAGATCATTGAAGTATTATCCTTGTTCTTGATGATTGCCAGCCGCAACCGGGGCAAACGCCTGCATCTGCCATGGCTTTTATGACATATTCGGGGTTAAGATAGCCCTCGGAGGAGGCATCAACACAAAGCACAAGCTCGGTGTTGCCCGACATTTCCGCAACAAGGAACGAGAAAATCTGTGGTCTTATGTTGATGTCCTTTTCGCCGCTTTTGGTCTTTTTGGTAACGGTGATGTCGTCTTTTGATAAGAATTGACGGATGTCGTCACAAATTCCCATGGTATCGGGGAGAGTATAAAGATATTCGGCGCTTTTCACATTTTTGAACTTTCCGGTAGCCTCTGTTACCGATTTTACAATGATGTGATCAGGCATGACATTGCGTATTCTTTTTTCAAATTCGTCCTTGTCCATGTCGATCTTGAGACCAACATCACACATTTCGTTTTCTCCTGCCATTCCCACCGAAAGGGGAAGGGCGAAAACAAGCTTCGGATGGGGATTGAAGCCTTCGGAATAGCGAAGAGGGAGTCCTGCTCTGTTGAAAGCGCGGACAAAGGTGTGGGCAAGGTCAAGATGGGATATGAAAACAAGAGGGCCTGTTTTGGAAAAAGTGATTCTGAAATCGGTCATGACAGTTCTCCCTCGCTTTCCTTGTTTTTGCACTGCATATCCTTACAGAATTGCACGCCGTATTTTGAGATGCCGCAGCCCGAGCATTTTGTTCCGCAATCGGGCGTGGTCTTTGTTTCATAAGCTTTTTCGTATTCGCGCATGAGATATTTTTCCGAAACGCCGCAATCGATGACCGACCAGGGAAGAATATCGGAAAACTCGAATTTGCGGTTGGCATAGAATTCGGGAGATATGCCTGTTGTTTCAAAAGCGCGCATCCAGTTGTCAAAATCGAAAAATTCGTCCCAACCGTCAAAGATTGCGCCTGTCTTGTAGGCTTCGAGGATGACCTTTGAAAGTCTTCTGTCGCCGCGCGCAAATACCGCCTCAAGGAAGCTGACCTTTGATTCATGCCAGCTGTAGCGGATCCTGCGGCTGGTGATGTTTTGGCCGAGAAGCTTTTGCTTGCGGACAAGCTCTTCCCTTGTGTCCTGGGCGCACCACTGGAAAGGAGTGTCGCATTTTGGAACAAAGCAGGATACCGAAATGTTGACCTCGCAGGAGCGACCTTTGGGTCTATCGGGGTTTTTATAGTATTCATCGACGATCTTCTGGGCAAGACGGGGGATTCCGATGATATCCTCGTCGGTCTCACCGGGAAGTCCCAGCATAAAATAGAGCTTGACAGAGGTTCTTCCGTTTCTGAATGCCGAGGCACAGGTCGAAAGAATCTCTTCTTCGGTGAGATTTTTGTTGATTATGTCGCGCATTCTCTGGGTTCCCGCCTCGGGAGCAAAGGTGAGTCCCGATTTGCGAAGCTCCTCGATCTTTTTCATGATCTCACTTTCAAACGAGTCGATTCGCATTGAGGGAAGCGAAAGTCCGACCTTACATTCGTCGGTCCATTCCTTCAGGCAATCGACAAGAGGCAGAAGCTGAGGATAATCGCTGATGCTAAGGGAGGTCAACGAAAGCTCCTCATAACCTGTCGAAAGATAGTGATCGCGTGCCTGCTTTGCAAGGGTTTCGTGCTCTTTCCATCTGAAAGGGCGATAGATCATGCCCGCCTGGCAGAAACGGCAGCCGCGCATACATCCGCGTGCCACTTCAAGCATTATTCTGTCATGCACCGTTTCAATATAGGGCAGAGGTGATTTTTCGGGGAAATAGGATTTGTCAAAATCGGAAATTATGCGACGAACGACTTTTTCGGGAACATCCGACGAAACCGGAGTGATGGCAGTGATCTTTCCGCCCTCGCTTTCGTAGCTTACATCATACAGCGACGGAACATAAAAGCCCGAAAGGGTGCAGGCGGCCTTTTTCAGAAATTCTTTTTTGGAATAAGCGACACCTTTCTCCTTACATTCGTCTTTGTAGGAAATATAAAGCTTTGTGAACTCCACAAGCGCTTCCTCGCCCTCGCCGATGCTGAAAACATCAAAAAAGTCAGCCACAGGCTCGGGATTGTAGGAGCAGGGACCGCCGCCGATGATGATCGGCATATCGTCGGTTCTGTCCGCCGCGAGAAGCGGAAGACCCGCAAGCTCAAGGGTATAAAGCACATTTGTATAACACATTTCGTACTGAAGCGTAAAGCCGATGATATCAAAATCCGAAAGGGCATCACCGCTTTCGTGGGCATAAAGCGGAATTTTTTCGGAAAGAAGAATGTCCCCGAAGTCTTTCCACGGGGTATATGCGCGCTCGCACCAGATATCGTCGCAGCTGTTCAGCGCGCCGTAAAGAATCTTGATGCCGAGATTTGACATTCCGATCTCATAGGCATCGGGAAAACAGAAAGCAAAGCGGGCTTTCACCGCCGATTTGTCCTTGATAGTTTCGTTCAGCTCACCGCCGGTGTATCTGCCGGGCTTCTGAACATTCTTGAGAAACTTTTCGGCAAGCTGTTTTGGTGTTGGGGTCATATATTTACCTCTCTTATCGGTTACGGGTTATTTGTTGTATTTTTCGACTGCGATGATAAAGGGTGCATCGGGAGAATTTATGAGACGAAGCTGGGTGACGCAGTAATATTTTTTGTCAAGCTTTGAAAGCTCACCTGTCAGCATTTCGCCCTCAAGCCGACCTTCCTCGTGTCCGGGATATACCGAGATCACAAGAACACCGCCTTTTTTCAGAAGCTCGACCGCACCTGTCACTGCGGGAAGAGTGCTTTCACGCATGGTGTGAAGCGATTTGTTGCCGCTGCCCGGGAGATAGCCGAGATTGAACATTCCGCCGTCAATCGGCTCTTTTATGTATTCCTTGCAGTTGGCGTGGCTCGAATGGATGAGTACGGCGTTGGAAAGACCTGCATCGTCAAGTCTTTTTTTGGTGTTGACAAGGGCGCTTTCCTGGATGTCAAAGGCATAAACTCTGCCTTCGGGAACTTTTTTGCAAAGATATTCGGTGTCGTGTCCGTTGCCCATGGTGAAATCGCAAAGCACCGAATCGGGGCGGATGACGGGTTCTATAAAAGCCTTGGCGGCATCAAGCAATTCAAACATAAAAATACCTCGGAAATTGAAATCAAAGCTATGCCTAAAGCATATCTTTTCACAAATACTATTATAGCAGAAAACGCGTGTGATTGGAATATGTTTTGACAAAAAAGTGCAAAAACATAATCCTGTCAGCTGTAAATCTTTGCCGTTTCGTGATAGATCTTGAGAAAATCACGCAGGATATCCACTTTTGAAAAGTCACGGTTATAAACTATGTTCATCTCGCGCAGCATGCTGAGATTTTCGATGGGAAGAACCGCGAGCTTTCCCTTTTTCAGCTCATCCATGCAGGCACTCTTCGGGAGGATCGAGATGCCGAGATCCTTTCGGATAAGATCTTTTATGGTGGCGATGTTGTCGACCTCAAGGGAGATGTTGAAGTTGTCGATCGATTCGCCGATGCTTGTAAGGGTCGCCTCAAAAAGCATTCTTGTTCCCGAGCTCGGAAGTCTCAGGATCATTTTTTCCTGCTTCAATGCCGAAAGGGTGACCATCGATTGCCGTGAGAGCTTGTTGTTGTTCGAAAGAACGCAGACAAGATAGTCGGTGTCAAGCATCAGACAGTTGAAAGAAGTGTTGGTCGGTCTGCCCTCGACGATGGCGAGGTCTATCTCATAATTCTCAAGCATATCATAAAGATTTTTTATTGTATCAGTAATGATGGTTATGCTGAGCATACGGTTTTTGCTGCCGTATTTTGCCAGAGCTTCGGTGATGAGATTGCTCTCTGCCGTGTGGGTGATGCCGATTCGGATACGGGTCATGACCTTTTCGCTGTCCGAAAGCTCTGTTTTCATTTTGGCATAAAGCGCCGAAAGGCGGCGGGCATAGCGAATGACCGTTTCACCCTCGGGAGTAGGCTTGAACTCGCCTTTGCCGCGGACGAAAAGCTTGACCGAAAGCTCGTCCTCAAGCATGCTTATGTGGTGACTGACGGCCGGCTGAGTCAGTGACAGCTTCTGCGCCGCCTTGGTGAAATTTTTCTCCTCTGCCACTGTCAGAAGCGTTAAAAGTTTAACATCCAGCATTTGTTTCAACTCCATAAAAATAATTTATATATATCAAAATAAATATCACTTGACTTTATGTAATATTAGTGTATCATATTGGATATATCTTTTCAAGAGGTAAATGAAAAATTTTTGAAAGGAGCAAAAATGCTCAATAATATTTACGCAAAGATAGATCCCGGTGCCGTGACGATCATTGCGGTGGCGCTGATGCTCTTTGTGGGATTTCTTATGACCCGCATCACAAAGAGGCTGAAATTGCCGAATGTGACGGCGTATATTCTGACCGGAATCTTAATCGGACCCTTTTGCCTTGATCTTATTCCGGAGCAGGTCATTTCGGGCACCGATTTTCTGTCTGATATTGCCCTTGCCTTCATCGCTTTCAGCACAGGTGAGTTTTTCAGGCTGTCGGCGCTGAAAAAGAATGGTATCAAGGTTATCTTTATTACCCTTGCCGAAGCTCTTTTTGCTTCTGTTTTTATATTTGTGCTCACTTTTTTCATTCTGAAGCTTGATCTTGCCTTTTCCATTGTGCTTTCGGCACTTGCGGCGGCAACGGCTCCCGCATCGACCATGATGACCATAAGACAGACGGGCGCGAAGGGAGATTTTGTCGATACTCTCTTGCAGGTGGTTGCCCTTGACAACATCGTTGCCATTGTGGCGTACAGCATATCAATCTCGGTGGCGGTGGCGCTTTCGTCGGGAAGAGCGGTCAGCGCGTCAAATGTGCTTGTTCCCATTGCCACAAATATCGGAGTTCTTCTTCTCGGTTGTGTTTTCGGATATATAATGAAGCTTCTCATCCACCGCCGCTCCAACGACAACCGACTCATTATCACCGTGGCACTGCTCTTCACCTTCTGCGGCATCTGTGCAATGCTCGGCATTTCGCCGTTGCTTGGCTGTATGTCGATGGGCACGGTTTATGTGAATGTTGCGGGGGACGACAAGCTTTTCAAGCAGGTAAACTATTTTTCGCCTCCGGTTCTTCTTCTCTTTTTTGTCCGTTCGGGGCTGAGCTTTGATCTCGGAGCCCTTGTGGGAACGACAGGCGCCATCGGTACAGTATCGCTTCTGGTGGTGGGTATTACATATTTTATCGTAAGGATTGTTGCCAAATACGCGGGAGCATATCTTGGCTGTCTTGCAGTCAGAAAATTGCCCAAAGTGCGAAATTTTCTCGGTCTTGCTCTCATTCCCCAGGCGGGAGTTGCCATCGGTCTTGCGGTGCTCGGTGCACGCGAGCTGGGAGGCGAGACGGGCAGTGCTCTTGAAACGATAATTCTCGCATCAAGCGTGCTTTATGAGCTGGTTGGTCCCGTCTGCGCGAAGCTTTCGCTATACCTTTCCGGCTCTTATTCCACAAAGCTTGAAGAGATCGTTCGGGTTGAGGAAAAGACCGACGAGGGCGAGCAGAAAACTTCGCTTGAGCTTCTTATCGAGCGTATTCAGAAAATACAGCAGGAGATCCCGAAAAATCCCGTTTCCGAGGAGGAGCAGGCATTTACCAGCGCTGCTGAGGAACATTTCAACGATCAAATGACTGCTCACCGTGTCCGCCACGGAAGCAAGCGCAACTTTTAAGGAGGAAATATAATGGTGTTCGAAACTTTGACAGAAACTTCTGCATATATTATCGATCCTGTGGCGCGGCTGCTTGGCGAATGGTCGACAGAG
This sequence comes from Eubacteriales bacterium, assembly GCA_045532035.1. GTDB lineage: Bacteria > Bacillota > Clostridia > Oscillospirales > CAG-382 > UMGS1052. The sequence goes on along the minus strand of JAZSFD010000018.1, from coordinate 851 downwards.
ATCAACGCCGCGACGATCTTTCTGCGCATAATCCTTTCGGTGTTTCTTGCGGCGATAATCGGCTGTGAGCGCTCAAGCAAGCGTCATTCGGCGGGTCTGCGGACTTTTATTCTTGTGTCATTGGCATCAACTGTTGCCATGATGCTTGACATTTTCCTTGCAGATGTGGCGGGAATAAAATTCTATATGACCTCGGCGGCATCGGTTATCGCCGTGGCGATAATCAGCGTCAATTCGATGGTCTTCAGCTCGAAAAATCAGATCAAGGGGCTGACCACCTCTGTGGGTCTCTGGACCTGCGGCATCATCGGACTTGCGGCGGGCGCAGGCTATTATACCGTAACTCTTGCGGCATTTTGTGCCTTGCTTCTTTGTCTTTCGATCTTTCCCGTGTTTGAAAGATATCTGAAAAACAGATCCAACCATTTTGAGGTGCATCTTGAACTGACCGCAAGCGCGAAGCTTCAGGATTTTGTTACCACCATCAGAAGACTCGGCCTTAAGATAGATGATATCGAGCTCAACCCCGCCTACGCAAATTCAGGACTCAGCGTATATTCGGTGTCGATATCCATAAGCTCGGCAGAGCTCAAAAAATATAAGACCCACCACGAGATCATTGAAGCTTTGAAAACCCTTGATTATGTTTATCATATCGAGGAAATGCATGGTTGACAGGAAACACGGGGTATAAAAAACAGGCTGTAACAGCCTCAGACCACTGACAAACCCTATTTCAGAAGTGCCCATTGACATATTGCACAAAAAGCCTCCCTCGCAAGTGTGGTGGCAAAACCGCAGGTTTTGACGGAGAGAGACGGGAATATGCAAATGCAGGATTTAAGAATCTC
>JAZSFD010000002.1:0-14602 GCA_045532035.1 Eubacteriales bacterium | reverse complement strand
TTCGAACAATATCAAAAGCAATTCAGGCTCTTGCACGATGAGAATATCAACACCGTGCCGGAGCTTGAAGCGTTTATAGGCAAATTATCAATGCAGATATCCGAGCTTGAAGAAGAACGTTCAAAGACAGATAACAAACGCAGACGGGCTAAAACAGTTGATGATAAAGAAATGTATTTGGCAGAAATCAGAGGTATATCCGCACAAATAAAGCCTATACGGGATAAGCTCAAAATCGCAAAAGCGACTTTGGAAACTGTGCCGAAAGTGCAACGACTACTTGATATTGAACGGAATATGGAAAGCAAAATCAAAATTAAAGAACAGAAAAGAGGTATATCACGATGAAAAATGTTACATATATAGAAGTTGACAAATTAAAGCCTTTTGAAAACCACCCATACTATGTAAAGGACGATGATGAAATGACGAATTTAACACAAAGCATAAAGGAGAACGGAATACTTTCTCCGCTTATTGTAAGACCTATTGAAAACAACGAATATGAGGTAATATCGGGACACCGAAGATTACACGCAGGCATTAAGGCAGGAATGGATAAGGTTCCTGCCTTAATTTATGAAATGGACAGAGATGCCGCTGTTATTGCATTGGTTGACAGTAACCTGCACAGAGATAATGTCTTGCCAAGCGAACGGGCATTTGCTTACAAAATGAAAATGGAAGCTTTATCACATCAGGGCAAACGCACAGATTTAACTTCGGCACAAGTTGAGCCGAAGTTAAGTGCCGAGATTATAGGCGAAAGTGAAAACATCAGCAGAGAAACCGTAAAACGATACATACGCTTGACTAACCTTTTACCGAAACTCTTGGAATATGTGGACGAAGGTCGAATTGCTTTTACTCCGGCAGTTGAACTTTCATACCTTAACGACATCGAGCAACAAGACCTGATACAGACCATTGAGAGTGAGGATTGCACTCCGTCGTTATCTCAGGCTGTGCGTATGAAAAAGTTAAGTCAGGCAGGAGAGCTTGACGATGATAAAATCATTGAAATTATGTCGGAGGAAAAAGCCAACCAAAAGGAACGCATTAAAATCCCGACAGAACGAGTGCGAAAATACTTTCCAAAGGATTTTACAAACGCACAGATTGAGGACACGATTATACGCCTTTGTGAGAATTATTATAAGAAACAACAAAAGCGTAATACTCCCGAAAGGTAAGGTGAATTTATATGACAAAGAAAATAACTTTGCAGCCTGTCCCGATTATATTAGTTGACAGTCCAAGACTTGATGAAAATGAGAGCTTTGAAAATCTCAAGCACTACCTTGATATAAATAAGAAACAACGCCATAAAGTAAAATATCCGCTTGACGAGCTTAATTTTACAACTAAAATCGGCAAGACGGAATATGCGGTGTCAACGAGCTTTGATATGTCGGGAAAGCACACTTTATTGGAACAATTCAAAAATTTAATACTTTCATAAAATTGTAGAACTTTGTCGGGCATTGTATAATGGGTTATACCTTATGCAATGCTCGGTTTAGTTTGGGAAGGAGAATTAACAAAGATGAAAAAACAAACCGAGAAAAAGGAAAAGATTACTGCCCTATATTGCAGATTATCACAAGATGACGGCAGAGAAGGCGAAAGCAACAGTATATCAAACCAAAAGGAAATTTTATTGCAGTATGCAAAGCAACACGGATTTTTACATCCTGAATTTTTCGTTGATGACGGAATTTCGGGTACAACTTTTATGCGACCTGATTTTCAGCGCATGCAAAAGATGGCAGAAAACGGAGAAATCTCCACAATCATTGTAAAGGATTTAAGCCGTTTCGGAAGAAACTATCTTGAAGTCGGTGAATACCTTGAAATTAAATATCCGACACTTGGTATAAGGTTTATTGCCATTCAGGAAAATGTCGATACATTTAATGACACTGGAACAGAAATGATGCCATTCAACAACATATTCAATGAATGGTATGCCGCACAAACGAGCAAAAAAATCCGTGCAGTACAAAAAGCAAAAGCCGACAACGGCGAAAGAGTTTCATCCACAGTTCCCTACGGATATAAAAAGGATAAAGACAATCCGAAACAATGGGTTATAGACGAGCCTGCGGCTGAAATTGTGAGATACATCTATCAACTGTATCTTGACGGATTGAGAGTATCACAAATTGTAAAACGATTGCATCAAAAAAAATACCAAGTCCCACTACATATTTTACTTCTATCGGCAGACCAACTTTTAATAAGCCGTCAGATGATCCGTATAATTGGTGTAGTGATACAATAAGAAGAATTTTAGACAATCAGCAATATACGGGTTGCACTGTAAATTTCAAAAGCACATTTGTGAGCTACAAGGTACATAAGGTTGTTCATAATCCTGAGAGTGAGTGGCAAATCATACCCAACACACAAGAAGCTATTATTAATGAAACAACTTGGGAAAGAGTACACGAGTTACGGAAACACCGCAGAAGAAATAATGCAACGGGCAGAGAAAGTATTTTTTCAGGCTTGGTATATTGTGCCGATTGCGGCTCAAAATTATATTTCTGTGCAGCAAAAAGCATAACTGATAAGCAGGAGTTTTACAGATGTGCCGCTTACAAGGAAAACACGGGAACTTGTTCTATACATTATATCCGTGATATTGTACTTCGTCAGCTTGTATTGGAAACAATTCAAAAGGTTGCAGAATTTGTACAAGGCTTTGAACCTGTATTTGTTTATCTTTTTGCAAAGAAAAATGCTGAAGGCAGAGAAAGAAATATCCGTGCTATGAAACAAAAAGCTGAACAATCCAAAAAGCGAATTGCGGAGCTTGATAAACTGATTGAAAGAATCTACACGGATAATGTTATGGGCAAAATATCTGATGAACGATTTGCCATAATGTCAACTAACTTTGAAGCAGAGCAAAAGGAACTCCGTGAAGCCTTAACAGAAATTGAGCAATCAATAGTTGTTGCTGAAACAGAAAAAGTGGATATGAAAAGATTTCTTGAAACAATCCGTGAGTGTACCGATTTAAAGGAACTGACACCTGCTATAGTAAATACTTTGATAAAAAGAATTGAGGTACATAACAGCATAATGGTTGACGGAGTTAAAAGAGTTCCTATTGATATTCACTTCACGGCGGTTGGTTTGATAAGTTTACCCGATGAAAAAGAACTGTTGGAACTCATAGAAGAAATAAAGGAAAATCCGCTGAAAAGTGCGTAAACACGGCAAAAGCGGTGCAACCATAATAGTTACACCGCTTTACGCTTAACAACTGTCCTTTAGAGTACGCCTCTAAGCAAGTGTTTTTTGTTTTTATGTCGCCGAAAAAGAAACCCTCAGATTTCCGTTTGTTGCAGCGCTGTTGTCGCAAGGCGGACAGGGCTCGCAGCAGGGATTCTGCGGACACGCAGGCAGGGGCAGACAGGAATCTCCGCCGATGTCGGAATCGGCACAGGTACATTGCGGGAAGCATGAGCAATTCAGATTGCCCGAGCAACAGCAATTTCCGGTATTACACCCTGAAACGCATGAATTGCCGCAACCGTTTGTGCATCCATTTACACATCCGTTGCTGCCACCGCCGTAGCAACCATTGTTGCAGGAGCATCCGCAAGCACATCCTGCGTTGTTCGAAGAACAGTTGGTTTTGCAGAGCTTTTTGATACAGTTGAACAGCTTGCACAGCTCATCGATATTGCAGTCGTCTGTTGTGGAATCTCCCGAAACCGAGCTGTCAGAGCACATTCCGGTCTGATTTGACGACACGTGCGACGAATCGCAGGCGGTGCATTTGCAAAGACAAGTGCAGTTGCAGCTTTCGTCGGCGCAATCGCTGTCATAAGGGCTTTCGGGAAGCGCTATGATCTCTCCGCACAAAACTCCGTTCGAAACGAAAAGGCATATGGGCGCCACAAATCCACGGAAGCTGTTTTTGGTGAAAAAGACATAAAGATATCCGCCGTAGCAGAAGAATGACCGTATTCTGTAACCGTAGGGCAGGCGCTGAACCTTGGTCTGTCCTGTCGAAAGAAGGGTTGCGCGGATATAGGTCTGAGGCGATGAGGTGCTTTCAAGACCTTCAAAAAGTATCCCGCCGTTTTCCGCAATGGCAGTATAGGAATTGTTCCGTCCCGCCGACGAAAGATTTGCAAGAAGTCTGCCGTTCTGATCGGCTGCATATGCCGTTGTTGCCGTGGCAACCGTGAGCATGCAGTTTGTGTCATTACAGTCGCCGGCAGGGCCTATAAAGAGTAATCTTCTTGTGTTTCCGCAGACGCTTTGAGATGTGCAATTGCAGCTGCAGTTTGATGCAGAAAAATCAGGCTCGATAAAGCCTGTTTCGGCAAAGCATCTGTTGAGAATATAAATTCTGTTCGGTTCATTTTCGGAGGTTGCATAGAATCTTCCGTTTGAACAGTAGTGGAGCGAGGTATATCTTCTTGAAAGCTTGAAGATGCAAATTATTCTGCCGCAGACATCAAGCTTGTAAACGGTCTTTCTGTCAGGCTGAAGAGCATAAAGAAACTCACCGTCTGAGGTCACAGAGCTTATTGCAAGTCCGCAAGGGGACGGTATTGTCAGAAAAGACGCGCCTTGAACGTTCAATATAATTTCTCCTTTTTGAAAATGTTGTTTGATGTAGTATATGCCCGAATACGGCAGTGTGACAAAGCTGTTCGGCATATGCCGCGCAAGAATTCGGTATATGGTTAAAAATGTAAAATATGTATTGATTTTTGATACAATATATGCTAAAATAATCTCAGTATGATACAAAACACAGAAAACGAAAGGAACGTATAAAAATGGCAAAAAAGAATCTTGCTGAAAACTATCCTTACGACGAGGTGAGACCTCTTTCTGATTTCAAGCAGATGCTTGACGACAACGCCGAAAGACTCGGCAACAAGCCTGCCTTCAAGTTCAAGGAGGATGGGGAGGTAAAGGAAGTTTCCTATACCGCCTTTAAGACCGAAACAGATTCTCTCGGCACAGCTTTGTGCTCTCTCGGTGTTGCAAAAAGTCATATCGCCATCGTCTGCGAAAACTGCTACAAATTTGTTGTGGCATATCTCACTGTTCTCAAGAGCGAGGGCGTTTTTGTCCCGATCGACAAGGAGCTTCCTGCCAACGAGATTGCCAACATAATCATCAATTCCGACTCAGAGGTTGTTTTCTATTCCAAAAAATACGAAGAAAAGGTCCGCTCTGTGTCGGGTATGCTTCAGAATGTCAAGTATTTCATCGCCCTTGACGATGAAGAAAATTCCGACGACGGAAAGACCTTCTCATATAAGGAGCTTATGAAAGCGGGTTATGAATCGCTCAAAAACGGCGACCGCGCTTTCCTTGAAATGGCACCCAAGCACGAAGACCTCAAGCTTCTCGTCTATACCTCGGGTACCACGGGTACTGCCAAGGGTGTTATGCTTTCGCTGCACAACCTTGTTTCGTGCGTATACTATGGACTTATGATTGCCAACACCCACGATGTGGCACTGTCGGTTCTTCCTTATCATCACACATATGAATCTGTCTGCAGCCTTCTTGTAAATCTCCACAACGGCTCTACCATCTGCATCAACGAAAGCATCCGTACAGTCAGCGCCAATATGAAGCTTTACAAGCCTCAGATCATCATGCTTGTTCCTCTTTTTGTCGAATCTATCTACAAGAAGATCTGGAGCGAGATCGAAAACAAGGGAAAGACAAAGCTCTTCAAGAAGATGATGAAGGTCAGCAACAATCTTCTCAAGGTCGGCATCGATATGAGAAAGACCTTCTTCAAATCTATCCATGATGTTTTCGGCGGCGATATCAAGAAGATCGTCTGCGGCGGTGCTCCCGTAAGACAGGAGCTCGGAGAGTTCTTTGAAACCTGCGGAATTACCCTTACCAACGGCTATGGCATCACAGAATGCTCGCCTCTTGTTTCGGTAAACCGCGACAATTTCTATAACTTTGCCTCTGCCGGCGTTCAGCTCCCTTGTGTTGAGCTTCGCATCGACAATCCCAACGAGGACGGCGAGGGTGAAATCTGCGTCAAGGGCGACACGGTCATGATGGGCTATTATAAGATGCCTGAGCTTACTGCTGAGGTTCTTGAGCCTGACGGATGGTTCCATACCGGTGACTACGGTAGAATCGATGAAGTGAAGCGTCTTTATATTACAGGACGCAAAAAGAATCTTATCGTTCTTCGCAACGGAAAGAATATTTATCCCGAGGAGATCGAGGATTATATCATGAATCTTCCTCTTGTCGGTGAAGTCATCGTATCTGCCGATAAGAACGAAAACGGCGAAGAGGTTGGCCTTTGTGCCGAGATACTTCCCGATGAAAAGCAGATCGACGGAATGACAAGCGAAGAAGTATACGAAAGAATCAAGAATAGTGTCTCAGACCTTAACGACAAGCTTCCCCAGTACAAGCATGTTCACAATGTAGTTATCAGAAAAGAAGCTTTTGACAAGACCACCACCGGCAAGATCAAGAGAAACTACAACAAATAATATCAAAAAGGTGTACCTTGCGGTACACCTTTTTTCGCACTATCTTCTGCCAAAAATCGGCAAATACTCAAACTCTTATCAAAAAACCGTCACATTCAGCCTGTATCATATAAACACAGAAAGAAAATGATCTGCGGAGAAAAAAATGACAGGCACTAATGTGAATAAAAGGACAAGAAGAATCACCGACGAAACAACGGTTTGCCACAACAGAGTGTCAAAATATGTCAACTGCAACGAATTCGGTGTTATTCGCGATGAGCTTCGCTGTGCTTCAAGCACCGATTGCAGAATACATAATATAAAGGATGTTATTCTCCGCTCGGCCTCCGAGAAAAACAGAGACCGCACAAATCTTCTCAATGAAAAATACATTCTTCGCTGGGAATGCGACGGAAAAGACGGAGTGGAGCTGATAAAGGAATGTACAAAGGGTAACAAGGTCAAGTCCATAACCGAGAAGATCTCCCATGAAACCGCCCTTCGTATAATAGAGCGCAGTGCAAAATGGCTGTGCTCATCCCTTTCGCCCCTCATAAGAGAGCTGGGAGTGAAAATGACCACCGAGAGGCTTCGCCCCGAGTCTGTTATGAGCTTTGAAAGAGAAAGCTTTACCATCGAAAACCGCCTGCATATCACGGCAGATCTCGGTATTGTCATGTGCGATTATGACAGCAGTGTCGGAATCGACAGCATGACAAGGGGTGAGCCTGTTGACAACAACATCTGCCTCTTGCAGGTCAATTATGACAGAATTATCCCAGAGCATATTTCTTCGCTCATCGGGATAAAAGCTAACTAAACCGTAGGGAAAAACGGATCCGTTTTCTGCGGAGCACGGCTAATGCGGAAGTGTTAACCGTGCTCTCCTATGGTTGACAAAAAACAATTGCGGATATGCCGGCGCATATCCGCTTTTTATATTTTTAAGAAAAAGCGGGCTCAATCTTAAAAAACAGTAGAAAAGCACAAGAATATTGGAAGTATTTGACATAAAATGGCGGTATAATATTAGGAGAAACAAAAAAGATGAGACTTAAGGAGAATATAAAATGGAGATCAGAACCCCCTTGACACCCCGAGTTCCCGTGAAAGCTGTACTTTTTGATTTTGACGGTACCATCTCGACTCTGCGTTGCGGTTGGGAAAAGGTTATGGGCCCTTTGTTTGTGGAGATTCTTGATGACGGAAAGACCGATATCAAAGAGCCTGAAAAAAGGTCGACGAATATATCGATGAATCGACAGGCATTCAGACCATTCTTCAGATGAAATGGCTCAAAGAGCAGGTGGAAAAGTCGGGTCGGAAAGCTCTTGATATCTGGGATTACAAAAAGATGTACAACGATCGCCTTATGCTCGATATAAAGAAAAAGCTTGCAGCTCTTGAAAGCGGAGCCGCAAGTCCAGATGATTATCTTATGAAAGGCTCTGTTGAGTTTCTAAAGGCTTTGAAAGAGCGTGGAGTCAAGATCTTTGTGGCAAGCGGAACAGACGACCCTGATGTTCACAACGAAGCGAAAGCTCTCGGTGTTGACATCTATTTTGATGAAATAAAGGGTGCTCCCCTGCATGAGGAAAGCTGTTCAAAGGAAGCTGTCATCAATAGGCTTCTTGAAAGCGCGGGATACTCCAACGAAGAGCTTGCCGTTTGCGGAGACGGAAAGGTGGAGATTGCCCTCGGAAAAGAAAAAGGAGCCCGCGCCATCGGTCTTGCAAGCTTTGAAAGAGACCGCGGGGGCATCGACGAAACAAAGCGAAAAAGACTCATCAACGCGAACGCTGACATCATCTGCGGAGATTTTCTTGAAAAAGAAGAGCTCCTCAAATTCCTCGGATTTTAATAGGAGAGTGTGAAAATGAAATACAAGTATCTCGATTTTGAAAACATAAAGACATATCCCGCGGCAATCCGACACAATCTTGTGCGTATCGATACTCTCAAAACTCCCGGCGTTGATGCCACCCCCCGAATGGGATGGCGGTGAAGATTTTGAAACTCTCATCTACCGCATTGTGGAAGCCCGCAAAAACGGCAGACCTGTCATCTGGTCCCAGGGGGCTCATGTTATCAAGAACAGCCTTTCGCGCTATCTTATCGAGCTTATGAAAGCTGGAATAATCACGCATATTTCGGGCAACGGCGCTTGCTCCATCCATGATTTCGAGCTCTGCTATCTCGGAGGCACAAGTGAGGATGTACCCACTGCCATCGAGGACGGCTCCTTTGGTATGTGGGAGGAAACAGGCCGCTGGATGAACGAAGCTTTGCAGTACGGTGCGGAGCATGATATGGGCTATGGTGAAGCTCTTGCTGTCTATATCGATATGCATCCCGAAAAATTCCCATATAAGGATGATTGCATTCTTTACCAGGCGTATAAGAACAATGTCTGCGCCACCTATCACATAGCGCTTGGCACAGACATCATCCACCAGCATCCCATCGTTGACTTTGCCGCCATCGGCAAAACCTCGGGCATCGATTTCCACAGAATGTGTGCATCGGTGGCAGAGCTTGACGGAGGAGTATATCTTAATTTCGGTTCGAGTGTTATCGGTCCCGAGGTATTCCTCAAGGCTCTTTCGATCTCGCGCAATCTCGGTCATGACACCTTCAAGATAACCACCGCAAACTTTGACCTCATCAATCTCGGAAACTACCGCACAAAGATCGGTTATGAGGATCCCAACTACTATTACCGTCCGAGAAAGAACATCGTAAACCGTCCCGTCAGCCGCGGCGGTCTCGGCTGGCATTTTGTCGGCGATCATCAAGAGACTATTCCCAATCTTTATGATAAAGTCATGAAAAGGTGGAACGAAAAATGAGTTTTGAAAAGCTGAATGGTGTGAGAGCAGCGGTCATCGGCGACTTTTGCCTTGACACATATTGGTATGCCGATATGACAAAAAGCGTGCTCTCGCGTGAAACTCCCCATTATCCTCTGCCTGTCTGCCGCGAAGTGATGTCACCGGGTGGAGCTGGAAATGTGGCGGCAAACATTGCGGCGCTTGATATCGAAAAGGTCTATGCCATCGGTGTTCGCGGCGATGATTGGCGCGGAGACTGCCTCGAAAAGGTGCTGTCGGAAAACGGCGTTGACACATCTCTTTTTGTCAAAAGCTGCGGCAGATTTACCAACACCTATATCAAACCCATGAAATACGGCTATTCGGGTCAGTGCTTTGAGAGTGCGCGGCTTGATTTTGAAGCGCAGGAGATACTTGACGAAAAAAGCGAAAAAGAGATACTCGAAAAGCTTGAGCTTGTGGCAGATAAGGTCGATGTGATCTGTGTCTGCGATCAGATGGCTTTCGGCTGTATCACCGACGCTGTGCGTGAAAAGCTCTGCGAGCTCGGAAAAAATGGAAAGCGCATCATTGTTGACAGCCGAGACAGGATCTCGCTTTACAAGTATGTCATCGTGAAGCCCAACGAGATCGAAGCGGCGCGTGCCACAGGCTTTGAAAAGGAAGAGGAAAGCGCAATGGCTCTTGAAAAAAAGACTCTCCGCCCTTCTATTGTCACCTGCGGAGACCGCGGTTGCTATGTTTGCGAAAACGGCAAGGCTATCCTTGTGCCTGCTTTCATCCGTGACGGAGAGATCGACTTCTGCGGAGCCGGCGACACCTTCCTTTCGGCTTTTGCAAGCTTTCTTGCGGCGGGATATGAAATGGCAGATGCGGCACGCCATGCAAACGCCGCAAGCTGTGTGACAGTTCATAAGGTCGGCACAACAGGCACTGCATCAAGAGAAGAAATCCAAAAGATAATCAACGAATAACGAAAAACAAAAAAGCCATGCCCGAAAAGGCATGGCTTTGAATTTACATATTGTGGTTATCGTCAAGATTTGCAAGCATTGTCTTGATCTTTTCGAAGGGATCGATGATGGTGCTGATCGAACGGTTGATGTTGACCGCCTCGATGTAGTAGGCTATGTACTTGAGAAGGTTTACTTCAACAAACCAGTCGCGGGAGAGAAGGTCGGGACCGTTGAAGATGGTGTTTGTGGTGTATACCTTGTCAAACATTCCTTCCTTGTAATACTTATCCATGGTTTCAAGTCCGTTGCAGAAAATACCGAAGGTGAAGAAACCGAATATTCTTCTTGCGCCGCGGGACTTGAGCTTGTCAAGAATGTGAAGGAAAGATTCGCCGGAGGATGCGATGTCGTCAACAACGATAAGATCCTTGCCGTTTACATCATCACCGAGGTATTCGTGGGAGGTGATGGGGTTTCTTCCGTCCTTGATGATCGAATAGTCACGCTTCTTATAGAACATCGAAAGGGGAGTGCCGAGCACTGTGGAATAATACATACCGCGTCCGAGAGCACCTTCGTCGGGAGAGACGATCATGAGGTTGTTTTTGTCGATGTTTGTTTCGTGGCGGAAGAAGGATTTGAGCATCTGATAGGTGGGCATGAGGTTGTCAAAGCCTTTGAGGGGAATGGCGTTTCTTACTCTTTCGTCGTGAGCATCAAAGGTCATGATGTTGTCAACGCCGATAGCTGCAAGATCTGCAAGAGACTGAGCGCAGTCAAGCGATTCGCGTCCGCCGACTCTGTGCTGACGGCTGGAATAAAGCATGGGCATTACGACCGAAATACGCTTTGCCTTGCCGCCGATGGCGGAAATTATTCTCTTGAGGTCGCAGAAATGCTCATCGGGGGAGGTGGGCACATCCACACCGCGCATTTTGTAGGTTACATTGTAGTTGTAGCAGTCGGCAACGATGAAAACGTCCTTGCCGCGTACCGATTCAGAAATAAGACATTTGCCCTCACCTGTTCCGAAGCGGGGGAAAGAAGCCTTGATGATATAATCTCCGTCTTCCTTGCGCCATTCGCCTATGTACTTCTGGATCCTTTCGAGCATGGCTTCGGTACCACGTGTACCGATGATGGCAAGCTCACCGTATGGAATTTCTCTTGATAAATCCTGCATATTCATATCCTCCGTAAAATATGTTGGGTTTGTCACAAATTAATATGTCAAACATATTATAACATTTGACGGCAAATAAGTCAATCGTCAGAATATAAAAAAATCGATTTATGTCGTAAAAAAATGTTATATTTTGAACAAAAAGCCCAAAACACGGAAAACTTGTAAAAATACCGTTTTTTTCATCCGCAGTACCGTTTTTTACTTGATATCTTGAAAATAATGTGATAGAATGTGTCTGAAGATAGAGTGAAAAAGAATGACGGTTTTGTCCACAAAAAAGCCTGTTATATCTATGTACAAGAAGCTTTTGTGATATTATAATCAGTGGTAGAAGCACTATGTCAGCATATCTTTTGCACCGCTGTATTTTTACCGAATAGTCTATATCGACATTATCGGAGGCGTTTTTATGATTCAAAGCAAGCTTAATGAGCTGCCTTGCGGCGGTAAGGTATATCTTCCCGTCGGACAGTATGATATCTCAGAACCTGTCGTGATCGATACTCCCTGCATCAAGCTTGAGGGAGAGGTGTGGAATTACAGCTCCGACCCGAACGGGGTTTTTGATTGAACTACGGCACTAAGCTGAAACTCAAAAGCAACGACATTCCCGCCATCCTTGTCAGCAAAGAAAATGTTCTCGGAGGCAATGTCATAAAAGATATCGGCATCCAGGGAAACATTGTGGGCATGGATACAAGAGGTCTTTTTGATTTCAATAATCCCGCGGCGTGTTCTGGGGTTTGCTTTGATTCCAAAAGGGTCGACCAGGCAGAAATAAGCAAGATTTCCTGTTGCGGTCTCGGATCTGCCATCTGTGTGACAGGCACCGCTGAGATCGACGGATGCACCTTCGAAAAGATCAACACTGACGGCTGCTGCATAGGCTTTTACTTTGCCCCCGGCGCTTCATATTATCCCATCTTCCGCAATTGCATCGCCGCCGATAATCCATGGTACGGATTTTTTGTCAGCGGAGAGAACGGACCTGTTTATAATCTTGACATCAACGATTTCAAGTTCGTTCGCAACGGTGGCGCTTTCCCCGAAAACATTCGGTATCCCAAAGCTGCTGTCTGCCTGTACAAGGTCAACAATTGCTCTGTGCGGAACAACACCTTTGATCTTGCGGGAACATTCTGGTATTTTGACGAGGATGCCACCGAAAACACACAAAAACAGCCGTCCACTCAACCGTCATCTGCACTTTGGATTGAGGGCAACAAAAACAGGATCATCGGAAACACCATTTCAAGATCTGCTTCCCATTCTATCGTGATAAAGGGCGACGAAAACATTCTTTTGAACAATATCGTTGACAAAGACATAATAATCGACGGCAATAACAATGTGGTCTCGGGTACGGTTTTCACATCTCCCGATGCGAAGGTGATCGTTTGTAAAGCTTCAAAGGGGACGACTTTTGTTAGTGTTCCCGAAGACAGAATAATATACAAGATCTGAAAACATCAATAATAAAATTTGAAAATGATAGGAGAAAAACAATGATCAAAGCAGCAATAATCGGTTTTGCCCATATGCACGTAAACGAAGTGGCTCTTTATATTTCCGAACAGCCCGACACAACTCTTGTGGCAGTGGCGGATGCCGTGACAGGAGTCGAGCAGATCGCGCCCTTGCGCTACACTCCCGCATGGAACAAGCAGAATGTCTGCGAAAACTATTGCTCCAACTACTACGACAGCTACACCGAAATGCTCGACAAGGAAAAGCCCGAAATGGTCTATATCCTCACTGAAAACTGCAAGAAGCCCGAAGTGGTCGAGGAGTGTGCAAAAAGACACATCAACGTTTGTATCGAAAAGCCCATTGCAGTAAGCTTTGAGGAAGCACAGCGCATCGAAAAGGCTGTCAAAGAACCAGGCATCACAGCCGTTGTCAACTGGCCTGTGGTCTGGCGTCCTTACATTCACAAGATGAAGAAAGCGATTGACGAAAAAATTGTCGGCGATCCCATCAAGCTCCGCTATATCAACGGTCACACAGGTCCTCTCGGCAAGGGAGCCAAGCACAGAGGAGTTTCTGCCAAGGCAGAGGAAATGACCGATGAACAGAGAGCAAAGACCTGGTGGCACAATGACATCTATGGCGGCGGTGTTTTCCTTGACATCTGCTGCTATGGTTGCTTCTTCTCCAAGTGGTTCATGGGCGAGGGCGAAAAGAGCGTTCTTTCCTATGGTGCGAATCTCAACACTCCTTACGGCGACACCGAAGACAACTTTGCCGCAATCGTCAAGTACGACGGCAGAATGTCTGTCATCGAAGGCACATGGACAACTCCCCGTGCGGTCATTCCCTCGGGCCCCATGGTGCTTTGTACAGGCGGTGTCATCAACTGCACCGGCGGTGCCGAAAACGCTCCCGATGTGGAATGTTATGATATCTACGGCAATCTTGTGGAAATGCCGTCTGTTGAACTTGGTGACAAATATAAGAATATGCCCTGCCACTATGCAAATCACATAAAGACAGGTGAGCCGATACATGAAATGCTCTCGCTTGATGCAAATATGCGTGTCATGGCTATCCTTGATGCCGCAATCAAGAGCTCAAGAGGCGGGCAGGAGGCGAAGGTTCTTGGCTGACGCGGTTATAGCTGACATCCAGCGTGCTTCCACCCATGACGGTCCGGGCATCCGTACTACCGTTTTCTTCAAAGGCTGTCCGCTTTCCTGCAAGTGGTGCCACAATCCCGAATGCATCGATCCCGCACCTCAGATGCTTTTCTATCCCGAAAAGTGCATCGGCTGCAAGATGTGTGACAAGGGATGTTTTTCGGGAGCGCGCGTTTTGTGCGGACGGAAAATGACCCCTGAGGAAATTGCCGCAGAAGTCGTGGCTGATAAGGCTTATTACGGCAAAGAGGGCGGAGTTACCTTTTCGGGAGGCGAGCCTTTGATGCAAAAGGCTGCACTTCTCAGTGCCATTGACGAATGTAAAAAACACGGCATAAACTGCGCTGTCGAAACTTCTCTCATTTATTATGACGAAGAGGTTTTCAAAAAGCTTGATCTTGTCATGGCAGATCTTAAGATCTGGGACAGCGAAACTCACAAAAAATATACAGGTGTCGGAAACGAAAAGATAATAGAGCATTTCAAAAAGCTTGAT
>JAZSFD010000128.1:0-2115 GCA_045532035.1 Eubacteriales bacterium | reverse complement strand
ATGAGGCGTTGCATAAAAGAGCATTACTGTTTTCAGCCCTAATCCAACACAACCTCAGCAGGCACAGCGTAGTTTGTTTTAATACTGCCATCAGGCTGTCTTTCGTGACGGACGAATATATTTCCGTAGGGGGTGGGATATGTGCCCTCGGCAAAGCTGAGATCGCCGAGATTAGGGATAATCCTGATTTTTTTACAGCCGGGTTCTATGATATTGATTCCGAGAATATATTGCGACATAAAGGCGGCAACTCCCGATGACCAGCCGTGACAAAGGCTGTGACGGAAGCCGACATAACAGTATGCTCCGCGGTCTCCGTGGATATCGTCAAGCCCTTCGGGAGTAAGCTCATCTATACGCCCTGCGTTTTCGCACCAGGCAGGATCGAAATCCTCAAAAAAGCTTGTGGCACCGATATCAAGCATCTTTCCGTACATTCCGCGGATGTTGGAAAGCGCCCCCTCGGTGTCGCCTGCCTGTGCGCGCGCCGCAAGGGTAAACATTGAAAGAAATGTGGAAATTCCGCTGTCGCCGTTTTTGCAAAGAAGTCTTTCGTTTTCTGACTTTGCATCCCGCAGTCCTGCGATGACGCGCATTGCCGAGATCTGCTTGTAGTCGTAGTCGGGATAATCGTAAGCGGACATTTTTTTGCTCATTTCAGAACAGAAAGCCGCATTTTCAAGATCATCCAATTCGGAAAGCAGGAAAGATGCCGCATCAAACATCAGCTTGAAGATGGCGTGAACGCCCGAATCGCTCATTTCGCGGCTGTGATTGCTCGGCCAGTCAAAGAGAGCCCAGGCGTGTTTTGCATCAAAGCTTCCGTCGTCTCTGATGTAGCTTGCAAGAAGCTGTGCCACCTCGATGATGCTGGTGCGCTGTTCTCTGAGATACTCGAGATCGCCGTTTTGCATATAAAGCCTGTGATGACAAAGCACCCACCAGGCGTTGTAGGTGATGATGGTATTCATGAATTTGTCGGGAGAAGTGGAGTCGCGGATTATATCAAGGCTTCGCCTTACAGAAACATCATCCCCAAAGACCGAGCAAAGAGTTGCAACCTCGGGGTACATATCTCCCACCCACACAAGTCTGTCGCGTTTGATGCCGTCCCAGATGTAGTCCTGCATACAAAGATGCAGTGTGTAGGCGGCAGTGTCAAAAACGCGGTTAAGCACATCGTCGCTGCTGTTGAATGTTCCTTTATATTCTATATCCCTGAAGTATGCGTAGGCGTTGACCGTCACAAGAAGCATGGTGTTTTCGGTGTCAGTGTTGTCTATGCGCACAAAGCGGAAGCCTGTGTAGCCGAATTCCGCCATGCTCATTACTCCCGACTGCACCGTAAAATCGCGGGGTTGTGGTCGTTGGTGGTGCCCTTTTCCCCAAGGTCTGCCATGGCTTCGTTTGCCGATTCGCCGAAACGCAAGCGGAGATTCACCGACCATCTGTCCTCCCCCTTGTCATTCTTCATGACCTTGACAAAAAGCTTGACACCGCCGCAAAGCTCCTTGTCGTAATCTACGAGCACAGCACCGCCGGGGGCAATATAACAATAATCCCGGATCATTCTTGTTTCGCCAGCAAGCATCTGATCGTCATCGTTTTTGATAATGTTTTCGCAGCCTGTTGCTTTGTCGTTGTGCCAGAGAACACGCGTAGGACGGACATATACCTTTGAAAGCTCGCAGGGGGTGACATCGCTTTCGTACAGCGTTTTCGGAAGATTCATCATAAGAAATGCTCCTTGGTTATATAATTGTAATTTTGAAGGTTTTCTTTCAATTTTATTGAATTGTACCACAAACAAGCTTTCTTTTCAATAGAATTTGCCGTATTTTACAAATATTTTAAGAATGTGAAAAATTTAATTATCCCTATTGCAAAATTGAAAAAAATGTATTATAATAGTGAGGAATGGGAAAAATAACCTATATACAAAGCAAAAAATTTATTTTTTAGGAGGACATAAAAATGTCAGTTAAAGTTGCCATTAACGGTTTCGGCCGCATCGGTGGTGTCGCCTTCAGACAGATGTTTGGTGCAGAAGGCTACGAAGTTGTTGCTATCAACGACCTCACAAGCCCCGCAATGCTCGCTCACCTTCTCAAGTAC
>JAZSFD010000130.1:0-44727 GCA_045532035.1 Eubacteriales bacterium | reverse complement strand
ATGTCTGCTTATCGTAGCTGTGTAAAATATGAAGAAGATTGCTATGGCTCTCTTCTGTTCTTTTTTCTTTTTCCCAAAAATCAAACCCACCTATTGTTGAAAAGAGGTGGGTTTGTCAGTAGTCTGAAAGAGGGCAAGAGCCCTCTTTTTTTAATCGTTCTTTCGCATTTCGCGCGGAGATTTTCCGTATGCTGTCTTGAAAACGCGGCTGAAGTAGGTGTAATCATCAAACCCAACCTCAAGAGCTATCTCCCACACCGGATTCTTTGTGTTTTTAAGCAACTTTTTTGCTTTGTGCATACGCCTTTTTCTTATGTATTCCGAAACCCCGAGATTTGCCTCTTTTCTGAATATCTCATAAAGCTTTGTGCGGCTGATACCAAGGTGGGCACAGATGCCGTATATCTCAAGCGATTCCGAAAGATGTTCTTCAATATATTCCTTTGCCTCAAGAAATATCCTGTCGTTTTCAGGTGTAATCAGCTCCTTCAGCATGATGTAGCTCATACAGGCTTCAAGTATTTTTGCAGCGGCAAGGATCCTCTTGTTGTCGGTATATTTGATTTCTTCGATGCAGTGTATTACATCGGTTTTCGGAATGCCGTAGTCGGCACAGTATTTTATCAGCTCCTTTGCAACATCTTCTTTCTCGCTGTTGTCGGTCATCTGACCGAACATAAGATATCCGACAACTCTGTCGTTCTCCTTGAGGGCAAGGGAGGCTTCCACAAGTCCCGCGTGACATTTGTAGAGAAAAGGGCCGTCTTTTTCGCGGCAGACCTTGAAGGCTTTTCTGTCGCTGATGGCACATTTACGGGACGTGGCGGGGTATTTTCTCATCGCCTCGCAGAAAGCGCACTCGTTTTCTGGATATGAGATGATCTTGTTGCAGCCGGCATCAAAGAGAATGAAGCGTATTCCGGTCAGCTCATAAAAAGAGCGCATGATTCCCTGAAGTTCTTTTATATTGTATTTAATATTCAAAATTTATCCGTCCCATCTGTACAAATTTACATATTTTGAAATGAATTTATCTATTATTATAATGCTAAATATGATAAAATCAATATGAAAATAAAAAATCGGAGGATTCTATCATGAAAAAACATACCTTTGCATTATTTTTCGGAAACCGAGGCTTTATGCCTGCCGAGCTCATAAAGGGAGCGAGAGTTGATATGGCAAAAGCAGTGACAGATGCAGGCTATGACTATATCATGATGGACGAGGACGCTACCCGTTACGGCGCTGTCGAGACCCGCGACGAGGGAAGAGCAAATGCAAAATGGCTGAAATCCCATGAGGGTGAATATGATGGCGTTATCCTCTGTATGCCCATTTTTATCGATGAAAACGGAGCAATCGCCGCATTGCAGGATGCAGGCGTCCCGATACTTATGCAGGCATATCACGACGAGATCGGCAAGATGGATTTCAAAAACAGACGCGACGCCTATTGCGGAAAATTCTCCGTCACCGATGTTTTCTGCCAGTACAAGGTTCCTTTCACGGTAATGCCTCCTCATGTGGTCGATCCGCTGACTCCCGAATTTGCAAAAAATCTTCATGATTTTGCGGCTATCTGTCGTGTTGTCAACGGAATGAAACGCTTTACCATCGGTTGTATAGGTGCAAGAACCACTGCCTTCAAGACGGTTCGTTTTGACGAGATCACTATGCAAAGACATGGCATCAATGTTGAATCCTTTGACCTTTCGGAGCTCTTTGAATTTGTTAGAGCCAAGAGGGATGACGACGAAAAGGTGCTTGCAAAAAAAGCTGCTCTTGAAAACTATACCGACTTCACAAAAGTTCCCGAAGACAAGAAGCTCATGCTGTCAAAGATCAGCGTAGTTATCGATGAATACATCGAAAAATATCATCTTGACGCCATTGCTCTTCGTTGCTGGAATGAAATGGAAACATATCTTCGTGTTTGCCCCTGTGTTCTTCTCAGTGAGCTCAACGACCGCGGAATCACAGCTTCCTGCGAGATAGATATGTGCTCGGCAATTACTATGCGTGCCCTTTCTCTTGCAACACAGACCCCTTCTGCCTGCCTTGACTGGAACAACAACTATGGCGACGATCCCGACAAGGTTATCCTCTTCCATTGCGGCTCAACAGCCCAGAAGCTTATGGCAGGCAAGGGACAGGTGACTTCACACAAGATGTTTGATAAGACCGATCCCGGAAGCGGTTGGGGAACCAACGAGGGCAGGATCGCTGCATTCCCGATGACCTATTCCAACTGTAAGACAGAGGACGGCAAAATCACCATCTATTTCAGCGAGGGTGAGTTTACCGATGACGATATCGAAAAAGAATTCTTCGGTTGCGGCGGTGTTGCAAAGATCGGCGGACTCCAGAAAAAACTCATAAAGCTTGCCCGTGGAGGATTTAAGCATCACACAACAGTTTCGATGGGTCATGTGAAGGATATCCTCGAAGAAGCATTCAAGTATTACCTCGGCTATGATGTGGTGAGCATCGATGACTGATAAAAAATATGTCGCAGGTCTTGATGTCGGCACAACAGGCTGCAAAATTGCGGTTTTTGATGAATCGGGAGCGAATGTAAAAACATATTACACAGAATATGACGCATCCCACACAGGCGGACTTCACGAGATTGATTTTTGCGATGTAAAAAAAGGCGTTCTTTCTCTCCTTGCCGATGCGGCACAGGAATATCGGATAGAAGCCCTCGGAGTTACAAGCTTTGGTGAGACCTTTGCAATGCTTGATGAGAATGACAATGTCCTTGCTCCGTCTATGCTCTACACAGACCCTCGCGGTAAAGAGCAGTGCCGACGACTTGAAAGTATTGTCGGTACCGAAAAAATGACACTTCTTACGGGTGTAAAGCCCAATGAAATGTACAGCATTTCGAAGTTGATGTGGCTTAAGGACGAAAAGCCCGAGGCGTATGCGAAGTGCAAAAAAATACTTCTCGGCGAGGATTTTATTGTATATACTCTTTGCGGAAAAAGGCAGATAGACTTTTCTCTTGCGGCGCGCACCGGTGCTTTTGATATAGCAAAAAAAGAGTGGAGCTGTGAGATTTTTGATGCCGCAGGTGTTGATGTGGCGCTCATGTCGCAGCCTTGCGAGGCAGGTAGCTTTGCAGGAAAGCTGTCGTATGACCTCAAAGTACAGCTCGGAATCGAATATGATATAAGTATTATCAACGGCTGCCACGACCAGGTGGCGGCAATGCTCGGAGCAGGCGTTTTCGAAAAGGGAATTGCCATGGACGGAACCGGCACTGTAGAGTGTATTCCCGTCGTACTTGATGAGATCCCTCAGGACCTTTCGGTTTATGACGGCGGATATTCTGTCGTACCTTTTATAAACGGAAAATATGCCTGCTATGCACTGTCCTTTACCGGAGGCGCTACTCTCAAGTGGTTTCGCGACAATCTTGCAGCGGATGAATACGAAAAATGCCGGGAAAACGGCGTGAATGTCTATGCATATCTTGATTCGCAAGTATCCTCCGAACCCACAGAAATTCTTATTCTTCCGCATTTTGCAGGAGCGGCAACACCCTACATGGATACTTCTTCCAAGGCGGCATTTGTGGGCATCACCCTTGAGACTACAAAATATGATCTTTACAAAGCTCTTATGGAGGGCACATCTTATGAGATCCTTCTGAATTTCAATACTCTCAAGAGCTTTATCGGAGAAGTGAAAGAAATAAGAGCCACAGGCGGAGGTGCATCCTCGAAGGTCTGGCTTCAGATAAAAGCCGACATTCTCAACACAAAGATCTGTGCCATGACCTGCAAGGAAGTTGTCGCTGCCGGAACTGCGGCGCTGGCGGGTACAAGCTGCGGAATATACTCTGATCTTTCGCAGGCGATCTCAAGCCTTTCGGCGGTATCAGAGGAATATTCCCTCGATATCGAAAGAGCAAAGAAATATGCTTTGCGGTATGAAAGATATAAGGATCTTTATAACGCTGTAAGCTCTTTGGGAAAAGGAGAATCAAAATGAAACAGTATATAGGACATCCCCTTCAGGTGCGCGGAGCCGAATGCTTTTCGCTTTGTGGCGGAAAAGGGGATGGAATGAAATATCTGTCGGTCAGAAACGGCAAAGGTCTTGAACTTCTGATATCGCTTGACAGATGCGCAGATCTTACAAGAGTCACATATTGCGGTAAGAATATGGGATATTTTTCTCCCTGCGGACATGTGGCATCGACTTATTACGACAAGGACGGCACGGGTTTTCTTAAATCGTTCACTGCAGGTTTTTTCACCACTGCAGGTCTTCGTGCAGTCGGTTCTCCATGTACCGATGACGGCGAGGTACTGCCTTTACACGGCACGATCGCAAACATTCCTGTCGATTCTTATTCAGTTGATGAGAGTGATGATGAAATAGTCATAAAGGCTGTCATCCGCGATTGCGTGATTTTTGGCGCGAAGCTTGTTTTGGAGCGCATATATACCATATCCTATACCGACAATACTTTTTCCGTAAAGGATAAGGTCACAAATGTGGCGGATGTGAAGAGCCCTTATATGATACTCTACCACTGCAATATGGGATATCCGCTTCTTTCGGAAAACAGCAGGGTTGTAATTCCAAACAACGGATATGTTTCAAGAAACGACCATGCGGAAAAATATAAAGACACTGCACTGGTGATTGAAAAGCCTGCCGCGCTTTATGAAGAATGTTGTTATTATTTTGATGTTGCCGAAAAATGCGGTAAATCTTCTGTCGGAATCTTCAATCCCGATATTTCTGCAGGTCTTGTCATGAACTATGACAAAAAAAGCCTTCCGTATTTCACCGAATGGAAAATGATGGGGAAGAAAGACTATGTCCTCGGGCTTGAACCGGGTAATTGCACTCCTGACGGGCGCGATGTCATGAGAAAAGAGGGAAGACTTGCGTTCCTTGAACCCGACGGTTCCGCGACGACAGAAGTTAAATTTACATTTTTTGATAATATATCTGCTTTTGAAGGAGAATTCTGATGCTTGTTAATTTGAAAGAAATACTTGAAATTGCCGAGAAGGAAAAGATTGCCATCGGCTCTTTCAACACACCCAATCTTACTTCTTTGCAGGCGGTGATTTCCGCCGCCGAGGAGCTGAATCAGCCGGTCATCATAATGCACGCCCAGATACATGAAGAAATGGGGCTTTGCAAGATGGACGAGATCGCTCCCATCATGGTCATGTTCGCCAAGAACGCCAAGGTTCCGGTCTGTGTTCATCTTGACCATGGTACAGACACAGACTATGTCTGCCGCGGACTTGATCTCGGTTTCACCTCTGTTATGTATGATGGCTCTAATCTTGACACCTATGAAAATATCAAAAACACCCTTTTCACCGTGAAAAAAGCTTCTGCTCTCGGCGTATCTGTTGAGGCTGAGATAGGTTCGATGGGAGCTCGCGAGGAAGGCGGAGCAGGGGATGCTTCGATCTATACCGATCCCGATGGGCGAAAATGTTTGTAGAAAAGACGGGAATCGACGCGCTTGCCTGTGCGTTTGGCACAGCCCACGGATTTTATGCTACAGCTCCCAAGCTTGATTTTGAAAGACTTTCGAAGATCAATTCGAAGATCAATGTGCCTATCGTCATGCACGGCGGAAGCGGTGTCAGCAACGATGACTATAAAGAGGTTATTTCCCGCGGTGTCCGCAAGGTGAATTACTATACATACATGGCAAAGGCGGGAGCGTCGGTGCTTTCTAAAAAGGAATATAACCAGTTCCACGATATTCTCACCGATGCCTGCAAGGCAATGTGTGAAAATGTGAAAGCGGCAATCTCCGTTTTCTCACACAAATAAAAAAATCGCAACCGCAAAGCGTCGGGTTGCTAAGGACATTAAAAAAATAAGCGGTGTAACCATTACGGTTGCACCGCTTAGTCCATTTTTACGCACTTTTTTCATTGCGTATTTCATCCATTAAATCAAGCAGTTCTTTTTTGTCAGGGATGCTGATTAGTCCTACTGCTTTTATTTACAAAGCTTTCACATTCTTCCAGGGGAAGTGCTTTTGAATAGTACCATCCTTGCACGAAGTCGCAGTCAGATGAAGATACAAGTGTGTTTTGTTCTTCAGTTTCTACACCCTCGCAAATAACCTCGATGTTAAGGCTGTGAGCAAGCGCGATAATTCCGGCAAATAGGTCTTTGCCTTTTTTATTTTCAGTTTTGAGCAAAATATCACGGTCGATTTTAACAACATCAATGGGATAATCACACAAATTTGCAAGAGATGTATATCCGCTTCCCAAGTCATCAAGATACACTCTGAATCCAAGCTCTTTGCATAACTTTACATTGTTCGTTGCGGTTTCTCTGTCCTTTTCAATGGCATCCTCAGTAATTTCAATAGCAAGCATAGATTTGTCAAAATCGTAACTGTTTGAAATCATCTTAAGCTTATCAATGAAGTTTTCTTCTGAAAGGGTTATTCTTGTAAAGTTACAGGACAGAGCAATATTTCCGAAAGCCGTACCTTTCCATTTTTCAAGCTGACGGCAGGCAAGCTCAAACATATAAAAGTCATGCTTACTGATAAGCCCTGCCATTTCCATATTTCCGATATATTTACCGGGACCGATAAGTCCTTTTTGTGGACTATCCCATCTTGAAAGAGCTTCTGCCGAAACAATTTGTTTTGTCTTATTGTCAACAATGAACTGCAGGTACATTTTAAATTCGTTTTTCTCAAACCCCTTTAAGATGCTTTCGGTAATCTTCTTTTCTTCCTGAATCATATTCATTGAATGTGTATCACAATATATAATCTCTTTTTCCGTTCCGAAAATCTTATTACAGTTTTTTCTTAAATTAAAGAGCAGGATTTCGCAGTTTCTGTCAGAGCTACCGAGATGATATACGGCAGAGTGGAAAACAAGCTTATTGTTTTTCTCTTTCATATCCTCAAAGCTGTTAAGCTTTTTCATAACTTCTAAAAGTCTTTTCTTTGCATCTTCATCATTTGTAGCCTGATATGCAAGTGCGAAGCCATTTTCAGTAATTCGGGCAGATATTTCTCTGTCTCCCGTATATTCAGAAAGAACCGATGCTGTGTATTTAAGCACATCTTCAAAAGAACTGTCACCGTGATAGGAACGAAGATAACTGCTGTCTAAAATGATATATGCAATATGATAAAGGCTCCTTGAAATATCGCTTATGGTGTACCTGAAATGATATTTGAAAAATTGCAGATTTCCCATTCCTGTTTCAGAATCTGTCAGTTTGTCAGTGGAATGTTCTTTGCGGATGCGCCCCATGCGCAAAATCAAAAGTATTATTGCAACTATGAGTATCAGACAAAAACCAAGCGTGAGAAAAAGCAGGAGATAATTTGTTTTTGAGCTTTCTGTCGCATAGGAAAGAAAGATTCCGCTTTTAATATCTTCTGAAATTCCGCTTGTCGCAGTTTTTATTTTTGAAATCACAGTATCATCTGCAAGACTTGTGAATACAAGACCGGATTTTGTGGTTTCACCGTCTTTTTCAAAGGATACAAGCTCTAAATAATCCTTGTAATAAGGAGGTTTACTGTTATTTGCAGAAGAAACAATCTCGACCTGCAGGTTTTCGCCCATCGTAATTTTATCTGTTTTATTACCGTTGATATATACAAAATCCACATCTGAGCGTTCAGAGATGACTGTGAGCATATCAGGGATAATGCCTGAATATGTATCTTTTTCCTCGTCATAAAATTCGATTGGATAATTATCAGGACTTCCGGCTACATAAACACAGTTTGCAAATCCCTCGGTTTTCTCTGTGGTATAAACCTCGGCAAATGCCGGCTGAACACAGAAAATAACAAGCAGAAATATTGCAATCACATATTTTCTCATTTTATCAATCACCTCGATTCTTTGTTAAATATTCATCTTCTTTCGTTCGATGCGTCCCCAATCAAGCTTTTTCTTTTTATAGCCTTTGAACGCCGTAAGTCTTACAAATGCCATTATAAAGCGTAGGGTTGTAACCTCAAAAAAGCAAAGCAGGATAGCTTTAATACAATCTTTGAAGGTTACCGTCAAATCAATAGTCTGTATTCTTGAAAAGAATGCCGTAAGCGTCAGAATTGAATTATATGCCGCATAAATAAGCATAAAGAGAAGCATAAACGGCAAATTCAAAAGGTCAATACAAAACGCCATTATCATTGTAAATACGCCGAAAACTTCGATGAACGGCGACAAAAGTTCATACAAGAGGAAGTATGTATATGAAATAAAGCCAACGGCTCCGTATTTGGGGTTTGCCATCATTTTACGATGCTTCCACATTGTCTGGAAAAGACCAAGATGCCAACGCTTTCTCTGCTTTTTCAAATCGCCTAATTTTTCAGGAACCTGTGTCCAGCAAACTGCATCGGTTGCATATTTGATGGAATACGGTATCTGATTTGTACGGCAGTAGTTGTGAAGCTTCACCACAAGCTCCATATCTTCTCCCATCGTTCCGTGGTCATAACCGCCTGCTGCAATTACAGTTTCCTTTTTGAACATTCCAAAGGCTCCGGAAATAATAAGCGAACCGTTGAAATGGTCAAACAAAATTCTTGATGCCAGAAAAGAACGGTCATATTCGAGTAATTGCATACAAGCAAGAATGTTTTTGGGAAGTCTGTATTTTACAACCTTACCGTTTTTTAAGGTAACATCATTACAAGGTCTTACTGTTCCGCCAACTGCAACAACATTTTCTTCTTCCAAAACGGGAACTACAAGCTTTTGAAGAGAATCATATTGGAGTACAGAGTCGGCATCCATACAGATAAAATAAGGATACTGTGCCGCATTGATTCCCATATTAAGTGCATCTGCCTTGCCGCCGTTTTTCTTTCGTATTAGCGTTAGTGGGACCTTTTGTTCGTGGGATTCATAGATAAACTCCTCAGGCTGACACGGAATACTTCTGTGCAGAGGGCGTCTTACGGGATGCATATTATACCCTTCTATCATCATCCTTGAAGTTTCATCCTTTGAGCCGTCATCCACTACCACAATTTCATAAAGTCTGTAATCAAGGGAAAGCAGAGATTTTACTGTCTGGACAACCGTTACCTCCTCGTTATATGCAGGAACAACAATCGTTATAGGAACGAAGTAATTATCGGTAAACTTATTCATAAGTCTGTCCTGCATTTTCTT
The DNA here is from genome assembly GCA_045532035.1 of Eubacteriales bacterium. GTDB lineage: Bacteria > Bacillota > Clostridia > Oscillospirales > CAG-382 > UMGS1052. The sequence continues at coordinate 35,557 of JAZSFD010000130.1, read as the reverse complement.
TTTATATAGGGTTGTTGCTCCTACCACAACCGATAAAAACAAAAAGGTTGAATATCCTATTAAGTACACCAAAAACAAGGCGCTGATAATATCGAAAATATTTTTAATTGTTTCCATTTCCATTATAATTTCATTGCCTCACTTTCAGCACATCTTCTGTCAAGACGATATCGCATAATTTCTCTTGCATAACGGTCATCTCCGTCAAATACGCTTATCAGATCCTGATATGTATAGCCAAGCTTTTCTAAACTAATGGCACTGTTTTGTCTTATATGCCAATTTGAACTCGAGAGATTTTCCACTAAAATCCTGAAAGTAACATCACCGGGATATGATTTCAGTGCTGATGAGGCTATCGCTTGATATTCCCATGTGCGACCTTCTCTGTTTTCGGCAAGGGCATGTATAACATCCTCTGCTTCCTTAATGGGGAATTTTTCAAAATATCTGATGGCCGAAAAACGAAGCTCACAGTTGGCTTTTTCGTTTGTTAAAAGTGCCAGCATTTCGTTATCTGAGCGAACATTTCCAAACCTGAAATAGTTTAAGATATTAAGTTGCATATCTACGGAATAAGCATTAAAGTTTTCAAAAAGCATTTCTTTTAAGTTTTCTTTATCACCTTTGTAGCTCAAAAGTCCGTCGCAAATTAGTTTTGAGTGATGGAAAGATAGGTTTTTGTCTATGATTTTAAGAGCAGCCACAACAACATCAGGTCTTTGCATACTGTAAAGTGCTTTTAAGGTGTTTTCTCTGCAATAAACATTGACCGACCTTAAAAGGCCCAAAAGAGTATCAAGTACCTTTTCACTATCATAATGCTTTAGTATGTTGTATTTGTGAAGTATGTAAGGAAAATACGCTATCTTTAATGTATCTTTGCTTATGTATCTGTGAGTAAGATATTCGAAAACAGAAAAAGTATCATAAAGGTATTTTTGGGCACTTTCCGGATCATTTTCATATACTTTTTCAAGAGCTTTATCAAAAGCAGTAATACCTGCTGTCCGATCAAGCTTTTTGCAAAGAAAATCCTTGTGTGCTTTGGAAACTCCTTCGCCCGACCTTATCTTTTCTATTTCATCACAAATTATTTTTTCAAGCTTTAAGGAATTGGAAGAAAGTGCTTTTTCGCGGTGTCTTAATATGAAAACATAGACGATGTTATATAAAATCATGCTGACGCAAATTGCAATATAGGCATAAATCATTATCTCAACTTTCATACTATTCACCATCCTTCCATAAATCCTGCATTATATAATATGAGCTTTTCAGTCTTTCGTGATAGGTTACTTTATTGCCCCAACCCTTAAGTTTTATTTTTTTTAGGACAATTCTATCGTTACCACAACCGGCTCCTATATGAAATTCCTTGATTTTAATAGGCTTGATTCCATAATTTCCGTCATAATAATCATCGTGAATCTCCATTTTTGACGGATCTGAAAAATTAAGTAACTGCCACGGAATTTTGACCTCTATGTAATCATCTCTCGCAATAAAGTCTGCAAGAGAATTAAAGTCAGCACTTTGTGGATTGGCATTGCCGTAAAGAAGTTTTCCTGTTTCAACCGGAATATCGACATTTCTCTCAAGAGGGTTTTCACTTAAAACCTTTTTCTCCACAATTGTATTGATTGGCACAAATCTGGGGGAGTTTTTGTCGGGAGTACTCTCCTTGCGGTATGTGTCAAAACCGTTAATTCTTACAGAATATGTAGAGCGAAGCGCCTCATATCTTTCCTGAACGAGTAGTCTTGTGTTGTCAATGCCGTTTATTACAAGTAGAAATTCTGCCTCTCTGTCAAACTTTGCTTCGTATTCTTTGCAGTAATTACTTCCGGTTTTCTGTGTAGTATCAATGGGTATGTAAATCGTATCGTTTGAAAAATCAAGATTTTCTCTTTTAACAAGGAAATACATAAATTTCTCATCGTACTTTACCGAAAGCTCGATATCTCCTTTTATAACCTTATCTTCTTCGTTCCACTCGGATACATCGCCGTCAACATAGCAAACAGATTTTTCTTCTCCGGGGTCAAAGGATAACAGTCCGAAATATTGACCGTTCGTCTGGTAGTCTGACCAATAAGGAGAGCGTTCTTCGTTAATGGCATAATAAGTATTCCATGTGCGTTTTGACCAATCATCCTGCCAAGAGAATACACAACCACCATTTAAGCCCGACTCCTTTATATCTTCCCAACAATCAGCCAGTGCCTTTCCTTGTTCCTTTTCTGAAACCTTACTATATATGCCCTCTCTGTCCACCGCTTCATGTTCTACACCTCGTCCCGATGAAATACCAAATTCACTAATCACCACAGGCAAACTGTGATGGTGGTTTAGCATCATAAAATAGGTTTTGTAATCGTTAAGGCTGCCGTCCTCATTGTAGCAGGGTACAACTCCTCCAAAATCCTGAAGGTGACGAAGCAAATCAGTTTGAAAAGGATAAACATGATATGATGCAAATTGTCCTGAAATGAATTTATCTGTTGTTGCTATATTTTCTACGTTAAGACAAGCATACTTATCATAAAGCATTGCAACATCTTCGGGATATGTAAAAGGATCTGTGGAAGGCTGATTCGAAAAAGCAACAAGTCTTTGTGTTTTATACTTTTTTGATTCATATTCAATCATCTTATCGCCAACGGTTGCAAGCATAATCTCAAACGGTGCCGCCGTATCCTTTGCATACATATATTTACCGCTATACGAAAGACCTGAATCCTTATACTTTTCATTGGTATATGCTACCGTAGACGGCTCCCAATCGATGCCGAGAATATATCCGATAACAAAGTCTGATACATCCTTTTTAAAAGTACCGGAACTGGAGTTCGCGTGTCTTCCAAGCTGAATTTTCTTCCTGCCGTGAATTACATCAACAGCCACTTTTGCATTCTCTGCAAAGTTATCCATAAACTCTTTATCGAAGGCATCTCTGTGAGAAAATTGCACATAGTCATTGATGGGTACGCCTTGGAGAAGATAAAGGGGATTTTTGTTGTTTTGGTTATAGTTATAAAAAGCATCATAAAATGCACTTGACTGTACATTATAAACTCTTATGGTGTTAGCGCCCATTTTCTGAATTTGCCCAAACCACCGAAGATATGTGTTTTCATCGATAGCGAAATCTGACGCCCATTCTCCCGGAATGCCAGATCCCAAATTCACACCCTTTATTTCAAAGCTTGTAAATTCATTATCTTCCTTAATCAGAATTCTTTTACCGTCTGTCGTTACAAAGCACTGCGGTGTATCATTTCTAAAAGGAATATACCAACCAAGATGGTAGAAAGCTAAATCAAACATCAAAAAAAGCATAATAATAACAGAAACAATTATGATATATTTTTTCATCGCTTTCTGCCTCCTGTCTTGATTTTAATAATTATAATTCTTTACCTTTGATTCGGCACTGTACTGCCTGAGAGTTTCTATATTCTCTCTCATCCAAACGCTTCGCTTTTTTATATATCCCTTTAACTGACTTACCGCCTCATCATAAGAGTGAAGATTTCTGTAGAAATCAAAAAGACGGTCCCATTCAGGTAAAAATGTGTGTCCCCATCTTTCATAGTTTCTGTCGATTGCAGGACCTAAATACTCTATCACACTGTCTATATAAGAATTCATATATTCTTCATTCAAGTACTCTTTTTCAAGTTCATAATAACGGTTTATTACCTTTTTCACAAACTCCTCGTCTTTGAAAAGCATATCATACCAAAGTCCGTCCTGAATATAAAACATTCTGTGCGAGGTTTCGTTTTCCTGATAGTTATCAAATGCGTTGTTAAAATCCCATACGCACATATGGAGCTTTCCGTCTATGCCCTTATACACATATGTAGATTTGCTTCCTGCGTCATAGTTGCTTGCAAATTCATTTATAAGGAAATAATCAATGAATGAATCTACATCTATATAGTTTTCATAACCAAATTCTTCACTATCATAATCGTAAGAATAAAGTGCTTTTTCAAAGGCTGAAAAATCTTCGCATATTCCATCTGCAAGTTCGGGTGTTAAATTATCATTACCCGGATATGTAATATTAATTTTGTTTTCTGTTTTGTATGTATAGAGGCTGAAGTTGTTGATGTTTTTAAGTTCTGTATTACTGCCCCTGTCGAGCCGCAGGAGATAACCCGAGAAGGAATTATCCTTTTTGTTTATAGAAAGTTCAAGCCTTGCGCCTTCTTTGCCGGCGGTTATCGTTTCGGTTAACAAGTATAATCCCTGATATTCGCCGTTCAAGATAAGCTCACAGAAACGGACATTTGGGCTATATTCCATAACTTCACCTGCAAGATTATAGCAGATATAGTTACGGAGTAAAGTTTTATCAAGATATGGACCATGAAGTGCCCACTCGTGATGAGCATCCATTCCCATAAGGCTCTGAGGATTATTGAGCCCCTCAGATGTTATCATTTTTATAATATATCCTTTTTTCTCGAAATGCCTTGAGGAATTGCCACGAATACGAATTCGTATATCGCTTGATACTGCGGATGCATCTTCTGTATGATTGTTTTTGCCCTCGTTATCAACAACGGACAATTCCGACAGAATTGTTTCCTCGCCTGTTTCTGACATCGTATACTCCAGCGTATGCCCTCCGGGAGCATCCAAAATGGGTTCGCCGGGAATCGCCTTACCGTTTGTATCTATCTTAATGACAGGAAGATGTGTGCAAAATCTTCCGTCCGTGTGTGAGCAAGCTGCCTTTTCTTCTGCTTCTGTATGTTGATGATACCTACTTCCGTTATCGGTCGGCATCATAAAACTTATTGTAAGCACCGCTACAAGCACCAAGGCCACAGCGGTCAGTCCTATTATTTTGTATTTCAACCCCGGCACCTCCTTTTACGGTCAATTAAAAAGATTAGTTTGAAACCTCGTCGTTCTGCATTACGGTATTTACATACTGAATATTGCCGATTTTATAAATTTCATCGCAGATACCGATGTTGTTTTTTCTTTCTGCCTGAGATAGGAGCTTTGCTGTAATTTCATAAATAAATTCAATGGAGTTCTCTGTTGAATTTTTAACGCGCAACACCGCTTTTGCTCCAAAGAATTTAAACATCACCGCCTGTATCGCAGATTCTTTAGTTCTGTCACCTCTGATAATAACAAGCATACGGTTATTGTTCTTGATTGCACCCAATATGAGAAAAAGAATAAATACAAACATACTTCCGATGCCTGCAACTACAAAGTCGCCTACACCGCAGCAGATACCCACAATAATTGTCCAGAATATGTAAACAGTATCTCTTGAATCCTTAATTGCCGTTCTGAAACGAACAATAGAGAGAGCACCGACCATACCAAGGGAAAGTGCTACGTTGTTTCCGATAACTGTCATAACCATTGAGGTAAGAACTGTTAAAACAACAAGCGATACATTAAATTTTTTGCTGTAAATAGTTCCACGATGGGAAATCATATAGGACACAAAAATCAAAAATCCCAAAATTCCCGAAACAATAATATTTGCCGCAATCTGCTCCCAGGAGAGAGTGGACTGTTCCTTGATTAGATTAAAAATTTGGCTTCTCATTTTCGAAAACTCCTTTTATCATATTTCATCATAACTTTGTTTTCTTGCCAGTGCATATTTGCTGACCGACAGTTCGCTTTTGTTTATGCTGTTTATAAATTGCCTGATATAGTCAAGCAAAAATCCGTTGAACTTTACCTCAAGCACTACATTAAACTTATCAAGCACAGGATACATCACAAGATTTTCCGAAAACAAATCAAAATTGGTTTCCGTCGCTATAATATTATTGTCAAAAGTAATCCTGATTTTATTTTCCTTTGCAATATATGCCTTTCGGTTGTATTGCACGATGGTTTTCGGGCGGTAACACTTATAATGCATAAGCCCGTAACACTCTCTTGCAAAGTCTTCTTTGTATTCCAAAAGCACCTCATATTTTCCTGCTATCAGTGCCTCGGCATCAGCCTTTGTCATACGAAGTGAGCGTTTCTTCTGATTAGCCCCTTGCTTTTGCTTCATTTCAAGCATGGCAAAATCGTGTTTAGGATCATAAATTCTAAGCCGTATTTTTCGCCTTGTTTCAACGCCCTCAAGCTTTTCAAAAAAATCGTCATCATAAACTGTATCGAAATACAGTGACCGTATGATATAGCCGTCAGTTCCGTTATGCTCATCTTGTATCATCAGCATATCAAGGTAGTGAGATTTAGAGCGAAATTCATCAATATTTATTAAAAATTTCTTTTCTTCTCTTGTTACAACATTCATAAAAATCCCCTCTTGAAAAAAGAAAAGCTGCAATAACAGAAAGTCCTCTAAAAAAGACCTTTATCATTGCAGCTGGACTGGCATAGTATAGCAATTGCTTAACCTTAGCCTCTTTGCTTTGCGTCACCGGCTTTCACCGATTTTGCTAAATATTCAACTTGTAATATTATACCACAATGATTAACTTTTGTCAACTAATCTTTCGCAAAAACCCAAAGAGTATTATTTGCCGATGCATCCTTATCATCAAGCTTGTAAACACTTAATATTACAGCTTCACCGTTCATCTTTTTGTATGTAATCTTAGGCGTTTTACCTTCTATTAACTGAGATTTGATTGCATCATAGTTTAAAAAGCTCATCACTGCTCTATGGAAATCAGGATTTACTGTTTCATAAATGTATTTGTTTAAAAGCGAGGAAAAATGTTCTTCATCTTCGTTATAACCAAGATACGCCGGCATCAGAATGCGATGTGCTTTATCTGAGTCAAGTGAAACACGGTATATACCGTTATAATGTTCCTTCAAGATAGAAAGCATTGCATCAATTTCAAGTATTCCGGTTTTAATCTGAACATAGCCTTTGTCCTCAGATTTTGAAATGCTTTGTTGCTCTTTATTCTGATAATACTGAGCCTTTGCCTCATACATTCTTATTTCCGCTTCTCTTACCATTTCCTCGGTATTGGTATTTTGCGTTCTGTAAGACATACCGATTGCAACATGGTAATCCATCGATGCAAGCTGCTCGATAAGTAGCTTGATGCCTTTCTTTACTTCATCTTGCTCGGTATTCTGCACGAATACCAAAAACTCATCGCCGCCCATTCTGTAAACTTTGTGACCGTAGAACACTTCTTTTAAGGTATTGGCGATATATAAAAGCATTTCGTCACCTGCGGCGTGACCGTATTTGTTATTTCTGAAATGCAGTTCATTTACATCAACAAAAATGCAGGAGAATTTTTCGGATTTTTCTTCGTCAAACTCAAGCAAATCCTTTTTGTATGCAACACGGTTCAGTGCCCCGGTTAAAGCATCAGTTGTTGCCGCAAGTTTTGTTTTATCGAGGTGGGTTTGGTTGAAAAATGCAATTGAAAAACAGACAGCAACATCTTCAAGGAGCATTTTTGTCGCCTTACTCCTTTTAGGATTGACTACGCCCAAAATGCTTATATGGTTGTTTTTATCAACAACAGTTGCAAACGAAATCTCAAAGATTCCGTGCTTTTTCAGGAAATCATAAAAATCAGGATTCGTTTTTATAAGATGTGCATTCGGAGTTATGCACATAATATTTACAGCCATATGATTTATATTATGAATTTCAGTGGCATACCGCATTAATTGTAATTGGAAATATTCTCTGTCCTTGTCCAAAAGAACATTCTTCTCAAAAGACGGCATAATATAGTGATAGTCTTTGTTGTTGGTATCAAAAAAGATAGCTGAACGCGAAGCGCCAAACAGACATATTTCCTTTAGTGCAGCCATTATGTTTTCCTGACGCTGATTGATTTCCAAAAGCAATTTTCTGACGGTTGATGCACAGCTCAACGCAGAGCTTCTGCGTTTTTCGCTCGTCATAATCATCAGCACATACATAAACATAATGACGACCATGGCAATAAAGGATCTGAACAGAATCCGGGATATAATATTTGTTTTTTCAAACACCTGCGACTCATATCTTGCAAGTGTAATTTTCCAGTCAATTCCTTCAAGTGTAGAATAATGCACATAAAGCTGCTCGCCTGTAAGTATCGATTTGAAAGCTGTGTAGCCATCATCGCTCTGCATCATCTGTTCGTAGGAATAGCCTTTAGCATATTCACGATCCTTAAAGATGGAGATATTACCAAGCTTCTCCTGGATTGTATCTATAACAAGATTTCCTGTTTTAGTGTCATGAACGAAGAGCTGCGCATCAAGCTCTTTTGCCATATTGTTGTATTTATCTTCGAGAGCGTCAAGCTTTATAACGCCGTATAAAATGCCGACAATATCATCGCCTGATTTTATCGGAACAGCACTTTTTACAATTTCGTAGTCGTCCCTTGTAAGGTCTTTGACTCTTCCGCTTATATATTCGCCTTTAGCTTTTTCATCTTCAAAGGAAATTTGGCCGTCGAGGTCCACAGAACCCACCTTTGTTACAAAGGTATTGTCGGGCATAAGTATACCAATGTTTTCAATAAGACCTATGGACTTAAAGGAGTCAAACATCAAGTCATAGCTTTCACCGTCTGAATAAAGCTTTGCAGCAAAGTTTGCCATGGTGGCAAGATTTTCACGGTCAGACAATAACTGAAGCTCCATGTCGTCTTTAATCTGTTTGGTCTGTATATGCAGAGTTTCATAAGCCTCACCTTCTGCCGCAGTGTAAAAATAACCGACCATAGTCAAAAAGACAGCACAAAGTAAAACTGCACTGATAACTGTATATAAAATATTATTCTTTCTGTTCCTTTTCTTTCCGTATTTTATTGCCATATCTATTCCTTCTTGTCTATAATTAAAATCGCTAAATTTATATACATTGTAATTATACCATATAAATCCAATATTTTCAATATATATACTGTTTTTTCACAAAACACTCAGCTTTTTCGATAAAACGCATAATTTCTTTAACAAAATACCGAATTTCAAAACAAATATAGCATTTTGTATCTTATTTTATCAGAAGGCCTTTACTTTGACGAATGTGCAGATAAAAAGAAAAGAGGAAAACCTATTTTACTGAGTTTCCCTCATCTTCTTACCTTGCAATGCTCTGTTCCTATCAACTGTCCTTAGGAACACGATGCAAACAGGTTCCGATTTTTTTGCTTTGTAATCAATAATTTTCTGCGTGAACTTCGAAATAGCTTTGAGGATGATCGCAGGTAGGGCAGACCTCGGGAGCATCGGTTCCCACAACGATGTGACCGCAGTTGCGGCATTCCCAGACCTTGACCTCGCTCTTTTTGAAAACTTCAGCCATTTCAACATTTTTGAGAAGTGCGCGGTATCTTTCCTCGTGATGCTTTTCGATGGCGGCTACAAGACGGAATTTTCTTGCAAGCTCGGGGAAACCTTCTTCTTCGGCGGTCTTTGCAAAGCCCGCGTACATATCGGTCCATTCATAGTTCTCGCCTTCGGCGGCGTGACCGAGATTCTCGGCAGTATCACCTATGCCGTTCAACTCCTTGAACCACATCTTTGCGTGTTCCTTTTCGTTGTCGGCTGTCTTGAGGAAGAGAGCGGCGATCTGTTCAAAGCCCCCTTTTTTTGCCTTTGATGCAAAATAGGTATATTTGTTTCTTGCCATTGATTCGCCGGCAAAAGCGGCTTCAAGATTCTTTTCTGTCTGTGTGCCTGCGTATTTGTTTGCAGCAACATCGCTTTCGCCCAGAGGCTCGAGTTTGTCTCCCTTCACCTTGCACTTGGGACATACCGGCTCAACGCCGTCTGCCACTTCAAAAACAACGCCGCAAACCTTGCACTTGTACTTTTTCATATTTGCATCTCCTTTTGTTTTATATATTGGTATTTTTTCACCCTGCAAATTTATTATACAGTTCTGCCGGAATGATTTCTTACACAATTTGTGAATTATTTCAAGCCTTCAAAGAAATATTCAAAGCCTTCGAGGTTTTCGTCAAATCTGTGTCCGCCCTCATGAAGGTCGAAGCTGAAGTTTTCGGGAGCTTTATAGGCTTCGAAATATTTTTCGATGCGTTTTGCTTCAGGTTCCGATGTGCGGTAGTCAAAAACAGAGTCAGCCTTGCCCACATCTATCCTGAGGCGTCTGGGGGCGACAAGTGCCGCAACCTCGGCATCATGAAATTTGTGGGAGGCGCAATTGTATGCCCAGTCGTGGAAAGTTATCGCACTTCTGTCATTGAAGGAGCCTGCATCATAGGCGGAGATGATTCTTGTGTCCGCTGCCGCTGTGTGAAGTGAAAAGTATCCGCCGTAGGAAAGTCCCATCATTCCTATCTTCTTTTCATCCACGCAGTCAAGTGTGACAAGATAGTCGATGCATCGCATAAGGCAGAAAACTTCAAGGCCTGTCATCGAGTAGCCAAGCTGTTTGAGCTTGTTGTCGTTTCCGTGTCTGTCGGAGGGAATGTTGAATCTGACGAATTTTTCACCGGTATCAACTCCAAAAGTCCAGAGCATGAGAGAAGGAGCAAACACCACAAAACCGCGCTCCAGTGCTCTTTTGGTGAAGTAATTATAGTTGTTTTCGGTGTACATATCCGAGCAAGTCTCGGGAGTGCCTCCGCCGCCGTGCTGAGCAATGACAAGGGGTGCTTTTCCCGAAAGACCGTGGGGGATCATAAGAACGCCGTAGAATCTGAAATCCTCAAAAACCTCGATCGAGAGACGATAGAGCTTACACATATCGTCCTCGCCTACATATTCGGTCTCGCACAAAGGCAAATCTTCACTCACAAGATCGAAAGGGTAGCCGATCATTTTCAGATACTCGTTTCTGTAAAATTCCGGGTCTTCCACAAGCTTTTCGGGGGGCATGAATTCTTCGCGCTTTTTATATGCTTCGCCTGCTTTTTTTGCAATTAAACGGTCGATGGACTCGGCATATTCGCGGCGGTATCTGTCACCGTCGTGAACATCCCCGTAATAGAGTTTTTTCCTTTGTATTCCACGGTAGATTACTCCTTTTCGTGTTATGTTAATTGTTAAATCAGCCATTTTCTTATAAGGGGGAGTTTTGATAAGGGCAGGTATATCAAAGCACAGATCGCAAGGTTGCAAAGAGAAATGCAGGGGATTGAAAGAATGGTTGGAAATTCCGTAGATACAAAACCTGTTTTTTCAAAAAAGTATATTACAAAAACATGAATCAGATAAATGCAGAATGAGGCTTTTGATATGTACCCAAAAGGTGCCGCAAAGCGCTGCTTTTTATCCAAAATATATGAGAGATGTTTGCCGAGAACAAAAATTCCGCAAGCAAAGATGCATACTCCGACAGACATTCCCTCAAGAAAATGCTCAAACAGATATCCGTTTTTCACTGAGAAAAAATAGGTCGGAAGAAAAACCGAAAGAAACCCAAAAACGGTCATAATAACGCCGAGTTTTGCCGAAATTTTCTTGCTGTTGAGCACATATCCCAAAACACCGTAGCCGATGGAGGTATAGGTCATATTCAGATAATACTGCGCAGGAATCCCGCCGATAAGAGTCATCGGCCAAAAAATACGCAATGTCGGATAAAGAATCCCGACGGCAAACCATACCGCGAGAAAATAATAAAGCGTGGTTTTGGATGCGCTGTGAATAAACGAACGGGTGATGGGTAGAAATGCGTAAACAAGAAACATTATATGGATGTAATAAAGATGAAATTCCTGCTTGAACAGCAACACTTCCTTGAATGAGAAGAAAAGATTCGGCAGGCTGAAACTGTTGGTTGCCAACATATGATATGCTTTATACGCCGTTGCCCAAAAGAGCATTGATACAGCCAGGCGAAGAATATTTTTTGTATAGAGCTTTTTGAAAGTGAGGTTTTTTTCGGAAGGAATAAGAAGTGCTCCGCTACACATTAAAAACAACGGAACGGCAGCTCTTGAAATTGAGCCCCAGAATACCGTAAACGCAAAATCCGAGCTGTTGACGGGATAAAAATATCCTGCCCCACAGGTGTGAATGATAATAACACCGAGAATGGCAATTGCTTTTATAATGTCAATTGCTTTGTCCCGACCGCCGGTTGGTGCACTCATGGGTATACCTCTCTTTCATTATATTTTTTCTTTCAGTAGCTTGTAAAGGGCGAGCTCGCAACCGGAAATCTTCATGAAATCATCAAGCTCTGACAGAATTGCTTTTCTTTTGTATTCATTTGGTGCTTTTGTTTTTTTTGCGCGAATCAGAAGATTCTTGGGTGAATTATCCATGTCGATAAATTCAAGGATGTCAGTCTTGTATCCGCAAAGCTCAAGAAGCTTTGCCCTCTGTGCATCGGTGGCAAGGGCACAGAATCTTTCTTTAATAAGCCCATAATCTGTCATGATGCCGAAAGCGCCGCTGTTGATATTTGTGTTCAGCTCGTGCTGACAGCAGGGGACAGAGAAGATATATCTGCTCTGCCAAAGAATTGCGTTGTAAAGAGCAAAATCTGTCGCCACATCGCAGGCATGAAGCGTGACCACCATGTCGGGCGGGTTTTTCGGCTTATAGTCCTTGATGTTGCCGCAGAGAAAGGTCATGTCGGAATAGCCGTATTTTTTTGCGACTTCGTTGCACTTTTGAATGACATCTTTTTTGAGATCAAGACCTGTGATGTGCACCTTTCTTCCTTTGATCTGTGTCATATAGTAATAAAGAACAAAGGTGAGATAAGATTTTCCGCAGCCGAAATCGACGATTTCCAGCGTTTTTTCGCTTTCATCGTTTTTCAGAGCGTCGTCAACACATTCCACAAAGCGGTTTATCTGCTTGAATTTGTCATATTTCTGAGCAACGATCTTTCCATCTTTTGTCATGACTCCCAGCTCATAAAGAGCGGGCACAAAGATGCCCTCTTCGAGAATATAGTTTTTCCTGCGGTTGTGCGAAATGTCGGGGACAGACGCAAGAGATGAGTTTTTTGATTTGTTTGTAAGGAGCTTGCCTTTTTTTGATATCTTCAGCTCGAAATCGAACCCCTCGCATTGAACATTGAGCTGTCTGAAGCTTTCGGAAAGAGCTTTTTCGAGAAAACCGAACAAAGCATCGGTGGAAACAGTTTCGTGAAAAGCCTGCTTTTCGGTGAATTTCTCGATAAGAAATCCCTTTTCACCGTATCTTCCGGTGATGCGCTTGTATTCCTCAAGGGTGCTTTTCGGATTGCTTATCGTAAACTTTATGATCTTTGCGCCCAAGAGCGGAAGCAAGGCATTTTTGATATCTTCTGTTATCATTGCTTTTTCTCCAGATATTTGATAACAAGCCCCAGCGCCTCGCAGGAGGCGGCATGGCGGATGTTTTCTCTGTCGGGATTTTCGATGTTGCCGAGAAGAAGCTTTTTGCACTCGCAATAGCCGTCCTTTGAGCATACGGCGGTATACACAAGTCCTACTGGCTTTTCGTCTGTTCCGCCGCCGGGACCTGCAATGCCTGTGGTGGATACTGCCACATCTGCGCCTGAAAGCGCAAGCATTCCGCGTGCCATTTCAATTGCTGTCTGCTCTGATACGGCGCCGAATTTTTCAAGCGTTTCCTTTTGAACGCCGAGCAGCTTCATTTTTGCTTCGTTGGCATAAGTGCAGACACCGTAACCGAACACTTCAGATGCTCCGGGGACATTTGTGATCCTTTTTGAAATAAGACCTCCGGTGCATGATTCGCAGGTGGCAACAGTCAGCTTTTTTTCGATGAGCTTTTCGACAAGGACATATTCGTTTTTGTTGTTTTCGTACATGAGACTTAACCTCTTGTCACTTTTACGAAAGATTTTGTGGACAGAGCCTCTTCGATAAGAGCCTCAACATCGACCTTTGCTTCCTCTTCAAGAATGTTTGCAAGCGACGGCTTTGTGACAGGGTGCTTCGGGGTAAACACTGTACAACAATCCTCATAGGGGAGAATTGATGTTTCAAATGTGCCGATGTGACGGGCGTGCTTTACGATCTCCTCCTTGTCGTTGGCAATAAGAGGACGGATGACCGGAAGTGTTTTGACTGCATCGTTTGTGACGGTGATGGCAGGGATGGTCTGGCTTGCCACCTGACCTACGCTTTCGCCGGTGATGATACAGGTGCAGTTATAGAAAAGTCCGATGCGTTCGGCAATCTTCATCATGAATCTGCGCAGAAGCAGGGTGAAATATTCCTCACGGCATTTATTCTTGAGCTCTTCCTGAATGTGCGTGACCGAAATGATGTTGAGGTTAATGTCTCCGCAATAGTCTGTCATGATCTGGGCAAGCTCAATAACCTTTTCGCGTGCCTGGACGCTGGTGTAAGGGTAGCTTTCGAAATGGACGGCATCAAGCGAAATTCCTCGGCGCGCCATTCTGTAGCCTGCCACGGGACTGTCGATTCCTCCTGAAAGGAGAAGCAGACCTTTTCCTGCGCTGCCGTGGGGAAGACCGCCGGCACCCTCATCCGAGCCGCAGTGAATATATGCCGCGTAATCGCGGATCTCCACCATAACCACCGTGTCGGGGTTTTTAACATCAACCTTCAGATGCTTGTGACGGCGCAGAAGAAGTCCTCCGCATTCCTTTGAAATTGCGGGGGAGTCATAGGGGAATTGCTTGTCCGAGCGCTTTGCTTCGACCTTGAAGGTCTTTACTGACCTCAGCTTTTCGTAAGTATAATCAACGATGTTTTCAAGAATATCGTTCATATCCTTTTTGACTGTGGCGGCGCGGCAGCACGAAACAATGCCGAAGACCTTTGTGCATTCCTTGTAGGTAAGCTCGAAGTTTTCTCTTGCGGCATCGTCGCAGGGTTCGACATAAACCGTAGATTGTGCGCGCTTGATTTCATATTCGCCGTATTTTTTTATTCTTTTCTTGATATCGGTCAGTAGCAGACCTTCAAAATAGGATTTGTTGAGACCCTTGAGCACGATCTCACCGTATTTAAGGAGTATAACCTCGTTGAATTTATTCATCGTCTTCATCCTCTTCTTCAGATTTTCTGTTTTTCCATTCATCGATAAGAGCAGTCATTTGCTTTTCAAAAAGCTCGTCCGGTTCGATAAGAATTGCGCATTCTTCAGTGCCGAAATTGCAGATGACATAGCGAAGCCTTTCATCTCCGGGATTTTTGATAAAAGAATGAACTCTTCGTGCCACATCATCCTTTTTGTATTCATCTACGGTCGAAAGCTTGCGGTTTATATCCGAAAGCTCAATATCGGCAACACATACGCTTTTTTTGCCGTTGATTTTATGTACCGTGAAATGTCCGTCTTCGATTGTGTAAAGATAGTCGGGAAGAACATATTTTGTGAGCAAAAACAGACTGTATGCCGCGCAAACAAGCGCAAAAAGCTGAATGATGGCGGCATATCTTCCCACCGCCTGGGATGCGGGAAAAAGAAGCACACACGCTGCAAGAAATCCCAGCGGCATATAAACAAGCTTTTTCCCTTTGAGCGCAGGTCTTGATTGTATCATTGTTTTATCCTTTTCAATAGCAATATTTCATGCCGTCATATGCCACGATATAGCCTTTTTTGCTTTCCTTTGCACAGACCTCGTCATGTGTCGGATGAAGAGTTCTTGCAAGGTGATATATGATAAGCTGAGTGTTTTCGTCTGCAACTCCGTTTTCAAGAAAGGTCTTGAAGATGAAGTCGATCATGGGTATGTTGTTGTGCGAGAAGTTTCTGAAATTGTAAGTGCATTCAAAGCTGTCGCCGCAGGTGGAATCGATAATATAAACATCGATATGCTTGCTTTGCAAAAATTTCCATGTTTCAGCCATAAGCCATCCGCCGTCGTAGCCGACAAAAAGATTCTTTTCGCCTTCAAAAAGATAATGATGAGCCTGTTCCTCGGGGAAAGTGGTTGCATGGTTTGCTTTAAGAGCAGTTACGGTATAATTGGAAACGATGCAGCTTTCATTGTATCTCGCATCAAGGGGAATGAAGGTGAGATTTTCTTCATTGGGAAGAAGCTTTTCAAAGACTTTGTCGCCATAAAGCGTTATCTTTTTTTCACTTTCGCGGCAAAGGCGCGAAACACAAGCGGCATCGAAATGATCGTCGTGTGAGTGCGTCATGAAAACTGTATCAACATTCTTGTATATGCCCGAAAGACCGAATCTGTCTTCATAAACAAAAGCTCCGGGACCGCAGTCGAGCATGATGTGCCCGTCAATAAGTATTCCCGAAAGTGCTCTGAAATCAGGTCTTGCGATGTCTCTTTTATAGTCCCAGTCTGCGGCACCGGTGCCGAGAAACAGAATTTCGGTTTTGCTCATGATAGTTTCTCCTTTTTATCTTTTTCGTCTGTCAGATTGTTTACCCATATACCGCTTTTCAAAAGGAAGATCGAAACGATGACCTTCACAAGGTCTACCAGCTGAATTATGGTATAAAGGGGAAGAATAGAAACATTGGTGTATTTTGTAAGTATGAATGCCACGGGGTATGAAACTGCCCAGATAAAGCCGGAGTCAAAAACAAAGGTTATCATGGTCTTTCCGCCCGAGCGCAGTGTGAAATATGCCGAATGGGCAAAACCGTGTATTGGCATCGAAAGAGCACTAACTATAAGGAACTGTGATGCAAGAGATCGCACGCTGTCTGTGGTATTGTAAATCCCGGGGAAAAGGGGCGCCACAAGCGCCATGATTCCGCCGACGACAGTACAGGTGACAACGCAGGCAAAAAGAAGCCTCTTGTCATCTCTCTTTGCCTTTTCGAGCTCGCCTGAACCGAGATGCTGACCGACGATTATGGCTATGGCGTTGCCGAAGGCAAAAAACGCACAGTTGAACAGGTTTGAAACTGTCGAACTGATGCTTTGTGCCGCAACGACCTCTGCACCGTGTTGAGAATAAGCGTTGACGATGGCAGTCATTCCAAGTGACCAAAGAGCTTCGTTTAAAAGTAGGGGAAAACCTTTTGTCATGACATTCTTCATGAGATTTCCGGGGATTCTGAAGGAACGGTATACCCCTTCGACAAAAGGAGCTTTTTGTTTGTGCGTGTGAGTCCAAAGGACAACAATGAAGCATTCAACAACGCGTGCCATAACTGTTGCAACGGCGGCACCGACAACTCCCATCGAAAGACCGAATATAAAAACTGCGTTAAAACATACATTTGTCAGAACGGCTACAACACTTGCTTTCATCGGAAGAACCGTTTCCGATGTGGAGCGCAGAGTGTCGGAATAAGCCTGCATGAATGCGAAAAAGGGGAGAGTCAGAAGCATGACAGACATATAATTCTTTGCCTGTCTGAAAGCTTCTTCGATATCAATTTCTTCTTTTCCCTCATGCAGAAACATTCTGATAAGCTCGTCCCCGAAAAAAATGAATATCGCTTCGGCGATAAGAGTTATGACGGCGACAAAGATGATCTTGATCCTTAAGGTATCCCGAACACCCTTGACATCACCGCATCCGTGAAACTGAGCCGAAAAGATGCCGGCACCCGAAATTGCACCGAAGATGCAGAGATTGAAAACGAATATAAGCTGATTTGTGATGGCAACGCCTGACATGGGCTCGGTGCCGAGGCTTCCGACCATGATGTTGTCCACAAGGCTAACAAAATTCGTTATGACATTCTGGATAAGAATTGGAAGAGTTATGAAGAAAACTCTTTTATAAAAGGCTTTGTCGCCAATAAGGCTTTTGAAAAAGGCGGTCATTTTTATGTCCTTTCGGTTAAAAAGCTTACTGCTTGCGGGCAAGGTCATACTCGTCAAAGAACTGAAAATAGGGGCACGCGCTGTTTGTGCCCGAGAGAAATCTGCTCATTTCGTCCTCGTCGAGATTGATATCGCAATAATAGCAGTCGTCAATGTCGTCATAGACATAAAACGCACAGCATTCACAGTTGGTGGTTTTGTTTTTTTCAGGTGCCATCATTTTCTCCGAAAATTGATTTGTTATTTTTCAAAACTTTGTAAAGAATAAACCCGAATATTCCACACGAAAGAGCTTCTCCGACAAAAACTCCGATATATGTCAGATACATTGCTTCTTCACTGCCGTATACATAATATATGACGGGCGGAATGATCAGGGTGTTAAACACCAGCGGCGGAACAAATGCTGCCACGGGAGTTTTTCTTAGCATACGCGAAAAGATCGCTGCCAAAAGGGTCGCAATGCTTCCGAAGATCACATCCCATATGGCTGAGCCCAGCAGCAGATTTGCCGTAAAGCAACCGACAAAAAGTCCGGGTATTGCAGCAGGTGTGAAGATGGGGAGAATGGTCAGCGCCTCGGAAATTCTCAACTGGATCGAACCGCTCGAAAGACCGAACAGAGCCGAAAAATAGGTGAGAACAACATACAGTGCGGCAATGACCGCTGCGTGGATGAGGTTTTTGATTCTTTTGTTTTTCATAATGTCTCCTTTAGTTTTGTTTTAAGTGAGGAAGGTCTCGAACTCACTGATAATTGTACGTATCATAAACATACGCATACAAAATACATTATATATCCCAAAACATTTATTGTCAATAGAAAATAGGTAAAAACGGACGGTGTGAAACCGTCCGTTTTTTGGTTATCTTGTTATAAGAGTGATATAATCCGAACTGGCAAAACCGATTATTCCGTTATATTCAATAACGTACCAGTTTCCTACCTGCTCAATGACGGTCACTCTTTCGCCGTTGGGGATCTGGGCAAGGACTTGTGCATCAAGTGACGGGCGTGAACGTATATTCAGTCGTGAACCTTGAGTTGTAACTTCTCCGATGCGGTCGTAGCTCGGCTCGCCGGGGGAGATGAACGGGATGCCGAAGTATTCGCAAAGTCCCTGCACAAGGTTTTTTGCAATAAGCCCGATGTTTGACTTCAACCATTCGGCATCGGTAGGATTGTCATGGTAGGCAAGCTCTGCAAGAACCGCGGGAGCGTTTGTTCTGCGTACCTCCGCAAGTATCATGGTCGGAACTGCGCGCACAAGAGAGGGGGTGGGATATATGCTTTTGTAGTTGTCGGCGAGAACTGTTGCGGCGCGTCGTCCTCTTTCGCTTACCGTATAGTAGTAAAAATCCGCTCCCATCAATGCTCCCGGAGTTGCTTCCGGTGAAGCGTTGGAATGAAGCGCAAGGTGCAGATCATAGTTTCCGAGATTTGATTCGGCAATCGCCTGAGACAGAGTTTTGTCGGGGTCATTTCTTGTGAAAGAAATGTTCGACGAAATCAGATAAGGTTCCATGGCATCGGCGATACGGTTCATGTAGTATTCCTCCGAGCCGGAGTTGTCATAATAGATGTTGTATTCCTGGGTTGAGGGGGATAAGTAGATCGATGGCATATTATTCTCCTTTTTTGCGAAATATGATTGTTTGTGCCTCAATTCATCTTATGCAAAAGTATTTTGTTTGACACAGATGTTGGAATGTATAAAAAATTGAAATACTACCGGTGTTTTAATAAATACTCACAAATTTTGCATAAAAATTCGGGGAAAATGAATATAAAAAGCACAACTTTACAAAAATTGTAAAAACATATTGCAATTTTGCACTAAGTGTGATAATATATATAAACGGTGCCGGTCCTAAGGCACGGCACAAAAATATTTTTATTACAAGAGGTAAAAGAAATGAAAAAGATTCTTGCACTCCTCGCAGCAGCTGCACTTATGACAACAACATTTGCATTAGCAGGCTGTGAGAAAAAAGCAGACGACGCTGACACAAACGTTGAAGGCGAAGTAGTCGAAGGCGAAGTAGTTGAAGACGAAAACAAGGAAGCTGCTGATGGCGAAGATGCCGCAGTTGCAGACGAAGAAAAGGAAGAAAACGAAGAAAACGAAGAAGTCGCTGAAGATGGCGGCAAGCTCGTTATGGCTACAAACGCTTACTTCCAGCCCTACGAATACTACGAAGGCGACAAGATCGTCGGTATCGACGCTGAGATTGCTGAAGCTATCGCTGAAAAGCTTGGTCTTGAACTCGTTATTGAAGACATGGAGTTCAACTCTATCATCGCTGCCGTTCAGTCGGGCGCAGTTGATATGGGTATGGCAGGTATGACTGTAACAGAAGAAAGACTTGAAAGCGTTGACTTCTCCTACAGCTATGCAAACGGCGTTCAGGCTATCATCGTTGCTGAAGGTTCGCCTATCGCAACAGTTGACGATCTCTATGCTGAAGGCGTTTCCTACAAGGTAGGCGTACAGCTCGCAACAACCGGTGACATCTACTCGACAGACGATTTCGGTGAAGAGAATGTTACACAATACTCCAACGGTAACGAAGCAGTTCTTGCTCTCAAGGGCGGCGATGTTGACTGCGTTATCATCGATAACGAACCTGCAAAGGCTCTTGTCGCTGCAAACGAAGGTCTCGTTATCCTCGAAACCTCCTATGCTGACGAAGACTATGCTATCTGCGTAAAGAAGGGCAACACCGAGCTTCTCGACAAGATCAATGTTGCTATCGAAGAGCTTACAGCAGAAGGCAAGATCGAAGAGATCGTTGCAAAGTACATCAAGTAATTTAAACCTAAAAACGGTTTAAGAAATACAAAAGGGGATGCAAGTCATTCCCTTTTGTGATATGTACAAAACTTACGGAGAATTTTGATGAATAACAATACTCAACCCATCATATCGAAATCGGCAATGCAGAAAAAAGCAAAGCTGAAGAAGAAGCTTTTGATATACGGCTCTGTCATTCTTCTCGTTATCCTTTCACTTGTGGTGACCTATTTTGTGCAGTCTGCCAACAACAAGTTCGACTCCGAACTTTCTGTTGAGGAAGCGCAGAAAATTGTCGATGCCGAGCTTTCCGAGATTCCGAATGTGGGTCTTAATACGGTGGTTTACGATAAGGATAACACCTATGTTACTGTCAACAGCATCGTTGAATACGGAGGCGAAAAGAATGTGGTTCTTGACTGTTCTTATGTTTCCTATGACTTCGGAATCCTTGTTGACAAAATGAACAGCTATTTTGAGACCGCTTACAATTTCTATGAAGAAAACCTTGCAAATGACAAGAAGTCTACGGGTCTTGACATCAAGCTCAAAGGCTTTGCCGCTGTCAAGAAGGATGTTTATTCCACTGAAAAAGTATCGGGCAATGTTCAGCTTGTCATCTACGAGGACTCCCCCGGAGTTTTCAAGCTTCACAAGTCTGATGAAGTCATCAACACCGTTTTCTGCGGCCTTATCGATGCGGTAAACGCGGCTGATGACACATCTGTTATTACCATCGACGGAAAAGAAGTTGATATTGCAAACCGCGAAACCTTGCGTTCCGGTGTAAAATATTGCTTTGCGGTCAAGAATTATGACACCGAAAAGCCCGACACAAACATTCCGCTTATAAAGACATGGAACAAATTCAAGGCGAGCTTTTATAAGAACTTCATATATCAGAACCGTTATATGTATATAGTAAACGGTGTTGCCTCAACTCTTGCTCTTACAGCGTGTGCTCTTGTAATCGGTATATTACTCGGATTTATCGTAGCCGTGATAAGAGTTATCAACCATAAGACAGGCAAGCTTGAAATTGCTGCCGATATATGTAAAGCGTATCTGTCCATAATGCGCGGAATGCCTTTGATGGTGCAGATAATGATAATTCATTTTGCATTTCTTGGTCCGATCGGAATCAAGAATATATTCTCGGCGGTGATCTGCTTCGGTCTTAATTCCGGCGCATATGTTTCTGAGATCATCCGTGGCGGTATCATGTCGGTTGATGAAGGACAGACAGAAGCAGGCCGAAGCCTTGGCTTCAACTACATACAGACCATGACCTTTATCATAATCCCTCAGGCTTTCAAAGCGGTGCTTCCCGCTTTGGCAAATGAATTTATCGCACTTCTCAAAGAGACCTCTATCGCCTTTTATATCGGCGTTGCAGAGCTTACTCTTGCAGGTCTTAGAATTCGTTCGCAGACATATGACAACTATATGCCGCTCATCGCAGTGGGTATTGTTTACCTCATTGTTGTGCTCGGACTTTCCAAGTGTGTAGCTATTCTCGAAAGGAGGTTGAGCAAGGGTGATAAGCGTTAAAGGACTTTATAAAAACTTTGGCGATAAAGACGAAATAAAAGTTCTCAAGGGTGTGACCGAGGAGATTGCAAAAGGCGAAAAAGTTGTAATCATCGGTCCGTCGGGAAGCGGAAAATCCACTTTTCTGCGCTGTCTTAATCGCCTTGAAGAACCTTCTGCGGGAGAAATCTGGTTTGAAAACGAGGAGATCACATCTCCCAAGTGCAACATCAACAAGCTCCGCATGAGAATGGGAATGGTGTTCCAGCATTTTAATCTTTTTCCGCATCTTTCCATCATGGACAACATTACAATAGGTCCCAGAAAGCTTCTGAAAAAGGACAAGGCAGAGGCCGAATACGAAGCAATGCAGCTTCTCAAAAGAGTCGGTCTTCCCGATAAGGCACAGGCTTTCCCAAATCAGCTTTCGGGCGGTCAGAAGCAGAGAATTGCCATAGCACGATCTCTTGCCATGAATCCGACGGTAATGCTTTTTGACGAACCCACATCTGCTCTCGACCCCGAAATGGTAGGCGAAGTGCTTGACCTCATGAAAGAGCTTGCGGAAGACGGTATGACCATGATTTGCGTTACCCACGAAATGGGCTTTGCAAGAGAAGTGGCAAACCGCGTGATGTTTATGGATGAGGGAATTGTTATGGAGCAGGGAACTCCCGAAAAGATCTTCGGAAGCCCCGAAAACAAGAGAACTCAGGACTTTTTATCAAAGGTGTTATAATTCCGGTATTATTCTATGTATTTTGAAAGACTTAAAACTTTGCGCAAGGAAATAAAGATGTCCCAGAGTGACATCGGCGAATTCCTTGGCATTATGCAAACTGTATATTCGCGCTACGAGCGCGGCGCAGGGACCATCCCGATCGAGCATCTGTTAAAGCTTGCCGATCTTTATAATGTTTCTACTGATTATATCCTCGGCAGAACAAACCTGCGAAACTATGACGAAAAATAAGATGTCATAAAAAAGAAAGTGCACGGCAAAAACCGTGCACTTTTGTTTTTGTGTTTTTTAGTCAAGCTCGGGAATGTTAACTTCGATCTCTCTTCCGATCTCGGAGGATTTGACGATACCATCGATGATAGCCTGATTGATGATGATCTGACTGGAGGGGATGGGGCAGGTGTGCCGTTGATGATGGCATCGAGGAAAGAGCGGATCTTTCTGTCGACATTTGTAACACCCTCGGGATTTTTGAGAAGGGGAACCACGGTTTCTGTGGGCTTGCCGCAAAGATCGTGATAGATCTTCATAGCTCCGCCGACCGTGCCGTTCCAGCAGTCTGTGGAGGGGATTCTCAGCGAACCCTTTGTACCCATGATGATTGTATCACCGGGAGTGTCAAGATGCATATACCACGCGATTCTGAAGTCAAGAACAACGCCGTTGTCAAGTCTGATGTATGCCGATGCAAAATCATCAACCGCGAAAAGATCGGCAAATTTCTGTTGCTCTGCGGGATCGTCTGTTCTTGTGGTATAAGCCTCGGGAGTCTTTCCGAAGAAGCCGGAAACTCTTCCCGAAACGGTTACGGGCTTCGGATAGCCCATGGCGTTGAGGCACATATCAAGCGAATAGCAGCCGATGTCTCCGATGGCGCCAAGCACTCCCTTATCACCTTCGATAAAGGTGGTGGACCAGCCGACAGGAATACCGTGTCTTCTTCCGCCGCCTGTCTGGATATAATAGATATCGCCGAGCTCACCACTCTGAACGATCTTTTTAATCATCTGCATATTTGCGTCGAATCTGGGCTGGAAGCCAATGGAAAGAACCTTTCCGCTATTCTTTTCGGCACGTCTTACAGCAACTGCCTCATCGAGAGTTACGGTGAAAGGCTTTTCGAGAAGCACATTGAGTCCGTGCTCAAGAGCATAAATTGCACAGGGCGCGTGCTGGCTGTTGTATGTACAGATAGAAACCGCATCAAGCTCGTTTTCTTCGAGCATAAGCTTGTAGTCGGTGTAATCCTTGGCGTCCTTCAGCTCGTACTTGTCAAAGAAAGCGCGTGCTCTGCCTTCAATAAGATCAGCACCGCAAACGATCTCAACATCGGGCTGCTTAAGATATGCACCCATGTGGGAATTTGCAATTCCGCCGATACCGATAAAACCGATTCTTAACTTCTTTTCTGCCATAATAAACTTCCCGGAAACATTTTTTGTTTCCTGAATCGATGAATTTGTGTCGGAGTAAAATATAATCATCCGTACAAAAGCATTTTAATCACATTATATGACTTCTTATATCTGATTTTATGAACATTTATCTCTGCTAAAGTATAATCGCTTTGTTGTATCGGAAAAAGCCGCTTTGACAAAATTGATTTATCTGTCAAACCCTCTTGAATTTAACATTTGTGTGAGGTATAATTGTCTTAAACAGAAAGTATAATGGAGGCTACGATGTTTTTGAAAAGCAGAATAACAAAATTTGACAAACAGATAAAAGAAATATGCGAAAAGTTTGGTCACGAATTGCACGGAAGTCTTTCTGATGCGGAAAACGGTGATGGTAATTGGTCGCTTGCTGTTTGCAATGGTGACAAAACGGTTTTTGTAAAGCTTGTTGTTCCGTATCCGTTTTCAAATTCGTCGGTGCTGTTTTACTCAAACGAGCTTGTGCACATGAGCGCGCATCTTTTGGGGTTCAAAGGTCCTTTGGGTTCGTGGAGCGGGTTTCCGCTTTCAAAGACCTGTGATCTCAAAGTCCCCGACAGTGCTTTCGGTTATAATTGCCAAAATGCACAAAAGATTTTTCTTGTTTATCCAAAGTGTCAAAGCCTTTACGTAAGGTCAGAAAAGGGATATGAGAATTTCCGCCCCGGCATGCAATTTTGCGGTTTCAGAATACACGATGGAGCTTCTTTCAGATATTTTCTCGAAAACATTCACGAAAAAAGAAAATTTGCAGCTTTTGGTGAATGAAAGGAAATAATTGATGTGCAATTTATAACTCGTGTCCCATCGAAATATCCAACGGCGTATCTTATCGGTTAAATATCTTTGCCTATGGAAAAAACAAAAAATAACCGTTTATCTTGAAAAGTATTTTTATAAAAGTGAGGAGTTATAAATATGAGACTTTGTACATTGGGCACAAGCCACGGTGCCACAGAGCCGGGAAGAGCCTGCAGCGCAAATCTGCTTACCGTAAACGGTGTTCATTATCTTTTCGACTGCGGCGGATATGTTGAGGGAAAAATGACAGATCTTAATTTTGACATAGGGAAAATAAAAGCTGTGTTTATTTCGCATATGCACGAAGACCATGCCGGACCCCTTACCGCTCTTGTTAAGTGATTCAGCCATTATATTCAAGACAAAGATGCAAAAGCAAAGATATTCCTCCCCGAAGAAAACGGTCTTGAGGCATTCAAAAATTGGGTGTTTGCACTTCATATGTCTTTTGATGACAAAAAAGTGACGTTTTCTCTTGTTGAAGAAGGTGTCATCTATGCCGATGAAAATATAAAAGTCAGCGCTATTCGCACACAACATCTCAGAAACGGTGAATTTCCGAGCTTTGCTTATATGGTTGAGACCGAAGACAAGAGATTCCTTTATACCGCTGATCTTAATCCTGATTTTCATGATTACCCTGAAATATTGTATCGTGAAAAGTTCGATGCGGTGCTGTGCGAGCTTGTACATTTTGACGTGGATAAGAACATCGGATGCTTCCTCAGGACAAACACAAAACAGCTCATATTCACCCACATGGGTCTGCATAATATCCCAAAAATACAAGAAGCAATCGACAGATTCCCATATCCCGTACATATTGCATATGACAATGCGTTTTACCATATATAAGGAGAAAGAACATGAACGAAAGAAAATCTCTTGATACTCTTTGCGCAGCCCTTTGTTATGCCATGGGAATTGATGCACCCGAAAAGGCACAGCATGCTAACGAAGAGCTTTGCGATTATATTGATAAAGCTTTTGACGGAAAAAAGGCAGACCGCGTTTTTATGTACAATCCCGACGCGGTCGCCGAATGGGTATATAAGAAATATCCTCAGCTTATGAAATATGTTGTGGCGGCAAAAAAAATTGAGATTCCCTATGAAACCGTTATGCCGTCGGTAACGCCTGTCTGCTTTGGAACAATGTATACGGGCGCACAGCCGTCTGTTCACGGGATTCAAAAATATGAAAAGCCCGTTCTTGCGATTGATACCGTTTTTGACGCTTTGATAAGAGCGGGGAAGAAGCCTGTAATTATAGCCGAAAGCAATTGCAGTATTGCAAAGATCTTCCTTGAACGTGACATGGATTATTTTGTCTATGATTCCATCGGAGAGGTTAATGCCAAGGCGGCGGAAGTCATCATGAACGACAAATATGATTTCGTTGTGGTATACAACGGAAATTATGACTCTGTTATGCATAAATTTGGTCCCGAAAGTGTTGAGGCACTGTCAGAGCTTCGTGCCAACGACCATGCTTTCTCAATGTTTGATTCTCTGATCGAAAAGCACTGGACAAAGCATGACACCTTCATGGCTTTTGCCATGGATCACGGCTGCCACGAAATCGACGGAAACTGCGGTTCCCACGGACTTGATATGGATGAGGATCTGCACATCACACATCTTTATAATGTTCACAGGGCAAAATGACTTGATTATGACGCTTGTACCCAATTACTATCACAAATTCAAGTGTGTTGCCGACAAATGCCGTCACAGTTGCTGCGTCGGCTGGGAAATAGATATTGATGAAGATACGCTTGAATACTACAAGAAGCTCCTCGGTGATTTCGGAGAAAAGGTCAGGGAAAATATAGATCTTAATGCCGACTGTCCGCATTTCGTTTTGAAAGAAGCAGACAGATGTCCATTTCTCGAGAATGATGGACTTTGCGAGATAATAAAGAGACTCGGAGAGGATTCTCTTTGCGATATATGCTCGGACCATCCGCGTTTTCGCAACTTTTTTTCGGAGCATACCGAGCTTGGCATCGGTCTGTGTTGTGAGGAGGCGGCAAGAGTGATTTTGACATCAACTGAGCCGTTTGAGCTTATTCCGCTTGATATGGGATTTGAACTTTCTCTGTCGGATGAAGAACAACGAATGCTTGATAAAAGAGAAAAGCTTTTTTCGATTATCCGCAACAGAGAAAACAGTATTTTCGAAAGAATTGAAAAGATATCATCTTTATACGATTTTGATATTTCGGAAATTTTCCCGGATAAGTTGCGAGGTCTTTTCATTTCGCTGGAAAGACTTGACGAAAAGTGGACATCTTTGCTTGAAAATATAGGTTGTTTTGAAGCCGAAAAGAGTATCCTATCGGATAAAAGCTTTTCGATTTGTCTGGAACAGCTTTTGTGTTATTTAATTTTCAGACATTTTTCTGATGGCATCTATGACGAAAGCTTTGTTCCGCGGATAAAATTTGCACTTGCGGGATGTCTTTTGGTTGCACATTTGTGTGATATATGTGTTAAGGAAAATGGCGATCTCTCTGTTGATGACATTGCAGAGTTTGCGAGGATGTTCTCGTCAGAGATTGAGTATTCGGAAGAAAATCTTGATACGGTTTTTGATACACTCTAACATAAAACAAAAAGTGCCTTTCGGCACTTTTTGTTTTATATATGTTATTTTGCTATAAATATCATTCCCGCGCACGGAACTTCTATTTCTTCAAGCGTGCCGCAGATATGTCCTTTTGAGATTTCCTCTCCCATGCAGTTGACTGTTACAAAGGATGCTCCGACAGCGTTTTTGACAATTACACTGTCCTGCGCTGAGGCATTGACAATGGTAAGCTCGGAAAGATCGGACAGCTCACAGATATTATTTGCGTAGCAGGAAAGAACAGCCTTGTTGTCTTTTTTTGCGCAGACTTTGCTGTAATTTGATTCGGGGTTTTCGGCTGTAAGCTTTCCGTCAAGAAGAATATCTCTGTTATCTCTCCAGAAGCCGAGATAGAACGAAAGCATCTTTTTGTGTTCGTCAGAAAGCTTTGCTATTTTCACCGATACCTGCGGCACCGAATAGATGGCATTTGCCAACTGAAGCGCTGCCGACTCAACAGGGTCGTCGTGATGCCACATGAGCATATCCGAATGTACCGCTGTTTTTCCCGAGGTATAGCGGAGTTTTACGATCTCGGTTCTGTTTACTATCGAGTCATTGGGACAGTCTGCGACACGGAACATATTTCCGTATTTGCGGATGGCGGGACCCACATAGCTCTGTCTGAATTCTATGAGAATATTGGGATTTATCTGCGAAAGCCGTTCTGTGATGCCTGTCATGAGCGCATCTATTGCCTCTTCGAGCGACGCAAAATCTCGTCTGTCATCAGGCTCAAGCGATTTGCCTCTTAATACAAACGAATCGATGAAATCGAGCTTCAGACCGTCAAGCTCCCATTCCGAAACCGCCTTGGCATAGACATTTATAAGAAAATCGCGGACTTTCTTATATCTCGGGTCGAGCGCCCAGTAATCGCGTCTGTTTCCTGTTTCGTCAAGGAGCATATCCTTGAATTCATCGTAGTTTTTGCTCTTAATACCAATAAGCGGCACCGAGTACCACAGCATGACCTTCATGCCGGTATCATGGATGCGCCTGACAAAATCCTTCATGTCGGGGATCTTGGAGGTGGCAAGCTCCCAGTCGCCGCAAAAAGCATAACCGCGGTTGTTGTCATCGGTCTGCCATCCGTCATCAATGATGACCGTGTCCATGCCGAGAGGCTTTGAAAGCTTACATTCCTTTATGATATCCTCAACATCAAGCATCTGATGATAGCTGTACCAAAGCGAGTTCATCGGGAGGCGGGCTTCTTCGGGGACATTCATTGGAGTATATCCGCAATTCTTTTCCCACCATTCCGAGACATCATAGATGCTGTCGTAATAGGGAATATCACGCATATCGAGCCTTAAAGTGACTTTGTATTCACAAAGAG
Source organism: Eubacteriales bacterium (assembly GCA_045532035.1). Lineage (GTDB taxonomy): Bacteria > Bacillota > Clostridia > Oscillospirales > CAG-382 > UMGS1052. The sequence goes on along the minus strand of JAZSFD010000130.1, from coordinate 6,639 downwards.
GCGCGACGGGAATTGTGAAGAAAGAAACGATGCAGTCAAGGCAAGCATCCTCCTCGCATACACCGGTGGAGATGGATGTGGGGGTGACAGCGTCGGAAAGCGAAATGCAAAGTCTGTTTTTGCCCGAAAGGGAATTGATCTGATGTATCGGCATCATCATGGCGAGCCTTGACGATGTGGTCTGTCTTGCCCAGTTTGGGCAAAGCTGATGAGAACTTCCGAAAGAGGGAGACCAGACCGAGAAACAGTCTTTAACGGGAAATTTCCAGGTCAGAGTGAAGGATGAGGGAAGCTGTTGCTTTTCATAAGTCATTTTTATGTCAAGAAAGATAATTCCGTTACATTCTCTTTGATTTTCTATAACGATTTTAGCTGCGTCATCGCGGCAGTTGATTTTGAAATCCATGTTTTTCTCCTTATATGTTTGTTTGAGGCTTACGCAGCATTGCCCTGAGTACAAGGTCTGATTTCGGCACCTTTACCGTTTCGCAAAGGGTGAAACCGTAGTGCTCATACAGAGGCACATTTTCTTCATCAAAGGTTTCAAGATAGCAGTCGCTTTCGCTTCTGTCAAAATAACTGAGCATCGGACGCAGAAGCTGTGAACAAAGACCGTTACCCTGAAGATGGGGTCGGGTGACGAGGCAGTAGAGATACCAACAGTTTTCACCCGAATACTTTTCCTTGATCTTTCCTGCAAACGATTGAAAGCTGAGACTTCTTGCCACCATGCCGGGACTGTATTTGAAATTGAGTCCCACACCGCCTGCGGCAACATAACGGAGAAAGCTTGCATCCTTATAACCGGGAGGGGCAAAAAGGCCGAGCGCATCGGGTTTTTCGCTGTCGCCCACGCAGAACATTCTGTCAAGGATGGTCTTGAGATCTATTTTCCAGAAAAAATCCATGTTTTCGGCGGCATCTTTTCCGGGCATAAAATGCCTGAAAAGGGGGTATCCGTCGAAAGCCGCAGCAAGACAGTTCGCAAAAGCTTTTATGTCTTTTTTGGTCATTTCATGAAAATCCTTCATTTCGGAAATGTGCTCGAATTTTCCCATATCAAATCCTCTTTTTCTTAAAATTATCGGTTTTGGCAAAAATGAGAAATTTATATTTTTCCTCTTGCATACTCGGTAGGTGACATACCTGTAACTTTTTTGAAAACTTTGCTGAAATGGTAGATGTTTCTGTAGCCTACGCATTCTGCAACTTCGCCTACCGAATCATAGTCGTTTTTCAAAAGCTCCCTTGCTTTTCCTATGCGTACTGATTCGATGTATTTTGCCACAGGCATTTTATATATGTTGTTGAATATCTTTCTGAAATACGGAATGCTGATTCCCGAAAGGGAGGCGAGAAAATCTGTGTCAATATCCGGATCGTCAAGATGCTCTTCGAGGTATTTTATAGACGGTCGTATGATATCATACTTTGTACTGTTGACATAGCTTCCGTCGGTGTTGACATTTGAGAGAATGTTATAAATGCAGGACATACATTTGTTGCGGTAGCCCTGCTTTTTATATGTCCAGAAACGCTCTGCCTTGGCGGCGGACGAAAGAACATCGGGAGCACTTCTGACAGGAAAGGATGTTACTTTGTCAAAGGGGATTTTTTCTCCGAAATCAAGTTCGAAAAGAATGCATTCTCCGGCCTCCTCGACAGTGTAAGAATAACTCGAGCCCTTCGGAAGAAAAACCAAGTGATAAGGGTCGGATAAAATGGTTACATCGTTCTGATTGTAAGTGGTTTTTCCTGTCGTCTTGTAGGCGAAGGCGCTTGTCTTGCGCGATCTGTTTTCGGCAACAATACCCTTTTTGATGTTGGTTTTCACAACCGTAAGAACATCAAGGATGCGCAATTCAAGAATTTTTTCGTCATGCATTTGTGTCACCTCTGTTTTTTATTATACACACACATAGCAAGATGATCAAGAGAAACTTCAAAAAACAATATCGGATTTTATAAATAATATCGGAATAAACATTTACTTTAGCTGAAAATTATCTATAATTAGAGTATGAAAAAACAAAACAGAGGAGATTTTTATGAGACCTTCATTTGCATTCGGACCATCCCCAATGATAGTGGGAGTTATAAAACAGCGCACCGTCAGAGACGCCATCGCCGAGATAAAAAACGGCGAAGTGCGTGGAGCCCGGGGGTTTGACCTTCACCTTGCCACACTTGATGAGGAGTTCCGCAATGTGGAGTCGATCAGTCAGATTGTAAAAGCCACTGACAAGCCAATTCTTGCCCTCAATTATAACAACGGATTTTTCGGAGACCTCGGCATGGATGAGGAGGAGAGAACAGCTCTTCTCATGACTGCCGTTGATGCAGGTGTTTCGGCAGTTGACCTGCAGGGTTATTCTTTTGACACCGAGGCTAAAGGTGGATTTGTTGACGATGCTCATATTCCCGAAGGCTTTGAATTTCTCGCTGCGAAAAAGCCTCGTGAGGTCGCTCTTAAGCCCGAGATCATTGAAAAACAGAAAAAGTTTATAGACGAAGCTCACGCCAAGGGAGCAGAAGTTCTTATTTCTATGCATTTCGGGGTACATCTTTCTTTTGAAGAATTGAAGGCTGTGGCTACCTTTGCCCATGATGTCAAGGGTGCAGACATTATAAAAATGGTTACTCCCTGTGAAACCGATGAACAGCTTGCTGAATGTATTTCTTCCACAATTCTTCTGAAAAGAGATCTTTCTTTCCCGTTCAGCTATCATGCCAACGGAAAGAAGGGTATGAAATCAAGAATGATCTGCCCGATGCTCGGCTCGCACATCATGTTCTGTAATGTTGACTACGGATATTGCTCTGATATTGAGCAATTGCATTTGGAATCAATGACTGAAGCCTATCGTCGTATGCGAGTGTTATAAGGAGAAAGATAATGAAAAGAAAAGCAGTGATTTTTGCAGAACGCGGCATTGCGGAGTTTGTCGAATATGATATTCCCGAGGTTTCGGGAGACAAAGTACTTGTCAGAACAGAATATTCAGCCATCAGCGGAGGTACGGAAAAGGCAAATCTTTTAGGCCTTCCCAACACTCCTGCAGGCTATCCCCGTTGGCTTGGATACAGCAGCTGCGGAAGAGTAGTCGAAGTTGGCGAAAAAGTGACGCGCTTCAAGCCGGGAGACCGTGTTATCGTTTATCATGGTCACCACACAAACTATAACATAGTGCCCGAAGCAGATGTTTTCCCTGTTCCGTATGACGACCTTTCATCTCTTGACTGCTCTTTTGTGCTTATTGCCGCCATGGGGCTTGGAGGTCTTCGCAAAACAAGAATCGAGCTTGGTGAAAGCGGCATGGTCTTCGGCATGGGAATACTTGGGGTTTTTGCTCTGAATTTTATGAAGCTTTCGGGCGGACTTCCGGTTATTGCTGCGGATTTTTCCGAAACAAGAAGAAAGCTTGCCCTCAATAACGGGGCTGATTTTGCGCTTAACCCTGCGGATGATGACTTTGTTGAAAAGGTAAGGAAAATAACCGAGGGAAAAGGAGTCAATGCCATTGTGGAGGTTACCGGCAGCTCTGCCGCCATGCTTGATGCTCTGAAGTGTGCGTCAAAAATGGCTCGTGTTTCGCTTCTTGGCTGTACCCGTGTTTCGGATAGCGCTGTTGACTATTATTCCCAGGTCCATTGTCCGGGCGTTCAGCTTATCGGTGCGCACAATTTTGTTCGTCCCAAGGTGGATTCCTATCCTTATCACTGGACGAACGCGGATGATTGCCATTCCATCATGCAGATGATGCACTCGGGAAGACTTGATTGCAAAAAGATCATAACAGAGGTCGTAAAGCCCGAGGACGGAAAAGTGGTATACGACAGACTTATAAATGACCCCGAATTCCCGACGGGAATTGCTTTTGACTGGAGGCATATGGAATGAAAAAGCTTCGTATTGCCCAGATTGGCATCGGACATAATCATGGTGCAGCCAAAATGCTTGCCTGCCGAAAATTTCCTGACCTCTATGATGTTGTGGGATATGCCGAAAGCGACGAAGAATGGGTGAAAAAACGCGGAAATGATGGGGCGTATCAAGGACTTACACGATATACAGAGCAAGAGATTCTTGCAATGGATGATCTTGATGCGATTCTTGTGGAAACCGATGTCTGGAATCTTGACAAAACCGCAAAAAAATGGCTTGAGCGCGGTTTCCATATCCACATGGACAAACCTGCCGGAGAAGATCTGCACGAATATGCCGAGCTTCTCTCTGTTGCAAAGGAAAAGAATCTTGTGATACAGCTTGGATATATGTACCGCCAGAATCCTGCAGTCAAAAAGTCGATAGATATCATAAACAGTGGTGTTTTGGGAGAGGTTGTATCGATTGATACAATGATGAGCACCGATCATGACGAAGCTTACCGCAAATGGCTTGAACATTTTAAGGGCGGCACCATGTATATTTTCGGCTGTCATCTTATAGATATCATTTACAGCATCATGGGCAGACCCGAAAAGATTACTCCTTTCCTGAAAAAGACGGGCTTTGCAGGAAACGATTCTTTTGACAACGACTTTGCCGTGTTTGAATATCCGCATGGTTTTTCAACAGTAAAGACAAGCTCTGTTGAAGTAAATGGTTTTGGAAGACGCCAGATAGTCATCAACGGTACCAAGGGCACTATCGAGATTAAACCCATCGAAAGACCAACAAAAATGTATCTGTCCCTACGTGAAAAATGCGAAAATATATATAGCGATACGCGTGAGGAGATAGAAGTTGCGATAGTGGAAGGTCATGAGCGTTATGATGAAATGATGCTTGATTTTGCCGCCTTTATCCGTGGTGAAAAGGAAAATCCCTATACATATGAATACGAGCTCGAATTGCACAAGCTTATCCTTGCTGCAAGCGGAGTGTCCTTTGACCCAAAGGAGGAGATTTGATTATGAAAGCGATGCTTGTTAAAGAAAATGAATTGATGGAGTGGACAGAGGTTGCCGATCCTGCTATAACCGACGATGAGGCGCTGGTGGAGATTCACGCCGTCGGCGTGAACCGTGCCGACATTCTTCAGCGGCAGGGCAAATATCCGTCTCCTGCCGGCTGTCCCGAATGGATGGGACTTGAGATTTCCGGTGTTATCGTAAAGGTTGGAAAGAATGTAACCGAAAAATCGGGACTGAAAACAGGGGACAGGGTCTGTGCTCTTCTTGGCGGCGGAGGCTATGCCGAATATGTTGCCGTAAAATATGACATGATGATTAAGCTCCCCGACAATCTTTCGTTTGTGCACGCTGCGGCAATTCCCGAGGCATACGCGACCTCATATCTCAACCTGTTTTATGAAGGTGATCTGAAAGCAGGGGACAGAGTATATATATCCGCGGGTGCCAGCGGTCTTGCCACAGCAATGATCCCGCTCGCAAAGGCTTTTGGAGCAACCGTCATCACATCGATCATAGATGAATCAAAAAGAGATCATGTGGCAACCCTTGGTGCCGACATTATCGTGAATACAAAAACCGAAAAGCTTTGTGACAGATTCCGCGAGCTCGAAGAAAACGGAACGCCTGTGAATATCGCGGTCGATTGCCTTTCGGGTGAGGATATCGGTCTTTGTATGCCCTATATGGCACGCGGCGGATATTGGGTGGTCATCTCCACACTTGCCGGAGTTGAAACGAACATTATGCTTCGCCCGCTTCTCACAAAAGGGCTTCATCTTGTGGGAAGTATGCTCCGCAACAGAACCCCCGAAATGAAAGCGCAGATACTTTCGAAGCTTTCGGAAGATGTTTTCCCGAAGTTCGTAAAAGAGCTTGTGCTTCCCTCCGTTTGTGATGTTCTGCCCATTGAGCGCGCCCGTGAGGCCCATGCACTGCTCGAGGACGGAAAGAGTGTCGGAAAAGTGGTTCTGACTGTGAAACAGTAACAATTTGATTGCGGATATTGTTGACACAAAATGCAATATGTTATATAATTTTTATGTTATATACCATATTGCATTTTGTGTTTCGGAGGTAATGTTATGGATTTCAAAAATGTCCCGAAAAAATATAGACCCATACCGTTCTGGTCGTGGAATGAAAAGCTTGACACTGCGGAAACAGCGCGTCAGGTCGTGGAGATGGACAATGCGGGAATCGGCGGTTTTTTCATGCACGCAAGAGGCGGTCTTCAGACCGAGTATATGGGTGAAGAGTGGTTTGAAAATGTTGAAGTCTGCGCAAAAAAATGCGCTGAAAACGGAATGCACGCCTGGGCATACGACGAAAACGGCTGGCCCTCGGGCTTTGGAAGCGGTGTTGTCAACGGTCTTGGCCTTGACTATCAGCAAAAATACCTGCGCATTGCCAACGATGACGGCACATCCCGTGATAATGTGATCGCAACGGTTGACGGCAAGGTCTTCTATTTTGAAGTCAACCCATACTATGTCGATACCCTTGACGCGAAGGTTATCAAAGAATTTATCGAAAGAATATATGTCCCATATTATGAAAAGTTCGCAGGACGCATTGAGGGCTTTTTCACTGATGAGCCTCAGATATCAAGGAACGGAATTCCCTGGAGTTTTATTCTTCCCGAGGAGTATAAGAACGCTTACGGTGAGGAGCTGATACCGCATCTTCCCGAGCTTTTTCTTGATGTTGCGGATTATAAAAAAA
>JAZSFD010000086.1:0-32172 GCA_045532035.1 Eubacteriales bacterium | reverse complement strand
CATCGTGATATACCTCTTTTCTGTTCTTTAATTTTGATTTTGCTTTCCATATTCCGTTCAATATCAAGTAGTCGTTGCACTTTCGGCACAGTTTCCAAAGTCGCTTTAGCGATTTTGAGCTTATCCCGCATAGGCTTTATCTGTGCGGATATACCTCTGATTTCAGCATAATATGCTTTTGTTTCTTCGTTGGTTTTAGCTCGTCTGCGTTTATTATCCGTTTTCGAGCGTTCTTCTTCAAGCTCGGATATCTGCATTGATAATTTGCCTATAAACGCTTCAAGCTCCGGCACGGTGTTGATATTCTCATCGTGCAAGAGCCTGAATTGCTTTTGATATTGTTCGAATTTTCGTATCTCTTGTCTTAGCTCCGGAGATAACGGCGGCGTGTAGTTCGGTTTTGGTGTACTTGGCTTTAAGAGTTCCATAAATAAATAGAACAGAGCTTCAAGTGTATCCATATATTTCACACGCCGAAATTGATATTCAAGCTCCTGAAGCGGCGTTTGACGATATTTAGCTCTCGTTTTCTTGTAGGGTTCGCTGAACTGATTGAAATAAGCACGGTTACCCGTTTGAAAAATCCTCTCTAAAATTCTGTCCCTTTTGTATTCATCACCCAATTTGTCAAAACGAATTGCTCTTTCCCAAGTCGGTGCTTTAACGGATGGATGGTCTGTCGTTTCAGACCTCGAAAAAATATATCCTTTATTTTTCATAAGAGCGACAAACTCCATATAGTTAGCCGAATTATTTATTGCATCGTCAACATCTTCACGGAGAATATCTCTGCGAGTTTTACCGCCGTGCTTGTGTACCCAATATGCGTTTTTCTCGGCACTATAAAATTTCGCACCTTCTATTACCGATTTCCCATACTCCTTACATACTGCATCGGATATTTCTCTCAGGCGTATATGGTCTGAAATATGGTTTTCAAATTTCATTCCCGTTTTGAAAGATACAGAATTTATGACAATGTGGTTATGTATGTTGTCGGTGTTTAGGTGTGTTGTAACAATAATCTCATAATCCTTGCCCCACATACGCCTTGCAGTTTCAAGTCCTATGTCGTGAGCTTCTTTAGGTGTAACTTCGCCTGACTTGAAACTCTGATAGCCGTGATATGCCACATTTCCTCCCGTTTTTCCAAAATGCCGTTTTGTTATCATCATCTGCTCATAAGCTCGCACTGCCAAGCAGTTGATACCGCTTACAAACATTTTCATATCTGTTTTATCATCGTTTTCTGCGTATTTAAGTACAGCAGCCAAGTCATCATCAAGATACTTTGGATTAGTGGTCTTGTCGGGATTGTCTGCATATTTTATAACATCCCTTAATGAGCCTTTAATAGGCCAAAATCCCGTTGTAGCCATTGCGTCACAACTCCCTTCTTTATTCGTTTTCGGCACAAGTGCCGAAAAGCTCATTATTACGGGGTTGTTCCTTCTCCCCACAAAGCAGGCTTTGCGGGGTTCCCGTTGTCTCATCATTTCTTTCGGGTGTGAGTAGCTTTAACTGAATTTCATCAATCAGAGATAAAATTCTTTCTTCAAGTTCGGTACTGTAACCCTTATCGATCTGTTCATACAAATCGCTGAGCTTACCTGAAAACTCATAAAAGCTTTCCGGCAAGAGAGCTTTGGGGGAATAGCCTAAAGCTCGTTTTCTTAAATATTCCGAAATTGTCAAGCCGCATTTGTCGGCTTTGTTTTTTATGCGTATTTTCTCTTTTTCGGTAACACGCACATAAATTGAATTTGCTCTTTCTTTCATTAAAATCAACTCCTATTTAAAATGTAATTTTCAGGGGGATTGGGGAACTCCCCAAAGACAAAAGGCAGGATTTCCGAAAGGAAGTCCCGCCTTTTATGGAATTTGTGCAATACAAGTTCCCTGCTCGTTACAGTACCGGACAATTATTCCGTTACTATAAAATCAGGTTTCTTATAACCTTCTAAATATCCGGGATATGTGCTTAATTCATATATCCAATATGGTAATGTATGTGGCTTATGCCATTGCTTTTGGATAATACAGAAGTATATTGGCTCACCTTTCTTTAAATCTCCTTCGAGAACCTTGTTAGCATCTCTAAGGCTTACATTCAGCCATAATTTACTGCCTGATACAGATACAATCAGGCAGTTGAAACTGCGTGTTTTCCACTCCCATAATACTTCCTTTATCCAACCAAGCTCTTGCCCTGTAAAATAAGGTTCTGCATATTTTTCGCCCTTATAGGTAATAACTCTGTGGACATTTCCATCCGCTGATGTTCTGACTGTGATAAATTCGTCTAATGTTTGATAAAAAGTTCTCATAATAAAAATCCTCCGTTTTTTCATTTTAATAATGTTTTTGACACCACTTTTTTTCAAGTGATGTCAGTTGTATAAAAATAACGGCACCAACCATTGAAAATATGATTTCAACAGTAAATGTGCCGTTATCTCTGCTTTATTTATGACACCGTAGAAGTGCCATTTTTTATCTAATTTTTGCATCAGTTGTTACCGAACACAAAATCCAAAGCCGATTTTTCATCAGCAGTAGAATTTTGGGTTTCTTCCTGCGGTTGAACTGTCTGCATTGGCTGATTAAGAATTTTTAAAAGGTTTAAGCCTGCTGACTCACGAAGCTCTGTGCGGATAGCAGATATAACCTTGTCTATAAACTCCGTTTGCTCCTGCTCGGTAGTGAACTGATTTATATATCCGTCAATGCACATAAGGATAAATTTGTTTATGGATTTGTGCTGCTCCAAATTCAGGTCTTGCAGAAACTCCCATATTCTTAAATCATATTCCTTGTTGAGATTGAAGCGGATACCGATTCTTTTAACCATTTTTCTCTGCCTCCTTTTTTAGCTTTAGCTCGGACAGATATTCATATCCCTTTGCAGTAGCGTGAATATCTCCGTTTATGATAACTCTGTTTTTGTTGTAATCGGCAAAGTTCCTGATAAGGCAACCACCACCGCCGACAATATATAGCTTCATAACGGTAGAGTTATATTCATAGCTTTTAAGGCTTTGAAAAATCTCTGCCGTATATTCTCTTGCAGCGTCGGTTATGGTTTTTAATATGTCAGCATCAAGATTTGATTGGTTGTAGGTCAAAATCTTATGTATGCTTTCTTCAGGCAATTTAATGTGATGATTTCTCATAAGATTCTCGTTAATTTTTAGCACGCATTGATTTGTGCCAAGCTTTTCTGTAAAACATTTGTTAGGATTTGGAATCTTATCGTTTATATACATAACATTCATAGTGCCGTTGCCAATGTCGCACAGCATATTGATACCACGAAATTCAAAGAGCCTATTTGCAACCGCCGAAAACCCTTGTGGAAATAGGTCTATACCCACAATGCGGATATGATAATCTGTTCCTTTATAGGTAAAATCAACAGTTTCATTCTGCATAAGATAATTCTTAAATTCCTTACGCTGCTTTTCCACCCAAGTAAGTGGAAGTCCTGCGGCAATATGCACATAAGCGTTTGTGATGTTTGAATCCTGAAGTTCCATTGCAATAGCGGCAAGTGTCATAACATAGTAGTCCATATCCAAAAATTTATCCCCCTCAAATGGTTTGTGTCCTACACCGACAAGATAATACTTTCCACCATAAATAAGCAGGTTGTTATCTATTGCCGGATATTCGTCATAACACATAACTCCACTTGGGAATATATGCCGTTCTGTTTTGACATTGCCAAAGCCGTGATCAATGCCGATAATAATTGTGTTTTCAAATTTTTTCATAATAAAATCAATCCTTCCTGCCGTATGGCAAATAAATTTATTTTGTGTTTTTACCTTGATGCAATCATAGGCATCACCTCCATTCTAAACATTAAAAAGGGCTTGTTTTGCCCTTTCTACTATATAGAATGTGAGGATTTTAAAATAGATAAAGTATTGCATAACACACCAAAGTCGAAAAACGCAACACACTAAAAACCTTGTATTTATGCGGTTTTCAATTCAATTTAGTCTATACATCTTGTATTTCGCAACAAAATATGTTATAATTTTATTGGGTGGTGATAAAGATGCCTGATAAAATTAAATTTTTTACTGCCGATTACAGGGATAAATTCGTATATATCAAAAAGAATAAATTTCCCATTGGCAGTTTTGTGGTAGATTTTCTTAATCAATATGAGGAAAACGATAATGGGGCAAGAATAGCATCAATGCGTTATGATAATTGGATGTTATCTTCTAAAATGGAAAAAGGATATATAAACGATTACGATTTTGTAAAAGCAGGAAAAGAAATATTAAATATCCTCGATGTTCTCCCGTGTATTAGTCCGTTTCAGTATTTAGATATCGAAGCCGAGAAAAAACTGATTGCGGAAACCTTCACAAAAGAAAATGCAAATTATATTTTGGAATATTATCAGCAAAGAGCAAAGGTTTCTTTGCAAGATGAGGGTGCGATGTCCCTTGATATACTTCCCGAAGGATATGCGGAGTTATCTAAGGAAGCAAATAAATTTCTTATTCGGGTAAAAACGCTTTTGCAGTTCTATGAAAACATCGGAAACGATATGATAAAATCTTTTGAAAAACTGACAGAGTTTGTATGGGGGTTAGAGGATTTATCAGAGCATTACAATGAAAACGAACTTATAACCCACGCATACGAAACATTTGGTATTGACAGATTCAGCATAGCAACGGAATATGTCACTATGACAAAAGGTAAAAAGAAAATGATTGTGAAAAGGCTCCATTTCAGAACCTTTTACAGCTTTATACTTACAGACTTTTTTGAAGGTCTTGCATTAGGGCATTATCCCCGTCAATGTGAAGTGTGCGAAACTTACTTCCTTATGGAAAGCCTGCGAAAACAAAAGTACTGCACGGGATTTGCTCCGCTTGATATAACAGACGGAAAAGAACTCACTTGCAGACAGTATGCAGCTATGGTAGGAAGAAAAGAGCTTGCAGGAAACGATCCGGTAAAAGATATTTATACCAAGCGTTGTGCCTGCATCCGCACCGAAGCTTCAAGAGGAAAAATAAGTGAAGATTTTGCAGAGGCAGCAAAAGAATTAGCAAAAGAACTTAAAACCCGTTACGATTATGACAAAAAATATACCTTTAAGGAGTATCAGAAGGATATGGAAAGAGATAATTTATATCAAGAAGCAAATAACAGAATCAAAAAAGAGTAACACGGCGAATGGAGGTGAGTGCCGTGAAAAATCGGGAACAGGATTTATGCATTTATCAGATACATCCGGTGCCACCTAAAAAAGATGATTTGCAGGAATATATTGATTTATATATATACGAGCAGGATGACAAATACTTAATGTGGTTTCTACACTACTACGAACCCGCGCTGAACAGTACTGCAAAAGAAGCCGTTGGAAGATATTCAATGCAAGGTCATTTTACAGATATAAAGCAGGCTTGTGTAACTGGAATTTTCAAAGCACTACAAAACTATGATAAAGATACACACGGTAGCTTTATAACATACAAAGTGCGTATAATATGGAACGAAATTCACGAATACATACGGCAGATGCGTACAGGGTTGACAGTTCCAAGTGAAAATAAATACCGTACTCTCCGTCAGATGATGAGATTGTATGGGGAATACGGATATTCAACCGATGCTATCCGCAAAATATCCAAAGAGGTTGATTTATCGGTAAAAACCGTAAAAGAAATACTTTTAAGCGGTATTGAGAATATGAATATTGCGGATTTCTATGTAAGCTATGCCGACGAAGAAGCTGAAGAAACACTTACAGACATAACTAGCGACACCGATTTCGAGCCGCTTCGGGTGTTATTGGCAAATGAAAGGTTTAATCAAGTAAAAGAAGCATTTGAAAGGCTTGATTACAGAGAAAGGTTGGTCGTTTCAGAATACTTGGCATTTTGCCCCGATTGCTTTAAGCTGAAACCTAAAAAGGTAAAGCTTTCGGATATGGCTGTAAAACTATGTCTTACGCCTGATGCGATAGAAAATGTATATAAAAAAGCAATAATGAAAATGAGAAAATATTTAGGAGAAAAATAAAAAATGAAAGATGAACATATAAAAGTATGGAATAAAAAGTACAGCTTAATTGAAAATGAGCCATTAGGTGGAGGTGGAAATGCTAAAGTATATAAGGTTAAAATCAAAATAATAACAATATATATGCATTGAAGGTTTTGACCAAGGATGCAAGAGAACCCAAACTTCGTTTTGTGGATGAAATAAAGATAATGCTTCAATGTAAAGAAATAAGTGGCGTTTTGCCTATTTTGGATTATTCATATAAAAAACATCAATATATAATGCCTATTGCACAACCTATCATTGATGTTTTACATAAAGATGATAGTGATACAACAGAGTTTATAGTAGAGGTTGTATCGGCTTTTGTTCAACTATCTCAAACTCTTTCAGAGCTTCATCAAAAAAACATAGCTCACAGAGATATAAAACCTGCTAACTTATACTACTCAGCAAATTGCACGAGCGTTAAGATCGGATATTAACCTTGTAGCAATACAAGGCGATTTGCTTCGTTCTCAAGGGTATCAATTCAATCATCAAGAACACCGCAACGACTTTCTCAAATACAATAAATAAGACCGTCTACTCAGTAACGAGCAGACGGTCTTTTCTTTCACATAACATTAAATACTGACCTTAAAGGTGGTCATTGGTTTTCCGTCTTTATCGACTAATACGGTCAGTCCAGCTCCACCACATCCTGATCTATACATATACATAACTCCAGTTTGTTTATCCCGTAGAACTTCTACCATACCATGCAAAAAACCATTATGTGTTTTGAGTTCTTGAGTTCCTAAACTTTCAAATCTATCCATTTTGTTCTCTCCTAAATATTGACCTTAAATGTTGTCATAGGTTTCCCGTCTTTATCAACTAAAACACTCATTCCAACTCCAGAGTGAGTAGTTCGGCAAACATACATTACTCCTGTTTGTTTGTCTCTCCATATTTCAAGTCCTGAATATGAACCGTCGAACATTTCACTTCCGACTTTTTGAGATGAAACTAATTCAAATCTATCTGACATAATAACCTCCTATATGCTAACCTTAAATGTAGTCATAGGTTTGCCATCTTTATCAAGCAGAGGTGTCAATCCTCCTGCATTACCTGTGCGTTCCGCAATATACATAACGCCCGTTTGCTTATCTCTTAAAACAAAGACTTCCATAGTCCAACTGTTATTAAAAGCAATATTTTCTTGCTTTACTGCTTCAAATCTACTTTCCATATTGTACCTCACTTTCTTGGGAATCCATTATCAATATACTCTTGAGCTTTAATTGGATTGTCTCTCAACGTAACCATAAAGCCATAAACGCCTGCTGCATCTAAATGTGGAGCTATTTTCGCTACTGAATCAGCGGTGTAACCATTGATACTTATTGGGTTAGGACAATCATAGTTACGATTTTCCAACCAATAGAGGAACTCATTTTTTATGTCATCATATTTCAGCAAAGGTTTTGCTACTACTTTAGCAACAACTTCTGTTACTGATTTTTCCTCAATAAAATACTTAATTATTAAGTCCATTAGATCGACCTCCCTTTAATCATTGACAACCTATCTTTGAACTGAGCCGCAAAAGCTCTCGCTTCAGCTTCTACTAATTGAGCTTCATAAGCATCCTGCCCCAATTCAGGCGGTATGTAATTCTCGAAATTGTATTGATACTGATAATCACGAGCATTTTGAGGATTAATAGCACATTCATATTGATGAGCGTGCCATAATTCGTGAGCAATTGTGTCAGCGGCTTCATCGGAATTATACAACATATATTCATTGATATGCAATGTATTGGTAGATGAATCGTATCCTCCAAAATCGCCCTCTTGCACATTGTTATAATACTTGATCTTAGGCGGATTTTCAAAACCAATAATATCAACTACATAGTCCGCTAAAGTTTCCATAGAGCCTTTTTGCTCATCTAAGGTTAGATTTTCCCAAGTGCTTTCATTAAAGTTTTCAAGGGAATTGTCCAATCGTTCAGGATCTGCATCAATGTGTATATCGGCAAAGGATTCTTCGAGAGCTTCTTGTTGGATACCCTCATATATCTCATCGTAGTTGATATTTAGTTCTTGCAATTCAGCATTCGACTGTTCGGCTTCCTGCTCAATCTCAAGCTCATTTGAAACTTCTTCACTGATCGGTTCGCCTTGTCCAAAGGATAGCGAAGCAGCTACTTCTTTCCAATCGGTAGGTTGATAGTAGATGTTAGAAGATGTATCACCACGATCAAGGCTTTCATATTCGGCGTTTATCTTTTCTCGCTCCTGCTCGACAAACTCATCAATTTGTTCTTCGGAAACTCCATACTCTCGCAGGTTGTCACGATAATTTTCAAGAGTTTCTTCTGTATCCCTTTCACGACTCTCAATTATTTCAGGTGTAATCTCTCTTGTTAATACCTTTGGAGAGTCATCATCTGCGGTTTCATCGGTTTCAACTGCAATTTCACCGGACAAAAGAGAATCACGCAGTGCTTCTAATCTGCCTGTGTCGGTTTCACTATCAATAAGCTCTTGCACCTCATTTCCCGTTACAACCACTTCCGGTTCTGAGAAAGGTATTTCATCGCTTAATTCATTTAATGTAAGTTGATCCCAATCTACATCAGTTGGTTCTTCGCTTTCTGAAACATTTTCTATTTCTTCTAAACTCTCAATATCTTCGGTTAGAGTATGTTCAGCAGCATCACCATTTACAAGCGAATCTCGCAATTCATTTAATTGTTCAATATCGTTTGTATTTTCAATGAGCGTTTCTAAATCTTCAGATGATACTTCGCTTGCCGTTGGTTCAAGACTTTCTTCAATGGCAGTGTCCTCTAAATCAGTAATATCCATTGTTGCTTCACCATTTTCATTCTCTATTTCAACTTGCTCACCTGTTAGTAATTCAATATCATCAAGAGTTTCTATTGACTCAACAGAATCCGAAACGAGTTCTTGTTCCATATCAAGCTGTTCTATATTCTCGCCGGAAGTATCACTTGCAGCAACATCGTCAAGTGAACTCAAGTCTGTTTCTGCATCTGTTCCATTTTCAAGAAGTTCAAAATCATTGTTATCGCTTAATGTTTCTTTTGAGTCAAGAACTTCAACGTCTTCAACAGAATCCGCATAGTCATTCTCACCTTCAACATCATCAGTTTCATAACTCGCATCATCCACAGAATCTAATTCGTCAAAAACTGATTCAGAAACGGTATCACTGTCAATATCTGAGTTAACATCGCTCACATCATCAAATGACTCGAAGTTCGTGTCGTCAATAGAGTCTAAACTTTCTAAGCTGAAGTCGCTGTCCGAAATGCTTTCAAAATCCGAGCTGACATCGCTCACTTCATCAAAGGATTCATAACTTGTGTCATCGACAGAGTCTAAACCTTCAAAACTGGAATCAGAGCCTGTGTCACTTTCATAATCTGAACCGACATCGCTACCAACATCAGAACCAACATCAACATCAAAATCAGAACCCGAATCCATATCGCACATCTAATATACCTCCCTTCAGTTTTCACTCTCTTTGGGGAAGCGAGTGATTACCTTCTTTTTGTCTTCCGAACTCATCGAAACAGACAGTTCAAGATCAATTTTTCTCAAAAGTTTTATACGAGAACAAATCTGAATTTTTCTCAGATCATTGCCCGTAAAATTACTCATTTCATTTTGCATCAAATGCGGCAAGTGAAAAATACATTTTTTGAAAGTATCTGTATCTTTTATTGAACCTCTATATTTGTTGAAGGCACTATTAGCAACAAATTCAGCATTTGAGCGAATATTAAAATCACAAGATTGTTCGCACAGGTGACACATACTACACTCCGGATAAGGTTTAAGCAGTTCAGCGTGTTCATTCCAATAAGTGCTTCTTGCGGCAACTTCAGAATCAGGAACACTTAATCTAATTCCTTCTTTTTCTCGAATATCCTCAGTCATAACCATTTGTGGAGTATCAAGTTTGCTGTAATACACATAGGCTTCACCGGGTTTCAAACGAGATAAATTGCTTTGAGCATCCTCATCCATATTTGTACTGTCCGCAATCAATTCTTTTTCAACAGACTGAACCAATCTGAACGATACTTTAATATCAGTATTTGCAACAACTTCACGACTAACCTTTGTTGGAGATTGGTCTGCAATAATTATACTCGTACCATAAGATCGAATCTCAGCTATCATATCTTGCAACGCTTTGATAGTAGTCGCTTGAGAATCAGGGCTTCCGTCTGCACTTGCAGTTGCTCCACCACCCAATAAAACGTGAGCTTCATCTATTAGAATCGCATTTTTGAGTTCTCCATCGCCTACTTGATTATGTTTTGTATAGATACATATATTAATCAGTAGTAGAGCCATAATCAGCAATTTTTGCTCCGCATTATCAATCGAATTAAGTTCAAGGACTGTTGGAGCTGTCAATAAATCTTCTATAGGAACAGTATTTATCGTATCATAGATATTACTGTTCTGTTCAATAAGGTTGGTTAATCTCAAAAGACCTGCACTTTCAAGATTCCCACGTACTTCCTTACTATAATTTGTGTTCTCAAGAAGTTTCTTGAATTCGAGAATAAACTCGTGCAGACCAAACAACGTTACATCTTTATCGCCTAATTTACTGTAATCTTTCCAACCATATTTTATGTAGCAAGTTCTTATGGCTTTAAGAAAGATCATATCAAGAGGTGATGGCATTGAAAAAGCAGCCTTAAACGCACTTGCTAGACTTGGAATGTACTGCTCAACTCTAATTCCTCTTGGCGGTATGAAAGGGTTAATGATGTAGGGAGATACCGAATTGTTGCCGGGCGTAAATATCTGCAAATTAGGAATTGTATCAATCATTGCTCGATATTCAGTTTTGGTAGGCTCTATTGCAAGAAAGGGGATGCCTTTTCTTGCAAATTGCAAAAGCAAATTAACCGAAAATGTAGTCTTACCGGAACCGGGAGTACCGACAACAAGGGCGTGTTTCGTGAAAGATTTTTCGGGACATCCAATGGTGATTTTTGTAGATTCATTAGACACCAAAGTTCCCAATTTTATATTATCTTCGCTTACTACCGCACTCGCAAACTGTTCTTGAGCGTGAGCTATCTGATTGCTCTTAAGTGCAGTCATATTTTTTTCATATAAAGGTAAACGGTAGAAAGATACCGCTTCTTCAGCCGACATTATGTATGGCAGTCTGAATAGTTTTTTTGCCAACGGAACTGCATTTTGCAACTTCTGATTTCTGTAGTAATAGAGTAACTTATTATTAACATTCCAAACATAATGCGGAAATTGCTTGCTCAAATTAATCTTCTCATTGCTTAAATCTAGACAGGCGAAATCAGAAGTGATGATTTTATCTTCACCACTTTGTAGTAAACTAATTAACTTTGTTGTAAGGCTCGCACAGTTTGATCTTTCTCCAAATGCGAGTATGTTATACATAAACATAGGAGAGTTTCTGCGTTCATTGTAATAAGAATAAACTTTTAACGGTTCAGCAGCCAAAGAGTCTCGATATAGTTCTCGATTGACCATAGTACCGGAAGCAATACGCCCAAGTTCGGCAGAAACCTCGTTTATCATATAAAGTTCCTCATTGGTCAGTTGTATTGGGAACAACTGAAAAGAAACACAACAGTTCTCGTGTTGGCTCAATGCAGCAATCAAGGAATTAAAGTTGCTTTTATTCTTATTAGGCACAACATCAGAAAAGTAGTATGGATACATTGAGTTTGCATTAGCCGTACATTTTTCTCTTTTTGTAACGCTAAAAACGCACCCATCATTAATTGAACCCAATAAATTATCAAATTCAGATGCCTTCGTATCTATTTCCTGAATATTAAATTGCAAAGAAGATAAGGACGACATCAAATTGTTTTGCACATTATTTAGTTCATTGCTGATTTGCAATTCATTTTGACCTATTTTTCGCAACACACTAAAAATGCGAATTTTAGAAGAAAAAATTTGATGATGGGCCTTTTCGGTCAACCAAAGAAATTCCATACAGGTATTTGAGCCGCACAATTTATGCAACTCGGTAATGAGTTGCATAAACTGTGTAGCAATTCGTTGACAAGCTTCTTCTTGATTTTTTCCGGATGATGTAATTGTTGGCAAAGAAACTACCTCAAAAGCCTTTATGCCGAGTTTTCGTCCATCATTCAGTTCGTAAATAGTTGTATCCAAAACTACACCACCAATCATTATCTTTAGTTACCTTATGGTTTACTGAGCATCCTCAAATTCAATTTCTATTCCACAACTTGGGCAATTGCAACGCCCTGACTCAAGGGTTTCGTTGTTAATATTAAATTCCTGATCACAAGCAGGACAAGTAATACTATAAAAAGCATCTGATGCTACATCGTTGGCAGCGGAGCTGCTTGAGGGGTGAGAACTAACGCTTACTTCTATTGTATTTCCGCAAGTTCTGCACACTACATAACCATTTGAAATAAGCACCGTACGGCTTTCAATAATTTCCTCACCGCAAGCAGGGCAAGTAATACTCACCGTATCATCAACAGCCTTTTCAGCAATATCTAGTGCGGCTTTTCTATAAACTTGAATTTGACTATCAAAAGATTTGCTGACACCAAATGCCTCACATTCTTTTGAGAACCACAATTCAGATATTTTATCTTTTCCAAGATCCAAATATCTTCTGCAGTTTTCAATTTTACCTTGCAAAATAGAAATATCATTTTCCCGATCACTTATTTTTTTTCTCATAGAAGTAATATCTTGGTCAAGTTGTGTTTTATGTTCGCTTTGTGCTTTCTTTGCTGCTTGAATATTGTTTCTTGCACTAGATTCTCGGTTATCAAGTGTTTGGAAAGAAGGTGTACCACTACCCTCGCTGTTCCCAATTAAGACTATGAAACCGATAAAACCAATTATCAGTCCCCAAAGAATACCCCAACCACCAGTGAATAATACAATCACACCAACGGCAAACATTATTCCGCCTATGGTTAATCCCGTTGTCTTTCCGGAACGTTGGCTTTCAGCATCCGATAAGTTTTTCTCTTCTTTTTTTATCCTTTCGAGATCAGAATCATTTTGGCGTTTCCACTCATTTTCTCTCTCTTTGATTTGAGCATTTAATGTCTGTATTTGCTTCTTATTTGCGTTAATTTCGCTATTGTGTTTGTTGATAGTAGAGTTTACCGCCTTCATATCTTCAGTAGCCGCTAACTGAGATACCTTTTTCGTGTAGTCTACATATTTGTTTTCAAGTTCTTTGAAATCTTTTGGAGAAGCTAACTGTTTAACATACCTGAACCAAATATTTAGTGTGGTCTGGTCGAGAATAACGTCAGAAAAATTCCTTGTTTTGCATACGATCAAGCCCCACCAACCTCTATGCTCTTCAGGATACTCTTTGGTGACAGTTGTATATACTTCTTCTGCCGAACTATAGTTGCTCAATTTAAGATATGTAGCACTATTTTGGAGCAATCTTTCAAGCGGCGCAGTTCCATAAGACTGTGCTGTTTCTTTTTTGACTGATTTTTTGCTTGTTTCGCCACGCATACATCTTTCAATTCCATCAGTCAAATCTTGCATAAAGCCAATCTTGGACATATCTTGGGATTGAAGTGCCGATAACTCTGCCGGCAATTCGTAAGGCGACATACCACGATAAGCAGGAATAATTGTCTTGTGAGCATCTTTAGACATATGAATAAATCTGCTCCATTCGTTTCTAACCCAAACGGCATTAAAATGTTCGGCTTTTGTTCCTAAAACAATCATAACCTTTGCACTGTTGAGAGCAGCAAAAATAATCGGCTCGTATTCTGCACCGAGTTTACTTTCAAGTGACTTTCTTGCAAAGAATATACGATAGCCTTTTTTCTTCAACTCATAGTACAGTTCTTGTGCAAGGGTGCTATCTTCAGTACGATTACCCAATTCGTCTGTTTCCTTGTAGCAGATGAAAATATCGTAAGGTTCTTCTTTTTGAGAAATCTCAAGGATTTTAGTTTGAATCTTGTTAATGCGCTTTGCTTCGTTTTCAATAACTCTCTGTGCTTCAATATCGGAATGCTCAATTGCAGCCAAATAGTCAGGATCAGATAGAATTGACTGTGTCTGGGTTCTGTGACAAGTCGGTATTCTTTCTTGAGTTTTAGGATCTAACACATACTCAATGCCAAATTTACTTAAAACTAATCCCCAATGAGCTTCGGCATCGGAATTATCTTCTTTCAAAATATCTTCATAAGTCGCTAAAGCCTTATCAAATTCATTGTTTTGTCTAAGGAAAATAGCACGGTTGTACAAATTTCCCTTTCTATCAAGTTCTTTCGGAATTGTGATTATAGAATCACAAAATTTACAAACGCCTACCGAAAGATCAGCGTTTACGTCTAGTTCGCCGCCGCAAACAGTACATTTTAATACCGCCATTCTGATACCCTCCTGAGTTATTTTTCTAAAACTATTTGATTGCCACTAATATAAGCATTTTTAAGATTTGGAACTGTTGCAGAGTTACAAGCGGTTCCACAGAAAATCGCTGTTTCTCTTAATTGATTTACACTATCAATGCAAACCAACGCACACTTAAATGTTCCACGCAAACAATTCATATGAAGTGTTTTCAATAATTCGTCATCACAATTTCGCACAAACAGAATCATTTTATAGCTTTTGCTAACTGCCGCTTCTAGTGCAGGGAGAACCTCATAAATTGTTGAGCATTCACTATCATAAAAAGCAACAGCAGGATATACAATGTTGTCAAAACGTTGAGAGCAACGCATTTCGTCTTTTAGTTGCTCAAAATCATCATCACACGGCTTTTCATCATTACTCCATAAAAAGCTATATATTGCATCGGCTGATATTGAAATACTGTTTTCTTTTGTAGCAACAGCATTCATATCCCTTTCAAACCGTTCTTTTGCCTTGTCGGCAAGGTTATCTAGCTCGACTCTTACCGATTCATCACCGTATTGATAGGCAAACTTATATTGATTAAAGTCTTTTACATAAACTTTGGCATTAGAAGAATTAGGACATTTTATAACGGAAAGTAATTGTCCGAGAAATGCATTACCATTTGTTGGTTCAAGATCAAGAACTCTTGAGAAATACTCACTTGCCTTTTCGAAATCAGATGTTTGCAAAAATTGAAATGCACGAGTCAGTATAGCGTTTGCAGAAGCTACACCATCGATGGATACACTATTTATTGCAGATTGGACTTGGATCTGACTACCACAGTACATACAAAAACAATTTGTTCTTTCTCCATCGACCTGAATATCTGCTCCACATACGGGACATTTTGCTGCTGTGAAATTCATTATAGCCACCTCGCTTACTTGCTTGCTCTGCAAATCATATTTCTTTTAGTAACCAAATCTAATATCGGTTTGATTTCTTTCTTCAGGTCATCAACCGTTACAGATGATACCTTTTCGCTCAAAACTCGGAAGGCAATATTAATCTGCTCGTCTATTATGCAGATTTCTTCTGTAGAACTCATCGGATCAGAGTATCTTATTGCTTCGTACAGTTCCTTAAGTTCAACTTTTTTGCTTACATCTTCTTGTGACAAATAGAGTTGCTCAGCTTCTATTGTCAATGTGCGGATGTAATTAGTGGCTTTTTTAATGTTATCATCTGTTTTTATGATTTGTTCTTTTGCAATTGTAGAAGTAAGAGTAACTGTAATATAAGCTGCCAAAATGAGGGCTTGAACAAGAACTGCAAAAGTGATAGACACTGGTGCAATCATACACACAATGCCGATAATAAGTTGTACTGCAAAATAGATGCCGCCAATATAAAAAAGTGGCAAACTTAAAAATTTCGCATTTGCGTTCGATTTACCGAAAGCAAAATCAACAACACCTTGAGCTACAAATGCAATTGTTGTGAAAACATAAGCCGACCAAAACACATTCGTGTAATCGGAGACTAAAAGAAAAACACAGAGATTAAATACGCCTAACCCTACTAAGGAAATTAACGCTCCCAGTATACCTGTTTTTTTATCCTTCATTGTTATATCCCCCTAATTTCATCTAAAAGCAATTTCTTTTGCTCGGCAAATTCTTCTTCCGATAGAAGTCCTGCTTCCTTCATCATATTGAGTTTCTCAAGTTTCTTCTTGAAAGCACTCATATCATCATCATTACTTTTTGCGGGAGCAGAAGTTTCTTCTTTCAAGTCGATCATTCCGGGAATACCGCCAAATGAATCATTCTGTGCAGGCGGGGGTGTAACTGGTTCGGTTAAGCTAGACATCATCGTGTTGTTTGATATATTGGTAATCGCATCACCAAAAGCTCCGCCAACACCAAAACCCATACCAATACCCATTGCGGCGTTTCTTAAATCAGAACCACTACCTTCATTTTCTGCAACCTTTTCCATAACATCGAATCCACGTTCTTGCTGATATGTAAATCCAAGCTGTTCTTGTTCATAACGTTTGGCATCAATATCCATCTTGCGTTTTTGAACTTCTCCAGTGTGGTCGATTATTCCAACTCGACGTTGATAGTCAGCACGTTGCATATCAATTTCGCCCTGATTTACTAATGTCACTTTTTCGCCACGCTGTCTGTTAAGCGTAATGTAAAACGGATCGGTTTCAGGTTTCAATATAGTATTAACCCAAAACTTCTCTAAAGCGATCCCATAGTCAGCCATTTCGTCAGAAATTCTCACTTTAAGAATTTCCGACAACTCGGATAAATAGGATTCGACTTCAAAAATTGGTACACATTTTTCTCGCAAAATGTTGGGTAACATTGTTTTAATATGTGTAGTAATAGGTGCTTTGAAATACTTTTTAATCGTTTCTTGGTCTAACACAGTTTCTGTGCCAACCAACTTCGTAATGATCTTTCGAGAATCACTAATACGAAGGCTCATCTCACCGGATGCACCAATTTTGAAAGCATAGTTATTATGCGTAGGATCGAGGAAATTGACGTTTCCCATTCCCCAATTTATAGCCATTTGCTCCGTTTTGTTGATAAAGTAGACTTCACAATGGAAAGGCGACTCGCCACCAGTAGGAATATTGACTATTTTATTCAGCAATGGAATGTTATTTGTATGAAGAGTATGTTTACCGGGTCCAAACAAATCAAGAGCCTGACCATTCAAAAAAAGGAGAGCTTCTTGAGATTCGTGAACAATAAGTTGTGATAACGTATTGAAATCTTCGCTGGGGTGCTTCCATATAAAGGTGTTATTGTCTCCTTCATATTTAATCAAATCAACAATTTTCATTTTCGATTAACCTCCAAAAGTTTATATATTTTTTGATATTAGGTTTTTGGTAAATGGCTTAGCGGTTGCTTTAACCGTCACGAGAATTTGTGCTAAACAAATAACAATCTAACTCATCCGTATAAATCTCGTAAACTTTCATAAGAAGATTAGTTTCCGGATCTTTATGGAATAATAGAAAACAGGAAATAAAGATACTCCACGACATTTTTCTTTTCCTATTTTCTACTGCAACTAAAGTCTGCCTACTGACGCCAATTATTTCCGCTAATTTAGCTTGAGACAACGATGCTTTAGTTCTCAATGTTGGCAAATTTTGTGTCATATTCTCAATAATTTTCTCTTTTACATTCTCGTCCATAGGCTTGCCCTCCTACGTTATAAAAAATTTCGTGAAGTATACTACTTGACGGGTTGAGATTCCGACAAAAATAGACAATATAATTATACATAGTGTTGTCGGATTTGTCAATATGACACCTGTAAAAGTTGCTCTTTGTTCAGAATTTTCTATAATGTGTCAATGCTAAAAAGCAAATTAAACATTTTTAGTTCTATGTTTGGGGCTTTATAGCCGTCATATCTTCCGTTAGCATTACATAAGAAAGGAGCGATACCTATGTCAAAAAAAGGCGAAAACATTTACAAGCGTAAAGACGGAAGATGGGAAGGTCGGTATATTAAGTGCTATGATGGTGGTGGAAAAGCAAAGTATCAGCACCTGTTGTTACTGCAGTTATAGCGATTATAAAAGAGGCTCGACCGGAGTCTACATTGCAAGAAATAAAAGAGTTGCTAAAAAAGACCTCTACAGATTTAGGCAATGAAGGCTACGACATCAACTATGGATATGGAATATTAAATGTAGAGAATATTGTTGAAGAAATAAGTGGTGATATACCGGATTTTATTATTTCGCAAGGCATTATAAATTCTAAAAAAAGAATACATATCCATAATAATTCTTTAAATTCCGTAATAGCAAATGCCTTTTTTGCTTCGTATGGTGATAATAATCGTTTGGAAGATATAGAGATTATTGAAGATGTTGATTTAATTGATGGCGTAACTAATATTATTAACGAAAAAACTTATGAGAACTTTTTCTTGTGGGATAAAAACCTCCGACCATATACAAAGAAATATTCAATAAAATAATGTAAATTTTAAGGTCATAACGTACTTTGAAAGCGGTTATGACCTTTTGTTATAATGGACTAACGATTCAACAACAAGTTTCTTGCAAGTATAAACAAACTATTGTCCATCGATGGAATATCTCTGTAAATCGGGTCTTTCATATATTCCACAGCGGGATTGAAGTTAGGATTTACAGATTGAAAGATTTTTACACGGGCATCAAATTCCGCTTCAGCATAAGTTATTTTGCCGGATTTATAGTCTTCAATTACGGGATATATGTTAGATTTGACTTTTCAATTCTAAACGCTGTTCGCAGACAAATTTTTAGATTTGTGTTCAAAAAGTTCTTGATGTTTTCAATAATATGTGTTATAATACTTTTTGAACACTAATTATTTTATTATCGTTTGGAAAGTCGGTGAAACCGTGAACAAAAAAACAATTGCAAAAAACGTAATAGAAAATTCAAAAGGCATTGCAAAAACCGCTGAACTTATTTCTGCCGGATTAAGCAAATCTGATATAAGCAATCTTTGTAATAACGGATATATTGAGCGTGTACGACATGGATATTATTCCCTTGCCGACGCTAATGATGCAGGAGAAGAACAGTTGATACAAACCTTGCTCCCTGAAGCTATTGTATGTGTTGAATCAGCATTGTTCCATTACGGATATAGCGACTTTGCCCCTCGTACATGGACACTTGCTGTTCCCCGTACAATGACAAAGACAAAGATTAATATGGATGTAATTACTTATAAACCATATTACATTCAGAACAAGTTGCACGAGCTTGGAAAAACTTTTGCAGATTTTGATGGTGTAATACTTCCCATTTACGATAGAGAGCGAACAATATGCGATTGTTTTAAGTATCGCACAAAGCTTGATAATGAAATTTTCAACAAAGCTGTAAATGCTTATGTTGCCGATGATAACAAAAATCTTTCAAACCTTTCTAAATATGCAAAAGAAATGAAAGTATATAAAAAGGTTATGGACTTGATGGAGGTGCTACTCAATGGCTGATATGGCTGTATCCGTGCTTGCACGACTTAAAAACAAAGCAAAAGAATCCGGCAGAAGCTATCAGTTGTGTATGCAACTCTTTTGTCAGGAAGAATTTTTACGCCGCTTGGAGAAATCTGAGTATGCTGAAAATCTTGTTCTTAAAGGTGGATTGTTTATTTATTCTCTTACCGATTTTGATAGTAGAGTAACTGTCGATGTTGACTTTTTGCTTCGCAAAATTCCAAACACGCCTGAACAATTAAAGGTGATTCTTGAAAAAATTATAGAGGTAGATACCGGCAATGACTTTGTGACATTTGAAATTAAAGATATTGCACCTATTGCTGTTGCAAAGAAATATGCAGGTATTGGTGCATCAATAATTGCTCGTATTAAGAATACAAAAACTCCATTTAGCATTGATTTCGGTGTGGGCGATATAATCATACCAAAGCAGGAAAAACGAAAGATACCAACGCAACTTTCAGATTTTGATGCACCTATGGTAAATACATACTCTATTGAAACAACGGTTGCAGAGAAAATAGATGCAATTCTCAGCTTGATGGAATTTTCAAGCAGAATGAAAGATTACTATGATATTTATTATCTTGCAAACAAATTTAATTTTGACGGTATGACATTGACAGAAGCTCTCAAAAAGACTTTTGCAAACAGAAACCATAGTTTCACCGTAGAACAATTTGAACAAATGCTTGAATTTAATTCTGATGACGCTATGCAGAAAAAATGGAAAGCCTTTATCAAGAAAATTGACACCAAGACGGATGATTTTGAAACTGTTTTAAAAACGATAAAGATGTTCCTATCAGAACCGTTTATTGCTGCAATGGAAAGCAAAAATTTTAATAGTCAATGGTCAGCTAATGATAATCAATGGAAGAAGGGAGTGTAAACAATGCCCAAAATAATGGAAATTATTGAAAAAGAAACTAAAGGCAAGAGTTATCACACCTATAAATACAGTTACGATTCTATCGGCGTTCCTTCTATTGATTATGATGACGATCCTAATAAGATAATGAAATGGAAAGATTCCGGAGAAACTGGTTCTCCAAAGAAACCGATAGATTTAAAGCCTTTAGCTGATCAACTACAATCTCTTGGTGAAAAACCTTTACTTAAATATTTTCTTGATGGTTCTCGCCATGTTTTTAAAGTTGATGACATTGCTTATAACAAACAAGTTTTCCCCGTTGTTGCAGGGCAAATTGGTGTTGGTTGCTGCATGCGAGAAAACAAGCGGATGCAGTCGGAAAGATTCTATCGAGAATTGGTATTAGCACTACCTGATAAAGCAAATGCTGACGGTTGGGATGATGCGGCGTATTTTGCAGCTAAGGTTAAGAAGTTAAACGAAAGCGAAGAACTAAAGCGTTTGGGATTACATTTTTCTGCTATTATTCCTTATTCTACATCAAAGGCAGGCTCGCCCGATACTAAACTCGACAACCTGGCGGTTGGTGTTATCCAAGACTATATGATTGAAGCAGAAAAAAGAATGGTTGCTGAATTGGTTAAGGATAAGCGATTAGGACAAGATGCATACTTGTTAAAAGATGGTTCTCTTGAATATAAAGTAATGAAATCCGGTCGTGAAGATTTAAGAACTTTACAAAAAATTAAACATAATTACAGTTGGGTAATTGGCGTTTCTAAATCCTTTAATCCCGAAAGTTGTCTTGACCATACGGGGAAACCAAATTCAAACTATATCGCTGACTTGCCCGTATTTCACAGAACCCCAGTTGCACGTTATGAAAACAGAGAGTTTTTAGGAGATGTTCAGTTTGGAGTTTGGTATATTCGTTTGCGTGATAAACGCAGAACACAGACACCTTTTGACGGTGTTGTAAAGGTTGAAAAAATAATGATGGATGAAGAAATTGAGAACGGAATTGATAGTGATGTTATTGATTTAATTTCCGCTAATATTATTAACGAGCGTAATCCTACTTGTTATGGCACAGACCGCCGTTGGGCGAATCACTTATATCCGGTCTTTTTGACTGAATCTTTTGTTAAAAGTAAATATATAAGTACAGAAATGTTCTTACATCTGTTTTGAGGAGGGAAAATAAAATGTCAAATACCATTATAGGTCGCGTGTTAGCGACAGAAAAGAATCCAACCACAATTGATGATTTTACATTTTGGACTGATCCGGAACTTATCTTAAATCCATTTGATATTGTAAAAGTACAACATGTAAATAATTCTTTTTCTTACGGGGTAATTGAGGATATTGCTCATATTACTGATGCTGCAAGTTTTCTTACCAACTTTATTTCGAGTGACTTTGGCGATGTTAACGCTGAAGAAAACACTTTGCGAGTAGGAATGAATTATGTCACTGCAAAAGTTGTGTGCAATACTGAAAATATTTATATCCCTCTTCAGAATAATGCTAAAGTTATGCTTGCAACTGCCGAAGAAATCAATTATGCACTCGGTTTGAACGATATTCGCAATCCTCTTGTTTGCGGGTATCTTGAAATGTATGAAGGAACTAAAGGTTGTGAGAAGGTTACGCTTCCTGTAAATCTCAATTCTAAATTTATCATTGGCCCCGAAGGTGCTCATTTGAATATTTCGGGTATTTCCGGTCTTGCTTCTAAGACTTCTTATGCGATGTTCCTGCTTAAAGCTATTCAAGACAGTTATATGAAGAAAGAGCCTAAAACCGAGGATGAAGATAGTGTTGCATTTGTATTATTTAATGTTAAAGGCAAAGACCTTCTTGCAATAGACCAATTAAATGATTTTTCTGACGAGCGTAATCCTGAAAAGGCACGCAAAGAAACTCTTGGAAAATATGAAGAATTGGAATTGTCGGCTGAACCGTTCAAAAATGTTCAGTATTATTATCCTTACTCCATTCCGAAAACACGTCATTGGAATACATATATGACACCTGAAGAAGTTGAGGATAATGTTAAAAAGAAGAAAGCAAAAAAGTTTAAATACGTTTATAAATACGACAAAGAAAATCTTGATTTAATGTTTGCCAATATTGATGACTCCACACAAACAATGGAATCTATTATCAGTTACATTATGTCAGGTCAGGGCAAATTCAACCAAGTTAGCGATTGGCAGGAATTCCTTGAGGCTGTTAAGGAAAAATGTTCAACAGAAACTTCCGGCAAAGACAAAGAAATTCCTGTGGCAAGTTGGAGAAAATTTTCTCGTATAATCAATAAAAGTATCACAGATAACAAAATTTTTGCAAGAGATGTTCGTGAAGATGAGGGAGAAACACGTATTGAGGATGCACTTAAACATATCAAAAAGAATGAAGTTCATGTTATTGATATTGCAAAGCTTTCTGAGGACAAGCAAGCGTATGTGTTTGGTGATGCAATACGAACAATTTACGATTTGCAGTTAGGTCAATATGCAGGTGAAGAAGGCGTAAACCCGCCTTCAAGAGTTGTAATTTTCATTGATGAATTGAATAAGTATGCTTCTAAAGAAACACCGAAGAATTCTCCTATTCTTCGCCAGGTGCTTGATGTGGCCGAAAGAGGTCGTTCTCTTGGCGTTGTTCTCTTCGCTGCAGAACAGTTTAGAAGTGCTATTCAAGATAGAGTTACCGGAAACTGCTCTACTCATGCTTATGGCAGAACAAATTCTATCGAAGTTACAAAGAGTGATTATAAGAGCATACCTCCTGTTTATAAGACAATGATGACACGTTTGAAACAGGGCGAATATATTATTCAAAATCCAATTTTCCGATCATTGCTTAATATAAAGTTCCCTAAACCAATTTATAAGCAATTCAAGTGAGGGGATTATTATGGCAACAGTAGGAAAAAATATACTTGATAACCTTACAACGGGTATGTACTCGGATTCAAAGGTTATATACAGAGAATATATACAAAATGCGTGCGACCAAATCGACCTTGCTATAGATTTGGGGATTCTTTCTGCTGATGAAGGATATGTTGACATATTCACGGATAGCAAAAAGCGATACATAAGTATTAAAGACAATGCTACGGGTGTTAGAGCAGAAGATTTCATTGAAGATGTTGGTGACATTGCTAACAGTAATAAGGAAATCGGAAAGAATAAAGGTTTTCGTGGTATTGGTCGTCTTTGCGGTTTGGCGTATTGTAAAACATTAAAATTTTCAACAAGTTATCTTGGGGAGAACAAAAAGTCCATAATGACTTGCGATGCTCAAAAAATGAGAGATATGCTTGTTGAAAACAAGAAATATACCCTTGATGAAATTTGGGATGCAATCATAACATATTCAACTGAACCAGAAATAGAAAGTGAACATTATTTCGAAGTAGAAATGTTCGATATAAACAAAGAAAATACAGACTTGTTAAATGAAGTAAAAGTTCGAGAATATCTTAGTTTTGTTGTTCCGGTTCCATATAAAAATACTTTCATACTTCGTAATCAAATTTACAATTATGCAGACTCTATTGGTCGCCATATCGACGAATATTGCATAAAAGTAAATGGTTCACAAATTTTCAAAGAGTATACCACCAAACTCAAGGAGCAAAGTGGAGCATCTTTGAAAAATTACGATGAAATCTCTCGTTTGGAATTTAAGGACTTTAGAGATGCATCAGGTACTTTAATTGCTTGGATGTGGGTGGGACTGTCACGTTTTGAGAAACAGATACCAAGCGTAAATCATATGCGTGGTTTGCGTGTAAGGAGTGCAAACATTCAGCTTGGAAACGATGATGCTTTACAATTCTTATTTAAAGAACCTCGTGGCAATTATTATTTTGTTGGAGAAGTCTTTGCTGCAAGTAGCACCCTTATTCCAAATTCTCAACGTGATTATTTTAATGAAAATGAGACTCGTGTTTTGTTTGAAGATTTATTGCGAGAGTATTTTTATGATGTTCTTCACAAACTTTATTATGAAGCAAATCGCGTAAAAAATGATTATAAAAGACAGGAAGAATATCTTAGTAAAGTGGCTGAATATCAAAAGAAGGAAAAAGAGCAAGGCTTTGTTAATGAAGAAGAACGTCAAAAACTCCAATTTGATATTGATAAGGCAAAGAAAAGTGCGGAAGAAGCACGTAAACGATTGGACAAGCTTGATGTTAGTGATAGCACCTCTCCTTTATCAGAGGTAAGAAAAAGTATTGGGCAGAAATATGAGTCTGACAAGCTTAAGAAAAAGGCAGAAACAACCACAGTTGTTATAGATGACGATGACAGTAAAAAGAAATCATTTGTAACAAGTGGAATGTCCAAACTTTCAAGAAGTGAACGTAAATTAGTTAGTAAAATTTTGTCTATTATCACTGATATTGCTCCTAAAGATATTGCGGAACAAATTATTGACAAAATCAAAGAAGAGATGAGATAACCCATATGAACAGAAAAGTTTTACTTATAGAACCTAATTATAAAAATAAATATCCACCAATGGGTTTGATGAAATTGGCAACCTATTACAGAATGGTCGGTGACGATGTTCGCTTCTATAAAGGCGATATGCGTTCTTTGGCTGTTGAATTGATTTGCGATGATTTGATAAATCATCTTTCAATCATTCTTCCAGAAATTTTCTGGAAGGATCATTATACTACGCTTTTTGAATTTATAAAACTCGGAAAATATGCCATTCTTGAAGCGGATCCTATATTCGAGGATGAAATGGTTCTTGATGTTGTAAAGGAGTATCGCAAAAAGTATAAGGATAAAGAGTATTTCACCAAACCAAGATTTGATAAAGTAGGTATCACCACTTTATTTACATTTTATTGGAATATTACTATTGACACAATAAATTTTGCAAAGCAACTTTGCAAAAAGCCTGAAGATGTTATGGTTGGAGGAATCATGTCCTCTCTATTGCCTGACGAAGTGTATAAAGAAACCGGAATTAGACCTTTTATAGGTTTGTTAAATAAACCCGGAGATATTGATGCAGGCAACGAACTGATTATTGATGAACTTCCTCTTGATTATTCTATCCTTGAAGAAATAGATTATATTTATCCTGCAAACAATGCATATTTTGCTTATATGACAAGAGGTTGTGTTAATCATTGTAAATTCTGTGCTGTTCCCAAACTAGAACCACAGTATTGCGATTACATCAATCTGAAGAAACGAATCGAGTTTACGGATAAGCGTTTCGGTGCAAGAAAAGACTTATTGTTGCTTGATAATAATGTTCTTGCATCAAAGTGTTATGATCAGATTATTGATGAAATTAAAGAATGTGGCTTTGGTGTCGGGGCATCGTATAGTCCGCCTAATGAATATGAGGTCGCAATTAATAATCTCAATGATTCGTATAATGATCGTGCGTATGTTCGCAAAATGGTTTCTATCTACAAAGAAATAATGGAAAAGCTTAAGGATGATGCTGAAAAAACAGAACTGTATCTCAAATTGGAAGAAGCACATTGCCTATACTATTATACAGCTTCCAAAGAAAGTATTTTGGCATTGGATGAATATATACGTCCATTATATGAAAAAACACACAAACCATCTAAAAGAAAGAGAATTGTTGATTTCAACCAAGGTATTGATTCTCGTCTTATTACAAAAGCTAATATGGATAAATTATCAGAAGTAAACATATATCCTTTGCGAATTGCTTTTGACCATTGGAAACTTAAGGATATTTATGAGAAATCAATACGTACAGCGGTTAATAGCGGAATAAAAAGTCTTTCTAATTATCTGCTATACAATTTCGAGGATGAACCAGAAGAACTCTATCATCGTTTAAGAATGAATGTGGATTTGTGCGAAGAGTTGGGAGCAAGCATTTATTCCTTCCCAATGAAGTATCATCCAATCAACGATAAAGAATTTTTTATGAATCGTGATTATATCGGGAAGCATTGGAACAGAAAGTTCATTCGTGCAGTACAAGCTGTTCTTAATTCAACTAAAGGGAAAATAGGTCGCGGTGTTGAATTCTTTGAAGAAGCCTTTGGTAGAGATATAGATGAATTTATGAAAATTCTTTGGATGCCTGAAACATTCATTATATACAGAAGAATTTACGATGCAGACCTTCGTTCGCGTCTTGCTGACAGATATACAACAGTAACAAAACACGACTGCGATTTAACAAGTGAATGGTGGGACAAATTTAATGCTTTGGCTCCGGAAAAGCTTGAAAAAGCTAAAAGTATCATTGCATTAAATAAGTTTAAAGACGGTGACTATATATGCGACGACAAAGAAATAAATGATGTATTGTCGTATTATAAAATTACTCGTGATGATACAGAAAACAACTAAAGATGGGTAGAGCGATAATTTTGCTCTACCCATCTTTTATGATTATTTGCTTTCTAAAATCAGTTTTCTTGCAAGTGTAAACAAGCTGTTATCCACTGACGGAATATCCCTCGAAAGAGGATCTTTCATATATTCCACATTAGGATTGAAGTCAGGCTTTACTGATTGATAAATCTTTGTTCGTGCATTGAACTCAGCTTCTACATAGCTGATTTTCCCGGATTTATAATCTTCAATAACAGGAGCAATGATAACTCTGACTTTTTCAAGATTATTTGCGTAAAAATCGGGGCGTAAGTACATATCCCTGTATTGCCATATTGCAGCATTGGCTATATCGACAAGTTCGCCGTAGCTATATCCATTTGTCTGACCATTGAGCCAAGCATTAAAGAATATGCGATTTGATTTAGCTCTTGCATCGGCATATCCCAAACCATTTTGTACTTCGGTTAAAATATCACCGATAAAACTTTCAACAATAACGATTGCTTCATTTGTAGCGTTACAGGGTGCCGACTCTCTCGGCACCTCTGCTGCACTTGCAGAAAAAGAACTTATTAAAACTGATACGATTGATATGATGGATATGATTAATTTTTTCACTTTGAAATACCTCCGTTAAAATTTAATATCTTTTAGGATGCTGCTATTGTCAAACAATAAGCAGTCACAGATCATCAGAACACCGAGTCTAAATCCGATTTTAAAATTTTCAACACCGCTTGTGGCACTAATTTCATCACTTGCATTTACAAGCTCATTAAAAAGTTTCAAGTTTTCTCCATTTAATTCCTTTGACAATTTGTTTTCAATGTCAGAAAATGCCCTTACCGCTTTATCATAGGGCTTATGGCTTTTATATCGCTTTTCATTAGGATTGATATTTCCGTAGTATAATTCCTCTATAAAACCCATTTTTACACCTCCGTAGCATAGATTAAATCTGAAAAGACAAATTCTTCTGCTGTGTGTTTTATCTGTTCCATAGCAGAAACCCACGCCACTTGGTCTTTTGCTTTGAGGTCTTCCGTGATACCTTGCTTTACAACCATATCCTTTATAAGCCTATCAACCATTTCCTTTGCAGTTGTGTCAATTTCTTCAAGATATGCAAGCCAGGTTCCGTTAAGCATTTTCATTGAGTAAAAGCAAGGTCTGTTCTCTTTGATGAATTTTGCGTGCATCCTGCCGTACTTACCGATGCTATACACCTTATCATCGGGTACGGTTAGGTTTGGAATGTAGTAATCGCCGTTTCTTACATACTCAATTCCGTTTTCGATAAATTTTTCTTTCATTGCGTAAACGCCTCCTTTAAATTTGGTATCTTCATTTTATCAAAAGGCATTTAATTTGACGAATGTACGGATAAAAAAGCATAAGAAAAAGAGATAAAACTTTTTATAGTCTTATCTCTTACTTCTTGACCTTGCAATGCTCGTTATACTATTTTCGGTAACTGTCCTTAACAGTACACGGCATTTCGCAAGTGTTTTTTTGGTGGGAGTTAACGGGATCGAACCGCTGACATCCTGCTTGTAAGGCAGACGCTCTCCCAGCTGAGCTAAACTCCCAAAATGCCGACTTCCTGTCAACGGATAATATTATACCATCCCGAAAGCATTTTGTCAAGAGCTTTTTTGAAAGTTTTTTCAAAAATCGGTTTGAAAATACAAAAGCGGGTAAAAATAGGTTTGTTGAATAATTATCCGGGAGAAAAAACATGACAGTTGCAATTTTGTTGGCAGTATTGGCGCTTACCGTTTTATGTGTAATTTTTATAGCAGGAGCTTTTTATGTTTATCTTGTGGCTTTCCGTGCAGATCACAGAGAGATCGACGAATCGATCATCACTCCCGCAGACGCCAATGTCAAGATCGGAAAGGACAGAATACATTATCTTATCACCGACATTCTCAACTCTCCCCACGAAACGGTAGAGATCAGCGCGTTTGACGGTATCACTCTTTGTGCAAGCTATTATCATTATGCAGACGGAGCGCCCCTTGACATTCTGTTTCACGGCTATCGCAGTGCCTCCTGCCGCGATTGCTGCGGAGTGTTTCGTATTTCGCGCGATCAGAAGCACAATATTCTGCTGGTCGATCAACGCGCCCACGGAAAAAGCGGCGGAAAAATAATAACCTTTGGTATACGCGAAAGATATGATTGCCTTTCCTGGATAGATTACGCCATAAGTCGCTTCGGAAAGGACCAGAAGATCATGCTAATCGGTCTTTCGATGGGAGCGGCAACAGTGCTTATGGCATCCGGAATGGAGCTTCCGAAAAATGTTGTCGGCATCATTTCTGACAGCACCTATACTTCCCCACGGGATATAGTTCTGAAAGTCAGCCGCGACAGAAAATATCCGATATCTCTTGTAGCTCCTTTAGCAAAAGCGGGAGCAAAGCTCTTCGGTCGGTTTGATCTTGATGAAGCGTGTGCCGTGGAAGCGGTGAAAAAATGCAAAAAGCCTGTGCTTTTTCTTCATGGGGAGGACGACTTTTTCGTCCCCTGCCGCATGAGTAGAAAGGTTTATGCTGCCTGTGCCTCAGAAAAGCATCTTGTCGCCTTTCACAACAACGGGCATTGTGCAAACTATGTTTTCAACACCGAAAGGTATGTAAACGAAATAAACAAATTCTCAAAAGAAATGTTTTCAAGATAAAAAACGCACCCGTGGGATGCGTTTTTTCAAGTTCCGGTTCACACTCCGAAATCGCGGCAGATCTCATCGAATTCAGACTGTTCCTTTTCGGGAAGCACAAGACCTTCCTTTCTGAACTTTGCAATAGCTTCTCTCACAGCCTCATCGTTTACGGGAAGCGGTGTGTCACCCGAGATGGCAAGCTGATTTTTGTATCTCACATATTCCATCGTCTCTTCGTCTATTCCGAGAGGCGCAAAATCCGCATCGACGGCAAAAAATTTTTCTCCGTTGCCGAAAACATTGTTGTAAAGCTTATATACATCTCTGCAATAGCCGTCATGGATCTTTGTGTTATTGATATCCGAGCCCCAGATCAGACGGTTCTTGTATTTTTTGAAGAAAGCCCTGGCGGACGGAATATCAACGGCAAGCTCATGGAACATTTCGCGTCCCGGAGCAAGGTCAAAGCTTGCGTTTTCATATCTGTCAAGAAAATCCGCCGCTCTTTCAAGCTCGGCGGCAAGAAAATAGAAATGGGCAAACGAAATGCGAAGCTTGGGGAATTTGCTCATGAATCCCTCGACCTCGTCATAAAGCTCATCCTTGGTCACAAAGCTTCCGTCACCGTAAAAGCAGTATGCCTTGGAATCTTTCCAATATTTCATAGGATCTGCCACATGATAGACGATGGGAGTGCCGTCCTTTTCAAGCTTTTCAAAAACCTTGTCAAAACGGCTGTCACAAAGGCGCAGTCCAAGGCGCTTGCGGATGTCGGGCTTTCCCACAAGGAATTTCACACCGTCAAAGCCCATCGCCATACCTTCGCAAACTGGGCATAATAGTCGTCGGCAGAAAGAGGCTTTTCGAAATTATGTCTTAATGACATATAGGCAAACATTTTTTCAGGCATCTGCTTTTTCAGCCAGATACATTTGAAATTTGCCGTCAGCTGATCGCTATCCTCGTTCCAGTTGCAATATGCCAGAGCAATAGCTTTGTCAATGCCGAACTCGGCCATAAAATCATTGAAGTATTTGACAGAATCACAAAGCCCGAGCTCTCCGTCAAAATGGATGTGTGCATCAAAAAGCATTATATTTTTCTCCTTTAAGTTTTGAGATAATCTTTTTTCAAGCCGTCCGATGTAAGAACAGTAAGATATTCAAAGCCGATATCGGAAAGAAGCTTTCTTGATTCCGAATAAAAGCAGTCAAGATTTTCGGCGGCATGGCAGTCGGAGGTGAGAGTGATCTTTGCGCCGTGACTTTTGAGGATGTGCAAAAGGTTTTCGGCAGGATAAGGAAGTGTGCGGTAGCCTCTTGAGATGGCGCCCGTGTTTACTTCAAAAATGCAGTCTGCATCGGCAACGCTTTCCATGTATTTTTCAGCAAGACGCATATATTCCGGGTCGCCAAGGAAGATGGGGGAATCCATTTCGTCAAACTTTGTCAGAAGATCAAAATGTCCGACAATATCAGGTCTTCTCTTTAAGATGTAATCGCAGAAGGATTCGTAATAGCTCTTTGCAAGGGCAATGGTATCTCCCCCAAACAACTCAACACACTCCTTCATACACTGAAAACTCGAGTCAATATGCTGATATTTTCCGCCGATAAGAGTGGCAGAGGGCGGAAGATTTCGCCCTTCCAAAACAAAATAATGGGAAGAACCGATTATATAATCAAAGTGCGATCTGTCAACAAAATAGCGCATATCCTCTTCAACACCGATGAGAATTTCGATCTTACCGCGATACTCTTTGCGCAGTTTTTCAAGCTCTGCGATATATTTGTCGGTCTCGGTCATACAATAAGAAAAGTCAAACTCTGTATATCCGTGTCCCGAAAAGCCGAGAATGTCAAAGCCCTTTTCGATGGCGGCATCTATCATTTCGCACGGTGTGTTTTTTCCGTCGCAGTAGGTTGTATGGGTATGGAAATTGGCAAGCATACTTTCACCTCTTGTTTTGAATACGAAAACATTATACACAACAGCGAAACTTTTGTCAACTCGTGCAAGCTTGACAAACAAAAAGTTTTGAAGTATAACATGAAAAAACAGCCGCTATCGGCTGTGAGCTTGCTGACAAAATGTATTACAATAATTGCTGTTAGCACCATGCACAAACAGGGAGTGTCATAATGCCTCCATTGCCTGAAAGGTCGGCTGATTGATACGCTCATTTTTCCAAAACAAGGTTTCTGATATCGGCAAAACAGAAGTCCAATCAGATGTGCTGACATCGTCTTTCGATATCGACAAACCCTTGCAGAAAAGCTTTAACCTTTGCAGCCTTTTGATATCGGAAAATCCTTTTCGATAATTATTTTCTACTGTTATTTCTTTTTCAAAAAGAAATAATGAGAGGGTGTGCGCGAGAGGGGCGCGATAGCCCCTCTCGCATTATTCTTTGATTTGATTCCGACTCCTTCCGTCTTCGCCTGCGGCGAATCCACCTCCCTCAAGAGGGAGGCTGAAAAAAAGGCTCCTCCTTCGGGGGAGCTGGCGCGAAGCGACTGAGGGAGTTGGAGTTTTTGCCATAGGCTTGATTCCGACACCTCATCCACCGCTGACAGATGAGCGTTTGCAATAATTGTAGGGGAGGATGCCCACATCGTCCCGCAAAACAAGCTATAAATGTATTTCTGAACGGGACGATGTAGGCATCGTCCCCTACAGGGAGAGATTCGCCCCCCTGCGTTCTCATATGTGATTTGTCTCTCCTTCCGACAAACCGCTTTTGTC